>CACYCR010000170.1 GCA_902772935.1 Oscillospiraceae bacterium
CCGTGCAAAAGCTCTATGACTTCATCTGGGACATCTTCTGCGACTGGTACATCGAGCTTGCGAAGATCCGACTGCAGAAAAAGGATGCCTCGACCGAAACCGCAAAGGCGGTGCTGATCTACGTGCTTTCCGAGACCATGAAGCTGCTGCACCCGTTCATGCCGTTTATCACCGAAGAGATCTGGCAGACCCTGCCGCATGACGGTGAGACGATTATGCTTTCCCCGTGGCCGCAGCGTGACGAAAGCCACATTTATCCCGCCGAAGAAATGACGATGGACGCGATCATGGAAGCCATCCGCGCCATCCGTAACCGCCGCAGCGAAATGAACGTCCCGCCCTCAAGAAAGGCGCACGTCTACATTGCGACGGAGAAGAAGGACATCTTTGCAAACGCAACGCTGTTCTTCCAGCGCCTTGCGTCCGCAGCGGACGTGACCGTCGGCGACAGCTTTGACATTCCCGGCGCAGTGAGCATTGTCACCGCCGACGCAAAGGTCTATATCCCGATGGGTGACCTCGTGGACCTCGAAGCCGAACGCAAGCGTCTGACCAAGGAAAAAGAGGCAAGCGAAAAGAAACTCGCCGGGATTCAGGCGAAGCTGTTGAATCCGGGCTTCCTTGCCAAAGCGCCCGCAGCCGTGATTGACACGCAGAAGGCGGAGGAAGCGAAGACCCTGGAAAAGATCAAGATGATTGAAGAAAGCCTTGCCGCACTCGGTCAGTAATGCCGGCGGCAAAAACCGAAAACGGAGGACGAAATGATGAAACGGATCCTTGCGTGCATACTCACCCTTGTGCTGCTGCTGACCGCAGTTTCCGGCTGTGCGGGTACCCCGGCAGACGGCGATACCACGGCAGCAGATAAAACCACCGAAGCAGACGCAACCACCGAAGCGGATAAAACGACTGAGGCGGATAAAACCACCGCAGCGGATAAAACGTCTGCAGCGGACACAACCGCCGAGAACCGTACAGAACCGTTGTCGGTCGCGGATGAAAACGCGCCCTACGCGGCGCTGCTCGAACGGTACCGCGAAGCCTTTGCAAATCCGGAGGCGCAGGACTATGACCTCGACGTGGATCAGATGTCGATCATCTACTATGAAGAGGGTGCGGGCTACACGTTTTATGACATCAACCATGACGGTACGCAGGAGCTGATCATCGGCTGCGCGGATGAGGACGCAGACGGAAAGATGCAGTCGGGGATGCTCGGCGGCATCTACACGCTGCAGGGCGGCGCGCCGAAATGGCTGATCGGTTCCTACGATGAGTACTCCGGCGTCAACGTTATGAACGACGGGCGCATTGTTGAGGGCAGCAATTACTATGGAAAATGGGGCCAGGGCAGCATCTTTTCCGTCTGCGAAATCAAGAACGGCGACCTCATCGTCACCAAGACGTATTTCGCCATTGAAGATGAATCCTATCAGACGGTGAAGTGCTACACCGTGGACAAGCAACTGCCCACGGACGATGACGGCGAAGTACAGGTTGACAAGATGCGGGAAATCAAGGTGGCAGACTACGAGGCGGTCATAGATGCGTTCGGCAAGTCCATGGTGACATTCCCGATCACCCTGTTTACCGATTAAAGATCTTGTTCACAACGATGAAAAGGAGAGAGAACCATGAAATTTGATATTGCCTGGAATTTCGATTACCTGAAAAAACTCATCAGCTGCCTGTTGGCGATGGCACTGTCCTATTTTGCGGTGTCCGGCAACGCCGGCGTGCTGCCCGCGCAGGGGGAACCTTCCGCTGCGTTGACCCAAACAAGTGTGGTCACAGCGGAAAACGCTACCGATCCGCAGACGGCATTGTTCGACAAAAAAGCGACGCCCGCGTTCCGGATCCCCGGCCTTGCCGAAGGCTTTGTTCCGCAGGGCATCGCCTACAGCAATGAACAAAAGGTCTATCTGATCAGCGGCTACTTTGACACGCTGCCGTCGATGATCGCCGTGGTGGATGCCGGCGGAACGCTGCTGCATGCCGTCACCGTGCGCGTGCCGGCCGGCGGATTGTCCAAGCGGCATTTCGGCGGCATTGCGACGTTCGGCGACTGGGTGTACCTGACAGGGGGAAACTTGCTGTTCGTGCTGTCGCTGTCTGAGGTGCTCGGCACGAAGAACGGCAAAGCCGCAAAGGTGCTCGCATCGTTCGAAACCTGCCTGCCGATGACGTCCGGCGCCGAGGTTGCCAACGGCGTGTTGTGGCTGTCGGAGTATACGGACAACGACGGAACCACGGTGAAGGAAAAAGAACCGGTCTATAAAACGCTGCTCGGCGAAAAGTTTTATGCTCGCGCAGACGCCTATGATCTGGATGCATCCGCGCCGTACGGCATCAAAGTCAATCAGGTGGAAAACAACGTGATCGTGCCGAATCGGGCACTTGCGATCCCCGGCGATGTGCAGGGCATGACGGTTCTGCCCGACGGAAGGCCGATTTTCTCCTGCTCCTACGGCCGGATGTTCGAGTCCTTCCTGTATGTTTACGATGCATCGGTACTGACGGAGCGGACCACCGCTTCGCTGACGCTGGCGGGCAGAGAAGTGCCGCTGCGCTTCTGCCGGCTTTCGCGCCGCATGGCGACCATTACGGCGCCGTCGATGTTCCAGGAAGTCGCGATCGGTCCGGACGGCGCCCCCTGCTTCCTTTCGGAATCGGGCGCGGAAAAATACCGTGCGGACTGCATCCATCCGGTCGATCAGGTGATGCAGGTGAACCTGGGCTACTAAAAAAGAAGGAATACGGGCTTCCGGTGTGTGATACATACCGCCCGGCCTTTCATGTACAAAAAGAAATAGAAAAGCGTGCTGCCAACTGACAGCACGCTTTTTTCAATTCAATTTGATCTTATCCTTTTGCTATCCGCGCCTTGATTGCCGCAAATGCTGCCTGCAGCCAATTCTTCAGTGAACGGAAGAAGGGCAGGATGCGCTGGAAAATATTCGAAGGATGATCGGCAGTGGCGTCGAGCGTCCAGTATTCCGTGTGGCAGTTTTCTTCGGTCATGGGCGACATGGTTTTTGTCGGCTTGTCATAGACCATGAACTGCGTCAGGTCAAAGTCGTCCACCGTGAGCTGCCGGTCGGCGGTCGTAACGGTGTACATGATTTCGTTTTCCGTGGTGGTCCATTCGCCGTGGCGCGCGCCCTTGGTGAACCAGGTGTAATCGGGGTACAGACACGTCGACGCGTCGATCTGCTTGTCGGGGGAGATGTATTTGCCATTGCCCTCGGCGACGCGCTGCGCGATGTACTCGTCGGACAGCGTTTCATAGATCGAGTCGGCGGTTGTTGCACCGAAGGAGGAATTCGTGACCGAGGCATACTGGTCGGAGATCACATTGCGCGATTCGCAGATCGGCAGAATCTGGAAGCCGTACTTCGAGATGATGGCGGTTTTGATGTCCTTTTCGCGCAGGGTCTTCATGATGGTCGGAATCTGCAGCACCACCTGTTCGTGGTACCGGTCGAGCTTTTCGATCAGGCCGGCGTACTGCGTACGCTTTTCGCTGCCTTCTTCGCCGAAGACGTAGCGGATTGCTGTGTCGTAATCCTCTGCTTTCACAAAGCCCCAGTAGCACGGCATGGTGAAGAAGGTGGAACGCGCCAGTGCGCCGGTCACGCCGACCGCAACTTTGTCATAGATCGTTGCGCGTACCGCTTTGGAAAGGCCGTCCATAGCGCCGCTCTTGACCAGCAGGTCAACCGTCGCCATGATGAAATCCGAAAAGTCCATCATGCCCAGCGTGTCATAGTCGATCATGAAGCGTTCGACCGCCGCGCCGTCGAGCTTGAACTTGCCGCTGATGGCGTCGCTGATGAATTCGCCGCCGTTGGAGCTGGTGCCGTCGATGCCGAAGCCATAGATGCTGTCAAAGCCGTATTTCGCAAGGTAGGCGAGCATGACGTTGTTGCCGACGCAGCGGCCGCACAGGGAAACTTTATCGGCGCCGGTGACGGTCTTGACCGCGTTAATGTACGCGGCAAGCTGGTCGGCGTTCTCCATCGGGTCGAGCCGCCAGTCATACCAGAAGTGGTAATCCTGAATGCTGTAGTAGCCCTTGTCGCCCTTGTTGTCGTTGGCCATATTGTACGCATTGGTTTCGCGGCGCTCTTTTGAAATGTCGGAGCCGATGCGCGGATTGCCGTTTTCATCCAGCCGGACGTCGCCGAACAGTTCGGCGATCTCTTTTTCAAGCGCATCATAGTAGTTGTCCCATTTGCCGACCGTCAGTCCTTCGAGCAAAAACGGCTGCAGGACGTTGGCAACAGATTGCAGCAGTTCCTTGCGGTCCGACCCCTGGAATAATTTGCCGAGGTTGTCAATGTCAAACAGAAAATTGCCTTCCCCGTCATAGATCGGTTCGCCGTCGCCGCCGAGCAGAATGACCGGAATCTGGCTGCCGGCCAGCGTGAGCGGTTCCTGCGCGAACGCGGGGGTAATGCAGGACAGCAGAAGAACCAGCGTCAATGCAACAGATAAGATTCGTTTCATAAAAAGCACCTCCATACTTGATCGTTCCATTTAAACATATCATCAGTATAGCAAAGTTGTGTGAAAAAAAGATGGACAAATTATGAACATTCCGGACGGATTTTAAGATGACTGCAGATGCGCCCGGATCAGGGCAATCGCCAGTAAATGCAGCGGATAGAAGACGTAGAACACCCATTTGCTGCCTTTGCAATGCCCCTTCTGTCCGTTGTAAAGCAGCAGCAGCGGCACCGGCAGGAATAGCCCAAATGTGAACGCCATGTTAACAGCCGCCTGCAGTGCGGCCTGCCCGTCATACACCTTCCACAGAAAGCTGTTCAGGATGTAAAACGCGACGGTGCCTGCGTACACCGCGAGCGCCGTTTTGCGCCTGGTACGCAGAACGTAAAACAAAACGCACCAGATCACGGCGTAAAAATGCCAGTCGCACCAATAGGTCACGCCGATACAGGCAGCGACCGCAAGCAGGCGCAGCGCCGGCCGGGAGATCGTTGCGGCGGCGTGAACGGCGAGCAGCCCGAAGAACAGTGAAAAGAGCATGTTAAAGGACAGTGTGCTGCTGTCCTGGTGCAGCAGACTCCAGGGAATCTGCGACGCCACGGCGAACAGAAACAGCCGCAGGGCGTACTTTTTGACACTGCGCGTGTAACAGTACCCCTCGGCGATGAAAAAGCACATCACCGGAGCAGTGATCCGCCCGACAACATGAAACGCCTGCGCGGCAGGGGAGGCGAACGGCAGCAGATACCACGCGATGTGGTCGAGCAGCATGGCGATAATGGCGATATATTTGATCAGATCGCGGTTCCAGATGCGGGACGTCTGCAATTGCGATGCCTCCTTTCGGCAATGCGCCCTTTTCCATAATTATAGTTGAAAGCAGCAGTTTCGTCAAGTAGACAGAACTTCGTCGGCTATTCCGTGATTTTGTCGAACAAAAAGACAAAAGCCACGCACACGAAAAACACATTTAACAAAATTTTGATAAACTTTTTCTTTGAATAAAAATATTTTATGAAGTTCGAAAAAGTTGTATAAAATCTCTTGCAATTTTCAAATCGAGGTGCTATAATCTAACCAAGATAATAACAAAAATTAAAGGAGGATTTCCAAATGAAAAAGGTATTATCTGTTTTTCTGGCAGTGTTGATGATGTTCTCCGTCATGGCTGTCGGCGCATCCGCTTGGGATTACGAGGGCTATCCGGCAAATGATGATCAGTCGATTCTTGTTTATGATCTCAACGGCGGCACATTCAGAGACGCGCAGAACGTTTACAACACCTACACCAACAAGTTCGAGTACAGAGTGCTGACGGACGCTGAATCCAAAGCGAAGTACATTCAGGCTCCGGAAACCGAATCTGACTTCAGAGCGACCGCGAAAGTTTCTCTTCCCGCTGTTACTGCGCCGAAGGGTTATCAGTTCGACGGTTGGTATTGCCTTGACGACCATAACACCTATGGCGCCGGCCCGAGCACCTACACGGTTCCCGCAGGCAAAGAAGGCAAAGTGATCGAATTCAGAGCTGCTTACAGCCCGGACGCTCCGGAAAGCGATACCTTCGCGAAAGTCTTTGATATCCTTATCAAAGTCTTCGGTACGATCTATGGTATTCTGACCGGCGGCGACACCGAAAAGGGCATTGCGACCATGCGTAAACTGTTCGCTGGTCTGCTTGACTGATCCGGTTGACAAGACAGAATAAAGCAACGTAAAAACGCGGCAGAGGCGGCAACGCTTCTGCCGTCTTTTTCTTTTTTGCAATACTTGCAATCGGGGGAATTATATGGTACAATAGACTGTAATTATTTGTCTTTTGCGGCAAACGTAAAAATTATAGGAGTGATAAAGCATGAAGTGCAGCAATTGCGGTAAAGAGCTTCCCGAAGGTTCCGGTTTTTGCGAAGCGTGCGGAACAATTCTCAGCCTCGACAATGATTTCGCGGCGCCGAAGGATCTGGATTCGCCGGCAAAGCAGCCCGCCGAACCGCCGGCACAGCCGCGTGACGTTCAGCCGACAACACAACCGGAAGCACCGGCAAATGCGCATGGGGATACAGAGCTGTCCGGTCTGCCGAAATATGTCTCGCCGGAATTTGAAGAGATGCAGATCATCGTTGAACCTGCAACAGCGGAGCCGGCGGAAGAAGTGATCGAAGAGCCGCAGGAGCTTCCCGCAGAAGAAACTGCGCCCGAAGCCGAACCGGAAGCAGCGCCGGAAGACGCTGCCGACGACGTGCCGGCGGCAGACACCGCAGCGGCAGAAGAAATCGCCGACACCGAGTCCTATGTGGAGGACGAGCCGGAAGACGACGCCCCGGAAGAGATCGAAGACGTCAGCAATGACGGCGACGACATGTATGTGCGCACCCGCAATCACAAGGGCGTCGGCATAATCATTGTTGCGCTGCTGGTTCTCGGCGCGGTGATCGCCGGCGGCTACTACCTTGTGCGCAACAACGACTTCCTGCGTCCGGTCAAGCCCACATCCACCGACACAACGACCGTCAACGGCACCACTGCTGACACCGACACCACCACGACTCCGGCAGACGACAAGGATGCGACCGACAAGGACGCCACCGACAAGGATGCAACCGACAAGGACGCCACCGACAAGGACGCCACCGATAAGGACGCGACCGACAAGGACGTGACAGATAAAGATGCCACCGACAAGGATGCGACCGACAAGGATGCAACCGACAAGGACGCAACCAAGCAGGGCACAACCAAAAAAGAGCAGACGACTGCCGACAATGCAGGAACCACAAAGCAGACCACGACGAAGCCGGCAACAACGAAGCAGTCGACAACCAAGCAGACAACGACCAAGCAGTCGACCACGAAGCAAAGTACAACGCGCCAGACAACAACGCGCCAGAGCACGACACGCCAGAGTACGACGCGCCAGACAACAACGCGCCAGAGCACGACCCGTCAGACGACAACGCGGCAGAGTACCACGCGCCAGACCACAACGCAGTCCACAACACAAAAGCCGGCAGCGACGACCCTGGTGAAGCCGACCAGGACCTTCGCAAAGCGCACAATGTACCTTTCCGCGAACGGCGTTGCGCTGCGCTATGCGCCGGACAAGAACAGCCCGTCGCGCGTGAGCCTTTCCGTTGGCAACGACGTTTCCGTCACCGCGGAACAGAACGGCTTCTATTATGTTTACAGCGGCCGCTACGGCCTTTCCGGCTGGGTCAGCAAGAGCTATCTTTCCGACAGCCGCCCGGTTGCGACAACCGAGCAGCAGGTCTCCGGCGTTGTGAAGCCGGACTATACCTACAGCAGCCCCGAGACCAAAACCGTCAATGCCCATGCCGGCGTGCATCTGCGCAAGGGCCCCGGCACGAGCTATGACGTGATCCGCAACGTCGGCAACGGCTTCCCGGTCACCGTGAAGGGCGCCAGCTCGACTGTTTCCGGCTGGGTCTATGTGACCGACACGACCCACGGCGTTTCCGGCTGGGTTGCCTCGGCATACCTGAAGTAAGCAAGAAACCATGCATCGTTGCGCTGCCTGTGAACTCCGCAGCCATCATTCCGCATTCCGATTTCGTATAAGGAGGCCAGCGTTATGACCACATTGAAGACCCGTTGGGCGGACGCCGCCATGTGCGAGCTGCCGCTGCCCGAGTACCCCCGCCCGCAGATGGTGCGCGACGACTGGGTGAACCTGAACGGCATGTTTGATTACGCCGTCACGGACGCAAAAACCGATTGGTGCGACAGCTATGACGGCAAGATCCGTGTTCCGTTTTCGATTGAAAGCTGTCTGTCCGGCGTCTGCCGCCGGCTGCACGCGGATGAGCGTCTCTGGTACCGCAAAACGTTCACCCTGCCCGAAAGCTTTCGGGGCAAGCATGTGCTGCTGCATTTCGGCGCGGTGGACTGGGAATGCAAGGTCTATGTCAACCGCACGCTGGTGAAGACGCATATCGGCGGTTACTGTCCGTTCTGCGCGGACATTACCGACGCGCTCCGGGACGGTGAAAACGAACTGGTCGTCTGGGTCTATGACCCGACGGACGCCGGCTGGCAGAACCGCGGCAAGCAGGCGAGCTATTCGCACGGCTTCTGGTACACCGCGACGAGCGGCATCTGGCAGACGGTGTGGATGGAGGCGGTTCCGGCGGCGTACATTCAGCGCTACGCCCTCACGCCCGATATCGACAAGGGCATCCTTGCCATCAAAACGAGCTGCGTCGGCGACGCACAATTGCACATCAAAGTGCTGGACGGCGAAACGGTTGTCGCGGAAAAAGATCTTGACGTGGACGATACGGTCGACATCCCGGATGCGAAGCTCTGGTCGCCGGAAGATCCGTTTTTGTATGACTTTGTGCTGACCTACGGCGACGACTGCGTCAAGGGCTACTTCGGCATGCGCAAGTTCAGCATCGGCGCCCATGCCGGCTTCAACCGCCTGTTCCTGAACAATCAACCCTATTTCCAGCGCGGTCTGCTCGATCAGGGCTATTGGTGCGACGGCATTCTGACGCCGCCGACCGATGAGGCGATGATCTATGACATTCAGAAGATGAAGGATCTCGGCTTCAATATGCTCAGAAAGCACATCAAGGTTGAACCCGCTCGCTGGTATTATCACTGTGATCGGCTCGGCATGATCGTCTGGCAGGATATGGTCAGCGGCGGCAAGGCGCTCAACCTCGTCCATGCCGGCGTGATCCCGAACATTCAGGGCTTTCTGAATCCGTTCGTGAATCTGTCGCTCATCGACAACAAGTATAAGATCTTTCACCGCGACCGCATTGAGTGGCGTACCCAGTTTGAAGAAGAGCTGTTCGAGATGATCGACGCGCTGTATAACGCGCCGTGCATCGGTACCTGGGTGCCGTTCAATGAGGGCTGGGGTCAGTTTGACGCAAAACGCATCGGCGATGCCGTGAAGGCGTACGACCCGACGCGCATCGTGGACCATGCGAGCGGCTGGTATGACCAGAAGGGCGCACAATTGCGCTCGATTCACCGCTATATTTACCCTGTAACCACGCCGAAGTATGACGGCCGTCCGTTTGTGCTGAGTGAATACGGCGGCTACAGCGAGGTCCTTGACGGTCACGTCTGGAACCGGAAAAAGAGCTTCGGCTATCAGATGTACCGCTCGAAGGAGAGTTTGACGAAGGCGTTCGTGAAGCTGCACGAGCATCAGGTGATTCCCGCAATCAAAAAGGGCCTGTCCGCAACGGTGTACACCCAGGTGTCCGATGTGGAATTTGAGGTGAACGGCCTGCTGACCTATGACCGCGATCTTGTCAAGATGGACGAAGACGCTGTCCGGGCCGTGATGGCGAAGATGACCTATTGACAGAACAACAATACCGAATTTGATCAGCCGCCGGGGTGTCCTCGGCGGTATCTTTCAGGGAGGGATCATAATGGCGGCAAACAGAGGAGAGACGAAGTTAAAGCTGCTGTACATCAAGGATTATCTGGAGCGTTACAGCGACGAGGATACGCCCGTCAGCCCGGACGAGCTGCTTCTGATGCTGCGGGAGAAGGGGATCGTGTGCGAGCGCAAGAGCATTTACAGTGATGTGCAGACGCTGCGCGATTACGGCTTTGAGATTCTGCGCGTGCGTGCGCCGAAGAACGGCTATTGCCTGATCACGCGGACGTTTGAGGAGCCGGAGCTGCGGCTGCTGCTGGATGCGGTGCAGGCGGCAAGCTTTATTACGCCGAAGAAGACGAAGGAGCTGGTGGACAAGATTACGACCCTTTGCTCGGTACAGCGTGCCGCGCTGCTCAAGGAACAGATCAGCGTGGAGCACCGCGTGAAATGCAGCAATGAGGAAATCTATGTGAACATCGACGTGATCCACCGCGCGATCCGGCAGGGGAAGCAGATTTCGTTTTTGTATCAGAAGCGGCAGCTTGACGACGAGACCCGGGGCGTGCGCATGGAGGAAAAGCAGTTTACGGTCAGCCCGTATGCGCTGATCTGGTCGAACGATCACTACTATCTGATCTCGAACCACGCGAAGTACAACAACCTGATGCATACGCGGATCGACCGGATGCGGAAGGTGGAGATGTGCAAGACGGACGCACGCCGCTTTGATGAGGTGTCGCCGTACCGGAGCTTTTTTGACGCTGCGGACTACGCGGGCAAGCTGTTCAATATGTTCAGCGGCGATTTGCAGCAGATTGAGTTTGTTTGCCGCAATGAGATTCTGGAGGAGATTCTTGACCGGTTCGGTTCGAGCGCGCAGATTTTCAAGTGTATGGACGACGATCATTTCCGTCTGACTGCGCATGCGACGGTCAGCGACGGGTTGGTTTCGTGGGTGATGCAGTTTGCCGACAAGATTGAGGTGATTGAACCGGCGAGTTTGCGTGCGCAGATGAAAGAGCGTGCGAAGAAGGTGCTGGACATTTATACGCGGGAAACGGCGTTTGAGAGCTGAAATCAGTACAACGCACCCCGACACAATTTTCTTTTGCTTACTTTTCTTTTGAAAAAGAAAAGTAAGGCCCACGCGGCGAGCGCAAGAAAAAAATGAAAATGGAAAATGGAAAATTGCGGTCGCGACGAAAGTTGCGGCTGCTTTTTTGTTTGTGTCGCGGAAACCCGACACAAGTTCTTTTTGGTTTCTTTTTCTTGTCAAGAAAAAGAAACGCCCACGCGGCGAGCGCAAGAAAAAAATGAAAATGGAAAATGGAAAATTGCGGTCGCGACGAAAGTTGCGGCTGCTTTTTTGTTTATGTCGCGGAAACCCGACACAAGTTCTTTTTGGTTTCTTTTTCTTGACAAGAAAAAGAAACGCCCACGCGGCGAGCGCATGATAATAATTCGGAAATCGGAATGCGGAATGTGGAATTGCGGTTGTTGCGCGGATTTGCGACCGCAG
This sequence comes from Oscillospiraceae bacterium, assembly GCA_902772935.1. GTDB lineage: Bacteria > Bacillota > Clostridia > Oscillospirales > Acutalibacteraceae > UBA6857. The sequence goes on from CACYCR010000170.1 coordinate 11,394, forward strand.
GCGCTGGGTTTAGGTTTCGTCCTTCATACACCATAAAAAAGATCCCCCATAATAAGGGCGGAAACGGCGTTTTGTTGCAGGAAAGCTGCGACATTCTGCAAAATTTCAGGAAACTTTTTTTGCTCGGCGACA
>CACYCR010000171.1 GCA_902772935.1 Oscillospiraceae bacterium
GACGTTGGAGCAGACCATCGGGCATTATCATGAATCCTTCACGAGCATCGACACCGTCAAGCTGCGCATCCTGCTGAACATCAAGGCGCAGGAACTTGGTTTTGCGGAAATCAAGGTAAAAGACGGCTGCTGCACCGTCGGCGGCGAAAAGGTACTGCCGCTTGGCAATGTTGCGGAGTTTCTGAACAGCAGAACGCTGCAGCAGCTCAAGGCGGAGCTGGCGGAAGTGGAGGAACAGTATTTCCGCATGAAGCCGCAGTATGAGACCCGAAAGAACGATGAGGATTTCTATCGTGCTTATTCCGAGATTGCAACCAAACGGCAGAATCTGCTGGACACAATCGGTGAACTGCAGGACGCGATTTTCCAGATGTCGCTGAACATGAGTGCGGACGACGTCCATGGCGAAGTCTCCCCGCGACAAAAGGAGGCGTATCGTCTGTTTGAGCAGGGCGACTATGAGGGCGCGCTGCGGATTCTGGACGCACAGGAGATCGACGACGAATTCGAAGCGGATATGCACCGCATGGAACAGATGCAGCAGGCACGCGCCGCAAAATACATCAAAGAGCACAAGACCGCGATCGACATCCTGATGACCATGTATGACTACAAGGGGCGCTTTGACGAGATCGAACGCCGCTATAAAAAGATCGTGCCGGTTGCGGAAAAGTATAACGTGGAACTCGACGTTGTATATGATTATATTTGTTATTTGCAAAACCAAACGCTATATAGCCAAGCAATCCGGTTAGCAGAAAGGTTGCTAACCAATGAAGCTTTTTGCGCGGATTCAGGAGATAAGTTGCAGTTACTGAATTTGCTCGCTTTGCTTCACGACATTAACAATCACACCAATCAGGCAGAAAAATACTTTCAAGAAGCACTTTGCCTTCGTAAAACACTTGCAGATACCGATCCGGAGTTATATAATTCGTACGTTCAGCCAATCCTCAATTATGCGAAGTTATGTTTTGAAAAGGGAGAACTGAAAAAGGCAGAAAGTTATTATGAAGAAGTTTTAGTAATTGCCAACAAGCTCAAAGAAAAAGGATTGCAGGCAGATTATCCTGCGTTGTCTTACATATATCTTCACACAGGAGATTTTTACAAAGAGCTTGGTAAAGAGGAAGAGGCAAAAAAGCTTCTTCATAAAGCGTTAGAGTATTCTTCTCTTCTTGCGAAAGAAGATCCGGATAAATTCAACCCTGTATTGGCTCACATCTACAATCAGTTAGCCCAATTGGTAAAAACAACGACGGAAGAAGGAAAAAATGAGAAAGAAAAGTATTTAAGCGATTCACTTCGCCTTTTTCAAGAAGCTGCTGCCAAGAATCCCCAGCAATATGACATGTTTGTCGCTCTGCTCGATTTAAACCTTGGCTTATTCTATTATGCACTTTGTCCTGATCAGTTTGATAAGGCTGAATCTCTTTTCAAAAATGCTGAAAGAATTTATTTAGGTCTTGCAAAAGAGAATCCGGAGGCGTTTAATAGCAACTTGTCAAATACGTACAGTAATCTTGCTGCTCTCTATATGAGCGTAAACCGCACAAAAGATGCCGAAAACTATCTTCACCGCGCTTTAGATTGCTGCAAAATATACAAATATACCAAAGCGTACAAATACAGCAGTTCACTTGCAAATATTAACTTTCGTCTTTCAAGACTATATCGTCTAACTGATCGATCACCAGAGGAAGAGGGCGCTCTCGAAAAAATGTTGGAGCTTTTTCGCTCTCTGGCTGGCAAAAACCCAGATGGATACAACCCCATTTTAGCTATTGCTTGTTCCTTATTAGCTATTACATATGAAGAGAATCACAAAAGGAAAAAAGCAAAAGTACTTTTTGCAGAAGCAGAGCAAATTGCGAGCAGATATCCTGATAACCCCTATTGTGTAGATATACTGCGTCAGCTGGAAGAACGAAAAGCGGATAAGAAAAGAGACAAGCCACTAACAAAATCGCAAAAAATCATTGCCATTATTGTTATTATCATGCTCATTGCTTTACTTGTTTTTGAGTACACATTCGGATTTAAGTACATACTGGAGTTTGCTCAAAAAATAAAAGAATCTGTCTTCCCTTTGATGATCGCATTTATTAGTAGTCAATAATCTGCTTGTTATTGCAATTCTCCGGCAGAAGTTCACTGCCGGGGATTTTTCTTCTTCGCGAAAGCTGCCGCCCCCCCTTGCATTTGCGAAACAAATGTGCTATAATACGAGGCGCATCTGAAGGGAAAGGCTGTGACAAAGTGAAAGCACCGCTTGCGGACCGTATCCGCCCGAAAACGATCGACGAGATGGTCGGTCAGCAACATCTGCTCGGCGAAGGGAAAGCCCTGCGCGGCATCATCCTCTCCGGTGAGCTGCCGAACCTTGTGTTTTACGGGCCGTCCGGCGTCGGCAAAACGACGCTTGCCGCCATCATTGCGGCAAAGACAAACCGCAAATTCCATAAGCTCAACGGCACCAGCGCCTCCACCGCCGACATCAAGGCCATTGTTGCCGAGCTGGACACGCTTGCCGCACCGAATGGCGTGCTGCTGTACCTCGACGAGATCCAGTACTTCAACAAAAAGCAGCAGCAGACACTGCTGGATTATATCGAACGCGGCGAGATCACGCTCATCGCATCCACAACCGAAAACCCCTATTTCTATATCCACAACGCGATTCTGAGTCGCTCCACCGTTTTCGAGTTCAAAAGCGTGACCGCCGAGGAGATTGTCCCGGCCGTCGAGCGCGCCTTCCGCGTGCTTGCCGAAGAGCGCGGCTGCACGATCACCGAAGAAGACGGCGTTGTACGCTATATCGCGGTTTCCTGCGGCGGCGATGTCCGCAAAGCAATGAACGCCTGTGAGCTTTGTGTGCTGAGTACGCCGGAAACGGACGACGGTGTTTTTGTCACACTGGAACGGGCAAAGGCACTCACGCAGAAAAGCTCCATGCGCTACGACAGGGACGGCGACGAGCATTACGACATTCTTTCCGCGTTTCAGAAGTCCATGCGCGGCAGCGACCCGAACGCCGCTTTGCATTATCTTGCGCGGCTGCTGGAAGCGGGCGACCTGCCTTCCGCCATGCGGCGGCTGATGGTCTGCGCCTGCGAGGACGTCGGGCTTGCGTATCCGATGATCATCCCCATTGTCAAAGCGGCGTGTGACGCGGCGCTGATGGTCGGTCTGCCCGAGGCGCGCATTCCGCTCGCGGACGCGGTGGTGCTTGTCTGCAACAGTCCGAAATCGAACGCAGCCTATCTTGCGTACGACGCAGCGGCGGCCGACCTGCGGCGTGGCAAAAGCGGCCCCATTCCGCGCACGCTGCAGAACAAGCATTATGACGGCGAAGACAACCCGAACAAAGGGCAATTCTATAAATATCCGCACGATTTTCCAAACCACTATATTGCACAGCAGTATTTGCCGGATGCCATCAAGGACCGCGTCTACTATGTGCCGCAGGAGAACAAAACCGAACAGGCAGCCAAAGCCTACTGGGAAAAGATCAAAGAGGACTAATCGGCCCAACACAAGTTCTTTTTGGTACCTTTTTCTTGTCAAGAAAAAGGTACGCCTGCGCGGCGAGCGCATACTTTTCTTTTCGAAAAAAGAAAAGTATGCAAAAGAAAACCTGTATACCGTTTCGGGAACGCACAGCGTACCCCGCCACAAGTTCTTTTTGGTTTCTTTTTCTTATCAAGAAAAAGAAAAGTATGCAAAAGAAAACCTGATCAAGTCCAAAGCACCTTTGCGGTCAGATTTCCGCAGCAAAAGAAAACTTCTGTATTATTTCATTTTTGAGGTGTCCTATGACCATTCAGCCCATGACCCGGCAGCACGCATCTGCCGTCATCCATATGATGCGTGAATTCTATGCCTCCGACGCCGTGTTCACCAACGGTTCGCCGGCCATCTTCGAAAATGACGTTGCCGCCTGCGTCGGCGACAGCCCCTTCGCCGAAGGCTTCGTCTTCATCGAAAATGATTCTGTCTGCGGCTACGCCATGCTCGCCCACAGCTTTTCCACCGAGTTCGGCAAACGCTGCGTCTGGCTGGAAGACCTCTTTCTCAAAGAATCCGCCCGCGGCAAAGGCTATGCCACCGCGTTCATTGAATACCTCAAAACCGCCTACCCCGACTGCGTTCTTCGCCTGGAAGTCGAAAAAGAAAACACCCGCGCCGTCGCAACTTATCGCAAAAACGGCTTCTCCTTCCTGCCGTACGATGAAATGATCTGCCGCTGACCGCGGCGCGTTGCCGTTTGGAAACCGAAATCTCTCCGGCGGGGGCGCCCCGTCTGCGCTTCGCGCAGTTCGCCGCAGCCACAGGCTGCGGCTGCACGGCACAGCCGTGCACGGGGCGCCCACCGGGTTCATCCACTGCGCTGCCGAAAGCTCTGCGCCGCGGCCGCGTTTTTTATTTTTCCCTATTGACAATTATTGTCATTTGTGCTACAATACCATACGATATAAATATTACAGGGGTGCTGTGCGAATGCGTACGGCTGAGAGTAAGCAGCTTACAACCCTTTGACCTGATCCGGATAATGCCGGCGTAGGGACGTACTTAGAACGCCTTGTGATGTTTATAAAAACAAAACGGGCGTTTTTTTGCGTCCGAAGGAGGTTATTTTATGGCAGAACCCAAAAGCAAAATCTCTCCTACCCAACGTCTGACAGAATCCGGCATCATGCTTGCGCTGTCCGTCGTCCTCAACGAGTTCCCCGTGTATCAGCTGCCGATGGGCGGCGGCGTCACCCTGTTCTCCCAATTGCCGATTGTGCTCATCAGCTATCGGCACGGCGTTAAATGGGGTCTGTTCACCGGCCTTGCGATGGGCCTCATTGAAATGCTCTTCGGTCTGAAAAACTTCTCCTATGTCCACGGCATCGTTGCCTATCTGGTTGTTGCGCTTGCGGATTACCTGATCGCGTTCGGCGCACTCGGTCTCGGCGGCATCTTCCGCGGCAAGGTCAAAAACCAGGCAATCGCACTCGCTGCCGGCGGCGCATTCGTTTCCGTGCTGCGCTTTGTCTGCCACTTCATCAGCGGCGTGACCGTCTGGGCGGACTATGCCGACGGCGCAAAAGCGGTCTGGATCTATTCCCTGACCTACAACGGCAGCTATATGCTCGCGGAGCTGATTCTGACCGTCATCGGCGCAGCGGCACTCGGCGCGATCTTCGACTTCACTTCGCCGCGGCTGCGGACACTGAAAAAAGCAGGCTGAGGCGACACCGCATTTCCCCGTATGTACTGAAGTTACCTCGCTTCGTGTACAATAAAAAAGTGAACCTCTGGATCTCAGGGGTTCGCCTTTTTTTATCCTGGTTTTACGGTACCGGGCAAGCGCCTGATAATCAAAAAGCGAACCGCCGAAATCGTGTCCGGCGGTTCGCTTTCTTTTTTGTTTTGTCTGATTAGCCTGCCGACTGCAGCACCGGGGCAAGCGACTTGTCCGCAAGGAAGGTGTTGAGATTGTACAGGAACAGCACATGGGTGAAATCGTTCTCTTCCATCACGTGCGACAAGCTGTCGCTGAAATACCGCGGGTCGATCACAACGATCTTCGAGAAGTACGGCGTCAGCATCGGCAAAAAGCAGTTCGCGTAGGAATCCTTGAAGAGCAGCAGCGTGTTTGTCGTGTCGGCAACGGTCGAAATCACAACCTTATCGTAGTTGCCGCCGAGAAACACCTCGTACTGGTTTTTCTGCGCGAGCTTGTCCTTTTCGAACAGCGACGCGGTCTTGCGCTGCTGGGAGGCGTACTCCGCGATGTAGGTGGACTTGCTTTTTTTCGGGACGCAGATCTCAATGGTATCCTTGAGCTTGTGGTCGCCGTAGGACGAGGCGAGGGTGCCGCTGAACGAATCCGTGACCGGGTAAAATGCAAAGGTGCTTTCCTTTGCGCCGAGCTTCCATTTCTGGTTCAGCGCAAGGAAACAGGCAAAGGCCGCGCGGGTCGTCCAGTGGTGGTCGGTGCGGTAATAAAGCGTTTCCGGCTCTGCCACGGTTTTCAGCGCGTTGGAGGCGCTGATCCAGGTGAGACCCTTGAGGGTGTCCTTGACGGCGGTCAGGGTTTCCTGCCGGTCGTCCATCCGCATCCCGTAGGGCAAATCGCCGGCAAACAGGTCGCTCGCGTTCGGCGCAAGCAAAAAGGCCTGCTGCAGATCGGCGTTTTTCTTTTTAAAGGCGTTGATCGCGCCGAGCGTCTCATTCAGCACATCTTCATTGACGGGCGTCTGCGCTTCGATCAGCCGGCCGGTTTTGGCGCGGATGACGTTTTGCTGTTTGCGCGCGCCGGTGAACTCCGAAAGGAAGCTGTGAAACCCGATCAGACCGTCACGCAGCGGGAACTGGTCGGTCATATAGGTTTCGAAATCCTTCATGAAGCTGCCGTCCGCCACAGCCGAAAGCGTGAACTTCGGCCTTTGCTGCAGGACGCGGTTTTCGCTTTCGCTGCTTGCGCGGTCCGGTGTGATCCAGAACAGCGCCATGATCAGCAGCAGCACACCGCAGAAGCCTGCGGTGATCCAGATGCAGATCGCGGGAATTTTTGACGGTGCGGCCGGTCTGCGCGCCGCAGCGGGAGGTCTTCTGTTTTCCATACGCCTGCCTCCTTAAAAACGGAAATACAAGAACGGGTTGAAGCTGTCGCTGACCAGACAGACCACGCTGATCGCAAACACGACCGCATAGCCGAGCGCCTGCAGCACCAGCCGCAAATCCTTGTTCTTGGAGATGGGAAAGCTGCGGAACATGCCGAGCGCGCTGCAGGACATGAGCGTGAACGGCAGCAGATTCGCCGTCAGATAATAGCGGGTCATGCCGTCGAAGATGCCTGCGCCGCCGAACATGGCGCCGAGGTACTGCGCCGCCGCGGGGAAGGACTCCGCCGAGAAGAAGACCCAGCCGATCACAACAATGAACAGCGTGATGATCCGGCGGACAATGACCGGCAGCTTTTCGAGGGCTTTGCCGTAGATATACTTTTCGCCGAGCAGCAGCAATCCGTAGTACGCGCCCCACGCAACAAAGTTCCACGCCGCGCCGTGCCACAGACCGGTCAGCGTCCAGACGATGAGAATGTTGAGAATGGTGCGCGGCGTTCCTTTGCGGTTGCCGCCGAGCGGGATATAGACATAATCGCGGAACCAGGTGGACAGCGAAATATGCCATCGTTTCCAGAAGTCCTTGATGCTCGTCGCGGCATAGGGGAAGTTGAAGTTCTGCACAAAGTCAAAGCCGAACATCTTACCCAGGCCGATCGCCATATCGGAGTAGCCGGAAAAGTCGAAATAAATCTGCAGGGTGTAGCACAGAATACCGAACCAGGCGGTCACCGCGCCGAGGTTGTCCGGATCCAATGCGGCGATTTCGGTGTACACCGCGCCGATGGTGTTTGCAAAGATGACCTTTTTGCCGAGGCCGCGGGCGAAGAAGAGGATGCCGGCGGTAAACTTTCTGCGGTTCATCCGGCGCGCGCGCAGCTGCATCTCAATGTCGCCGTACTGCACAATCGGGCCGGCGATGAGCTGCGGGAACATCGTCACGTACGTTGCAAAATTCAACAGGCTCTTCTGTACGTGGCATTTGCCGCTGTAAACGTCAATGACATACGACAGAATCTGGAAGGTATAAAACGAGATACCGATGGGCAGCGCGAGCTTCACGACCGGCAGGTGCAGCGAAAAGACGCTGTTGACCGTTCCCACCAGGAAGCCGAAGTACTTGAAAAAGCCGAGCACAAGAATGTTGAACAGAATCGCGGCGATGAACAGGCGTTTTCTGCGTCTGGGGCTGCGGCGCTCATGCTCCATGTCGCGCACGATGGTGAAATTGAAATAGATGCTGAGCAGCATCAGAATCACGTAGATCGGTTCACCCCAGGCATAAAAGATCAGACTGGCGATGCACAGAACCAGATTTTTTTTGAAGATCTCCGTCTGCGGCCGATTGCGGAACAGCGGGAGATAATAAAGCGCCAGAACCGGCGGAAGAAACGCAAACAAAAATGCGGCGCTGCTGAAAATCATGTGAGTAACTCCTTCATGAACGTCCTTAATACTTGAATCTGAGCGGTCGGTTACAGGGCTTTATGAAACGCGCGTTTCGCGGCGGCAACATCGTCGCAGACCGCAAAGAAGACGAACCCGCCCTTTTTCTCCGCAACATACTTTTTGAGCAGTGCGGACGCCGTCGGGTCATACTGCTTGAAGAGGCCGTATTTGTCATCCGCACGGCTCTGCACCTTGTCGAGCAGCGCATCGGCGGGTGCATTGTCGCCGCAGCGGACGACAAGGATCTCACGCACGTCCATAATGGAATCGGACGCCATATAATAAACGCCTTCGAAATCGGACTTCTCAAAGCCGAACTGTTCTTTGAATTTTTCGGCCTTGCAGACTTTCAGGCCGTCGGTGTCCACAGCGGCAACCACGCTTTTGAACACGTCTTTTGCATCCGCGTTGCTTTGTCTGTTCTGGCCGACAAGCACAATGATAAAGACCAGCAGCACAACCACACAGATGATTTCCTTGATGCGGTAAGAATTCATGCGACAATCTCCAATTCTCTGACAAGATAAGGCAGCCAGTAATCCCGGTAGAACGTGGCGGACAGGTGGATGCCGTCCTTGCCGTAAAACTCGGGATGGCCCTGGAACACCGGCGCGGAGTTGAGATGCTCAATGCCGAGCGCGGCACACATCTGCTTGATCCGGGCGTTATACGCATTGACGTATTTGAAGCGCGGCGCGGTCGCAACGCTCGTGTTCACGGGGAAGAGATAGCTGACGATGATCCGCGTATTCGGCAGCGCCTTCTGCAGCTGCTGAATCAGACCGGTATACTGTTTGATGAAGTTGTCCCGGTGGTACTCCTCTGCGCCGATCATGTTGACGCCGTAATGCAAAATCAGGATCGGCGGATTCAGCGCGATGATCCGCTGCAGATTCTCCTGCAGATGGAACAGGCTTGCGCTGACCTGGGCGATGATATGCTGCGAGTTGAGCACATTGTACGCGGAAAGACCCGCCATCAAAGAGTCGCCCGCGATATAGACCTTGGAGAACGCCTTGACGTAGCTCAGCTCACCGCTTTGCAGCCGGCGCAGCGTATCCTCCACTGCGGCGCTTCTTGCCGCGCCCGCGATGCGGATGCGCTCTTGTTCTTCGCGCTCGTCGATAACTTTCTGCACCGCGTCCACGGATCCGTCTGCGAGCTTGTCCAGCATTTCCTGTCCGGAAGAAACGTCCGCCGTCTCGTTCTTTTCTCTGATTTTCAAGACCAAAAAGCCCGTCGACGGGATGACCGACAGACAGACCACAACGAGCAATGCACTCAGAAACCGCTTCACTGTTTTTCCTCCGGAATGATGTAGTAAAAAAAGAGCGTACGTTCAGCCGTACTTATTTATTATATACTTCTTCCTTGATAAATCAATATCTGCGGAAGAAACTTAAACGGAAAATTTTTGTCGGTTTTCGCCCTCTTTTTTGTGCAGTATTTTGTGCGCTGTCTGCCCGCCGTCGCCGGTACGCCCAAACGCGTTTTCGGAAGATCTCCTGCGCCGCGGCGTCTGATACAGCAGTGTTTCGCCGAAAAATAATTTTTCTTTTCTTTTTGAAAATACTTGACAAGTCGTGCAAACCATGGTATAGTATTTGAGCAATCGCGAGAGTGGCGGAATAGGCAGACGCGCACGTTTGAGGGGCGTGTGGGGTGACTCGTACGGGTTCA
>CACYCR010000172.1 GCA_902772935.1 Oscillospiraceae bacterium
GCCGACCTGAAGGATCTGCCCGCCATCGTCGGCGGCAAGGAGATGGACTTCACCTACGGCGACTGCCAGCGAGAGATGGATCTGGTCAACAAGGCCTTTATTGAGATCATGATCGAGGGAGACGCCAATGGCCGCGGCTTCCAGTATCCCATTCCCACTTACTCCATTACGCGCGATTTTGACTGGTCTCCCACGGAGAACAACAAGATGCTCTTTGAGATGACCGCCAAGTACGGCACGCCGTATTTCTCGAACTACATCAACTCCGACATGGAGCCGAGCGATGTGCGTTCGATGTGCTGCCGGCTTCGTCTTGATCTGCGTGAGCTGCGCAAAAAGACCGGCGGTTTCTTCGGCAGCGGCGAGAGCACCGGTTCGATCGGCGTTGTCACGATCAACATGCCGCGCATCGCGTACCTTGCCAAGGACGAAAAAGACTTCTATGAGCGCCTCGATCATCTGATGGACATTGCCGCACGTTCGCTGAGCATAAAGCGGCAGATCGTCACGAAGCTCCTTAACGAAGGCCTTTATCCCTATACCAAGCGCTACCTCGGCACCTTTGAGAACCACTTCTCCACGATTGGTCTGATCGGTATGAACGAAGTCGGCCTGAATGCCAACTGGCTGCGTGCCGACCTGACACACCCGGAGGTCCAGCAGTTCACGAGGACGTGCTCAACCATATGCGCGAGCGGCTGTCTGACTATCAGGAACAGTACGGCGATCTTTACAACCTCGAAGCAACACCGGCAGAGTCCACGACCTACCGCTTTGCGAAGCACGACAAAGAGCGCTATCCCGATATCATCACTGCGTCGCAGCCCGGCCGCGCGCCGTTCTACACGAACTCCTCCCATCTGCCCGTCGGCTACACCGAAGACGTGTTTGCCGCGCTGGACATCCAGGATGAACTGCAGACACTGTATACCTCCGGTACGGTCTTCCATGCCTTCCTCGGCGAAAAGCTGCCCGATTGGAAAGCGTCCGCCAACCTTGTACGCAAGATTGCGGAAAACTACAAGCTGCCGTACTACACACTGTCGCCGACCTACTCCGTCTGCAAGAATCACGGGTACCTGACCGGCGAGCAGTACACCTGCCCGATCTGCGGCGAGACCACGGAAGTTTACAGCCGGATCACCGGTTACTACCGTCCGGTTCAGAACTGGAACGACGGCAAGGCCGAAGAATTCCGTTCCCGTAAGCTCTATGATCTGGCACACTCTACGGTGCCGCATCAGAATCCGGACTGCGCCTCCAATGACGGCGCGGCAGCACCGCAGACAAGCGCAGAAGACGGCGTCTATCTCTTCGCGACGAAGACCTGCCCGAACTGCAAGATGGCGGAGAGCTTTTTGAACAAAGCGAACATCCCGTTCACGAAGGTGTACGCCGAGGACAATGAGGCGTTCGCGATCGAAAACGGCATTCGTATGGCGCCGACCCTTGTCGTCATTAACGGCGGCAAAGCAGAGAAGATCCAGAACGTCTCCAACATCCGCAAATACATTGAGTCCGTCAAATAAGTGACACACTGACAACCCATGAACTCCATGCTGCAAAGCGTGGGGTTCATTTTGAAAGGATGAAAGCCATGAAAGACATCATCATTATCGGTGCGGGTCCTGCGGGGCTGACCGCAGCGATTTACGCGAGACGTGCGGACAAGAGCGTTCTGGTTTTGGAAAAAGAGACCTTCGGCGGACAGATCACCCATTCCCCGAAGGTGGAAAACTATCCCGGCTTCATCAGCCTGAGCGGCAATGAGCTGGCGGAAAAGCTGATAGAGCAGGCGCTGAATCTCGACGCGGAGATCGAACTGGACGAAGCAAAACAGATTATCGACCACGGCGACTGCAAGGAAGTTGTCGGCGAAAACGATACCTATACGGCAAAAGCGGTCATCCTTGCCGCCGGGTCGAAGCACCGGCTGCTCGGCGTTCCGCGTGAAGAGGAGCTGACCGGCGCCGGCGTCTCCTACTGTGCGGTCTGTGACGGTGCGTTCTATGCCGGAAAAGACGTCGCGGTCATCGGCGGCGGCAACTCAGCGCTGCAGGAGGCGGTCATGCTTTCCGACATCTGCAAAAGCGTCACACTCGTGCAGAACCTTGCTTTTTTCACCGGCGAGCCGAAATTGCTCGAGATCCTCAAGGCGAAGGACAACGTGCGTTTCATTGTCAGCAGCGTGGTCTGCGCGCTGGAGGGTACGGACGAGCTGACCGGGATTGTGATCGAAAACACCGAGACAAAGGCGCAAACGTCGCTGCCGTTTGACGGTATTTTTGTCGCCATCGGCCAGCAGCCGGAAAATGAACCGTTTGCCGATGTGGTGCCGCTGGATGCGTACGGTTACGTTATGGCGGATGAATCCTGCACACTTTCCGACGGGATCTTTGTTGCCGGTGACTGCCGCGTCAAACGCGTGCGCCAGATCGCGACCGCCGTCAGCGACGGCGCTGCAGCTGCGGTCGCTGCCTGCCGTTATCTGGAACAGGCATAACTATCTGCATAATCCCTGCCGGGCGGGCATATAGATGGAACGTACATCCGTACAAAATCTATTTCTCCTTTTGAGAAGGAACGGAGGCTCGTTATGGCAAAAAAACTGACCGCGCTGTGTCTGGCGCTGCTGATGCTGCTGCCGCTTGCCGCCTGTGCCGCGCAGGACGGGACAACAGAGGATGCTGAAATTTCCATTGCGGAATCCTCGGACGGCGCCGCGTTTTCGTTTGAAGCGGACGTTTCGGCGCAGGGTACGACCGTCACGGATGCGTTATCAACAGACGCCGCCCCGGCAGACTGAACATCCAAACCACCGGTTGATTTGCAGCCGGTGGTTTTCTTCTGGGCAGAACAGATGTCGGAAAAACAGTGAAAGACTTGCTTTCTTTATCGTTCTATATTATAATAAAAACAGATTTGTTTTTGAATGGGGTGAACGCAGCTATGCACACTGTTACATTTGCTTTTGCCGGAAAGGGCGGCGTCGGCAAAACGTCGCTGTCTGCCGCACTGATCCGCCTGCTTTTGGCGCGCTTTCCGGAAAAAAAGATTCTCGCCGTGGACGCCGATCCCGCGGTCGGTCTTGCAACGGCGCTTGCCATGGAGCCGCCGATGACGCTCGATGACGTCCGGCTGCGCATCGCCGCAAGCATTGACAAGGGCGAGACCGCAGATGCCATTGCACTGCTCAGTGAGGCAAAGTTTCACCTGCTGGACTGCATTGCCGAACGCGGCAACCTGTCGTTTTTGGCCATCGGCCGCCCGGAGGCCGCCGGCTGTTATTGCAAGGTCAACGCCTATCTCAAGCAGGTGCTTGAAATGATCTCCGGCAACTACGACTTTGTTGTGATCGACGGGGAGGCCGGCATTGAACAGATCAACCGCCGTGTGATGGAATCCATCGACTGCCTTGTGCTGGTCAGCGACGGCAGCCGTAAGGGAATTCAGGTGGTTTCGACCATACAGCAGGTCGCTGCGCGCCTGGTTGCCTGCAGGCAGGCCGGCGTCATTTTCAACCGCGTGCGTTCCGGGTTCGATCCCGCCGCTGTCGGGGAGATCCCGCCGGTGCTTGCCGTGATCGGCGACGACCCCGATCAGGCGGAAAATGATATGGCAGGGGAGAGCGTCTTTGCGCTGCCCGATGAAGCGCCGATTCTGCGTGGTATGCAGCAGGCGCTGGAAACCTTGCTGCGGGAGATGAACGCATGAAACTGTATACTGACGTGATCCGGCAAATGGAAGCGCTGCTGCCGGCGCAACCGGATTTTTCTGCGCCGTACCGCAGTGACGATTGCGCCGAAGCAGGCGACAAGAACGCGATTTTGTTCCGCAGCGACACCGCCTATGAACTTGGCGGCAGCGGCAAACCCGGCGTCAGCAGTGTGGTGTTCGGCGACCTGACATCGCCGTGTGACGAGGTGCTCGTTTACGGAAACGATCTTTGCGAACTGACGCAGGACATGCCGTTTGCGCATCTGACGTTTGTGCAGCTCAAAGACGGCAGCGAAGAAGCGCTGCGTTATGAGCAGCTCAAGGATATCGGCTTTCGGCTGTTTCAGCTTTATCCGAAGGGGTATCACATCCGGATTTCCCCGTCGTCCTGCCGGGAACAGGTACGTGTTGCATCTTCTGCACTGCGGCAGTCGCCGCCGCTGTCCTTTTACAATGTCGGCTGCAGCCTGATCCGGCTGCTCAAAGAACATGAGGATGTCCGATGTGTCAAAACGGTTTTCGTGACCGGAGCCGGCGTGGATTACGCGGCACTGGCAGCGTTGGCGCGCAAGGCCAAGCAGATCACGGACGCCGTACAGAGTACGCTGCAGCTGAATACATTGGACTGCGCATCCTGCAAAATGAAACCCATCTGCGACGAAGTGGAGGGGCTCAGAGAACTGCATTTCAAAAAAGAAGAGGAGAAGAAGACCCATGGGACATGAGCATCACGGACATACACCGGACAAGCTGAGCGCGGCGGAAGCGATCGCGCTGTTAAAATACATGGCACAGCACAACACGCACCACGCCGAAGAGCTGCAGGACGCCGCAGCGGCGCTTTGTGCACCTGCGGCGGCACGGATTGCCGAAGCGATCGATCTGCTGCAGCAATCGACCGAGCAGATCCTTCTGGCAATCAGGGAAACGGAGGGGTAATATGTGTTTATCCGCAGTTTATAAAAAAGGTGAAAAAGAGAACATCTTTTTATGCAAAAACATCGCGCGCGTTCTGCCGAAGGACGGCGAAGTGATCTGCTTCGATCTGCTCGGCAACCGCACGGTCATTCCCGGTGAAATCCTGGATATTGACCTGATGGAAAACATCATTCTGATAAAGGAGAAATAACGATGCAGTATTACGGCGGCTGCGATGTGGGTTCGACCTACACAAAAGCAGTCATTCTGGATGAAAACGGCAACCTTGCCGCGTCAACCATTCTGCGCAGTAAGATCAACGCCGCACAGTCATCGCACCTGGCAATGGAGGACTGTATTGCGCAGGTGAGCGGCCTTTCCTCGACGGAGGACCTCAGCTATATCGTCGGCACGGGTTACGGCAGAAACCGTGTCCCGTTTGCACAGGAGAACATCTCGGAGATCTCCTGCCACGCCATGGGCGTACACATCACCGACCCGACTGTGCAGGCGATCATCGACATCGGCGGACAGGACATCAAGGGCATTGCCGTGGCGTCGGACGGCACAGTGAAGAACTTTGCCATGAACGACAAATGTGCCGCCGGCACCGGTCGGTTTTATGAGGCGATGGCCCGCTCGTTTGAGATGAGCCTCGAGGAGTTTTCCACGCTGTCGCTCAAGGCGAAGAACGTCATTCCCATCACGGCGCAGTGTACCGTGTTTGCGGAATCGGAGGTCATCGCCCTTGTCGGCGAAGGCAAAGCGCCCGAAGAGATCGCCGCGGGCATCCAGATGGCGGTTGCTAAGCGCTGTTTCGTGATGGCAAAAAAGGCCGGCGCTGTGAATCACATCACACTCTCCGGCGGCTGCGCCAAAAACGAAGGGCTCAAAAAAGCCATTGAAAAAGTCCTGAAAATCAAAGTCGTGGAGCTGTCCGTTGACCCGCAGCTGATGGGTGCGCTGGGCGCAGCGGAGTTCGCACGCAGGAAAGGCGGCAGATAACCATGAAAGATCTGAAACATCGCGTTTTGTTTGAACATCTGCTCAGCGATGTGAAAAACGAGCTGGTGGAGCAGGCGCTCGACGCCGGACAAAAGGCGCTCGGCTATTCGTGCTATTACGTGCCGGAGGTGCTGATGAACCTCGACGGCTGCTTCTCGGTACGTCTGCGTGCGCCGGGCATCACCGACACCGCCATTGCCACGTACTATATGTCGGAAAAAACCTGCATGTATTCGCGCAGCATTCTGGAACGCGCAATCGAGGGCGGCTTCAATTTCTTCTCCGCACTGCTGAGTACCGAAACCTGCGGGATGATGCACCGTGCGCACGAGCATTTTGAAATGCTGAACCTTGTAAAGGAGCAGAACGAAGACTTCTTTGTTTCCCATATTGACGCACCGTTTGTCACGAAGGATTACGCCTTGCGCCATTATGAACGCCAGCTGCAAAAGCACGTCCTTGACCGGCTGCACGAGGTTTACGGCGTGGAGACTTCCGAAGATGCGCTGCGCAGAGCCATTGAAAAGCACAACGCACTTTGCCGTGTTGTCAGCGCGATCGGCGCTCTGCGCAAACAGGAGAATCCGCCGTTGACCGGGTATGAGTTTCATCTGATCGAACTGGTCAGTGAGTGCTGCCCGCACGATCTGATTCTGCCGTATCTGGAGGAAACGCTTGAAGAGCTGCAGATCCGCAAGGCGGATGACAAGCCCTGGTACCGGGTCCGTGTGGTGCTCGCCGGCGGAGAAAACGACGACCCCGATTTCACAAAGCTCATTGAAGACAGCGGCGCGTTTGTTGTTGCCGATCGGTACTGCTTCGGTTCACTGCCGGGCAGAGAAGAAATCGAGATCCGCGATGGTGAAACCGCCCTGGCCGCCATTGCACGCCATTACATTGACACGAATGAATGCCCGCGCTTCATGAACCCCGAAAAGGTGCACGGCCGCAAGCAGTACCTCAAACAGCTCGCCGAAGACTATCACGCGGACGGCCTGATCGTCCAGCAGATGAAATTCTGCGAATACTGGGAGTATGAGCGGATGTACTGCCAGCACGTGATGGAAAGCGAATACGGTCTGCCGTGTATGGGCATCGAAAAGGAATACATCAACACCTCCACCGGACAGCTGCGGACACGGTTCCAGGCATTCGTGGAGGCGCTCGAAATGAAAAAACTGACAAAGGAGGCGTGAGCATGGCAAAGAAGCACGACCGCGGTACCCGCAATCGCTTTTATGACGGCTATGAGCTTGCCCGCTGGCGCAAATGGAAAGGCTTCAAGGATTCGTGGGTTGATTTCCGTGAATGGCTCACCGAAAAAAAGATCAGCGGCGAACTGCTGAAATCCGATCCCGTTCGCGCGTTCAAGGCGCTGACCTATTATCACTGGATGGCGCCGTACCTCGGCAGCGGCAGCATGGTGGACCGCACGATTGACGACGCCCACGGCGAAGCGCTGCTGATCGCGCACAAATATATGCAGTTTCTGCTCAAGAGCAATGTGGAAGCGTTGGTGAAGATCATCAAGGCGGATGAGCGTTTCGGCAAAAACGAGTACGCCAAAAAGATGGTCATTTTTGAACAGGATGCTTCGCCCATTCTCATCGGCGGCTTCCCGAATCTGACGAACGCCGTGGAGGAGCCGTATTTCGGTATTCTCGCCACAGCAAACGACCAGCACGCCGGGCATTACTTCACCGACATCATTGATGCTTACGGGCTGCCGTCCGACTCCTGCCGGAACTCATCGGCGGTCTGTGGCGTCGCCATTGACGATCAGCTTCCGTATTACGGCGCCTGCCTGATCACGAGCAACGCGCCGTGCGATTCCTCGGTCATGAATTCCTCCGTGGTGGAGCGGCGGCTGAAGGTGCCCTCCATCCAGGGCTGCACGCCCATGCGCTGGAAGGACGAGGACACCCGCGAATACGCCGTCGCGCACGTAAAAGAAGTGATCAAATTCATTGAGGACTGCACCGGCGAGACCTTCGACTGGGACGCGTTCTTCAAAACCATCCGGC
>CACYCR010000173.1 GCA_902772935.1 Oscillospiraceae bacterium
CAGAAAAGTGTTTACGGCAGAAGCCACCGAAGTTCAATTGCGTGTTACCGGACTTGGCTTTTACAGAGTATGGATTAACGGCACGTAGATCACCAAGGGTCTGCTGGCGCCATATATCTCCAATCCGGACCATCTCATCTATTTCGATGACTACGATCTCTCACCCTATATCCGGCTGAATACCGAAAACGTGCTGGGCTTTCAGCTGGGCAACGGGATGCTCAACGCTGCGGGCGGTGCAACCTGGGATTTTGACAAGGCACCGTTTCGCGCCGCACCGAAATTGGCGTTTCTGCTGAAGTCCGGTGAAACGCGGATCGAATCCGACAGCAGCGTCCGTACCGCGCCGTCGCCCCTGTATTTTGACGATCTGCGCGCCGGCGTGCGGTATGATGCACGCCGGGAAATCGAAGGCTGGAATCTTCCGGCATATGACGACAGCGGCTGGGCGCAGGCGATGCTCTGCGATGCGCCGCGAGGGACATTTCGCGTCTGCGCCGCAGATCCGATCAGGCCGACGGGTGAGCCGCTGCACGCAGTTTTGATCCGCCCCGGACGGCTGCGGGATTACACACCGCGGGACGATGTGGTGCCGGTGATTGTTGCGGAAGATGCCGAAGACGGTTGTGAGGGCTATTTATATGATTTCGGACAAAATAATGCCGGAATCGTCCGGTTGCGGATCCGCGGCCGTGCCGGACAGCGGATCGTTCTGCAGTTCGGTGAGCTTTTGACCGACGGTGCGCTGGACTATAACAACATTCTGTTCTATCCAGACGGCTTTTCACAGCGGGACGTGTACATCTGCAAAGGTACCGATGAAATCTTTGAACCGCCGTTTACCTATCACGGTTTCCGTTACTGCTTGGTAATGGGGATTGACGATGCGCAGGCAACGCCGGAGCTGCTCACTTATATCGTATGCAGTTCTGCCGGAAAGGCGGGTGACTTTGCCTGTTCTGACGAAACGGCAAACACGCTTTATGCAATGTGCGACGCGTCTGACCGTTCAAACTTCTACTATTATCCCACCGATTGTCCGCACCGGGAGGAAATTGGCTGGACCGGCGACGCTGCGCTTTCTGCAGAGCATATGATCATGACCATGGACATTGGCAAAAGCTGCAAGGAATGGCTGCGGAATATCCGGGCAGCCCAGCGGGAAAGCGGCGAACTGCCGGGGATGGTCCCGTCTTGTGACTGGCCTTATCAATGGGGAGACGGCCCCGTGTGGGACGCAGCTTTGATTTGCTTCTCCTATTATATTTACAAATATACAGGGGATCGGGAGATTCTTTCGGAAAACGCCGGAGCCATCTTCAAGTATCTGCGCTATGTGGCAAACAGAAGGAACGAAAACGGGCTGATCGACTACGGACTCGGTGACTGGTGTCCCATTGGCGGACGTGTCAAGCCGACGCTCGCCTTTACCAACAGTGTGGCTCTGCTCGTCTGTACAAAGATGGCGACGTTCCTCTTCAATGTCCTTGGACAAGCGGCAGAAACCGCTTTTGCGCGGCAGTTGTCTGCCGACCTGCGCACAGCGATTCGGGAACACCTGATCAACAAAGAGACCTGCATCGCTGATACCGACTGCCAGACGAGTCAGGCAATGGCGCTGTATTACGGCGTTTTTGATGAATCGGAAAAAGAAAAAGCGATGGCACATCTGATCAGGAGGATACACGAAAACGCCGACCATCTCGATACAGGCATTCTCGGCGCGCGGGTGATTTTCCACGTACTGCGTGACGCGGGCGAAAGCGATCTCGCCTGGAAGATGATTACGCGAAAAGAGTTCCCTTCCTACGGCGCGCTGATTGACTTTGGCGAAACTACGCTGCCGGAGTTTTTCCGTCGCCCGGGTGAGGGGATCTATTCCCATAACCATCACATGTACGGCGACATCAAAAACTGGTTCATTTCTTCTGTGGCAGGT
The DNA here is from genome assembly GCA_902772935.1 of Oscillospiraceae bacterium. Lineage (GTDB taxonomy): Bacteria > Bacillota > Clostridia > Oscillospirales > Acutalibacteraceae > UBA6857. The sequence continues at coordinate 1,940 of CACYCR010000173.1, forward strand.
TTGCGATACAACCCGGACGCGACCGATCACCGGCATATCGTGGTTCAGCCTGCGTTGATCGGCGCACTCACTTTTGCTGAAGCGTCCTACGCTTCCCGGCTGGGAAAAATCTTCGTGCGCTGGGATCGGACGGACAGCGGCGCCGATCTGCACGTCTGTACCCCAAACGGGATGCATGCCACCGTCGTTCTGCCCGACGGTACGCAGATTATGCACACAGGAGATCATGTTTATCGGTACCGGGCGCAACGAAAAAGAGGGGAGCGAATAACTTTTCAAGATTAACCTGATAATGAAAGTTTAAGGACGTATTGTTTGTTTGACGACGCCGGAAACGGCAATGCGCGGATCTTTTTTGAGGATGAAACGGATTATATGCGCGCCGCAGGCTACGCCGAAATCGATGTGGTCAGCGGACTGCTTCAGCGCGATTACAGCCGTGCCGACGAAACGGTTGCCGTCGGTGATACCGTGCGTGTGGATTACAGCGGTCTGCTCCCGATTGAAATTCTCGTCAACGGCGAAACGGTTGCCGCTCTGCCCGGCGGCGAATTGCAGCGTGTGACCTGCGCTGTCACCGAACCCGGCGCGCTGAACGTCGTTGTCCGCCAGAACGGGAAAGCGGTGGAAACGCGGTCGCTGACGGTCGTTTCTTCGGCGGAGATGTACCGCCGCAATTTGCGCGACGGGCTGATCACCGGAGCGGAGATTCCGGACACCGAAGATTTCGTTCAGGTTGGACTGCCGCGCGTACTCGTCCCCTTTGCCAAAGCTGCGTCCTTCCTCGTTCTGCTCAGAGAATTCTTTTACCAGCTGTTCTCCTTTTCGCGCATTGTGAAGTGACCGGGTACCGACAGACGCAAAACAAGAACAAGAAAAAACGCCCCGCGGGGCACCCTCCGTAAAGAAGGTGCCCGGGGCGGCTTTCGTAACAGTTGAAATAATATTGATTTTAGTAGATAATCGGTATGATGTTTGTCATGCCGATTTTTC
>CACYCR010000174.1 GCA_902772935.1 Oscillospiraceae bacterium
GAGCTCGGGGGTCTTGTCGGGCCAGCCGAGGGTCGAGAACGGCCACAGCGCCGAGGAGAACCAGGTGTCGAGCGTGTCGGGATCCTGATGGATGTGTGTGCTGCCGCAATGCTTGCAGGCGCTCGGGTCCTCCCGCGAAACGGTGATTTCACCGCAGTCGTCGCAGTACCACGCCGGGATGCGGTGGCCCCACCAGAGCTGACGGGAGATGCACCAGTCGCGGATGTTTTCCATCCAGTTGAAGTAGGTTTTGTCAAAGCGTTCGGGGATGAACTTTGTCTTGCCTTCGCGCACGACCTTGATCGCCGGCTCTGCGAGCGGTTTCATTTTGACGAACCACTGCTTGGACACGAGGGGTTCCACGCTCGTATGGCAGCGGTAGCAGGTGCCGACCTCATGCTTGGTCGGTTCGATCTTGACCAGTGCGCCCGCCGCCTCAAAGTCGGCGACGATCGCCTTGCGGCACTCCATGAGCGACATCCCGGCGTACTTTCCGGCCTTGTCATTCATGAAGCCGTCGTCGGTCATGACGTTCAGCACCGGCAGATTGCAGCGCAGACCGACCTCGAAGTCGTTCGGGTCATGCGCCGGGGTGATCTTCACCGCGCCGGTCCCTTTGTCCATTTTGGCGTAGCTGTCGGCAACGATCGGGATCTCGCGGCCGATGACGGGGATGATGACCGTCTTGCCGATCAGATCCTTGTAGCGTTCATCGTCCGGGTGGACCGCAACGCCGGTATCGCCGGGAATCGTTTCCGGACGGGTGGTTGCAACGATGATCGCGCCGGAGCCGTCCGCGAACGGGTACGCCATGTGCCAGAACGCGCCGTCTTTTTCTTCATATTCCATCTCGATGTCGGAAATCGAGGTCTTGCAGTGCGGACACCAGTTGATGATGCGCTCGCCGCGATAGATCAGGCCCTTTTCATAAAGGTTGTTGAACACCTCGCGCACCGCTTTGGAGCAGCCTTCATCGAGGGTAAAGCGTTCGCGTTCCCAGTCGCAGGAGGAGCCGAGCTTTTTAAGCTGTTCAACGATGCGGCCGCCGTACTGTGTGCGCCATTCCCAGGCGCGTTTGAGAAAACCTTCGCGACCGAGGTCTTCCTTGCTGATTCCCTCTTTGCGCAGGGCGTCAACGATCTTTGCCTCCGTTGCGATGGATGCGTGGTCGGTACCGGGCAGCCAGAGGGTGTCATAGCCCTGCATACGCCGCCAGCGGATGAGGATATCCTGCAGCGTATTGTCGAGTGCGTGACCCATGTGCAGCTGACCGGTGATGTTCGGCGGCGGGATCACGATTGTGTAGGGCGTTTTCTGCGGATCACACGCCGCATGAAAATAGTTGCCCTTGATCCACGACGCATAGATGCGGTCTTCCACATCTTTCGGGTCGTATTGTTTTGCGAGTTCTTTGGCCATTGTATATCAACCTTTCCATAGAAATCTAAAATGAGGTCAGTGCTTTCTTTTGATTTTTTCTTTCTCATAAAAGAATGCCCGCGCAAGATCAATGCGGAATGCGGAATTAAAAAACCCCGTCCCGAGACAGTCTCAGGACGGAGTGTTTCCGCGGTACCACCTGAGTTCGGCTTGCGCCGCACTCTTTTTTGTTGCGGGGTCTACTGTGCTTTTGCGGTTCTTCCCGCGGCTCCCAAGCGACCTTCGCAACCGTTCTTCAAGGCTCGCACCGACCGCCTTGTCTCTGTCAAAGAAGCGCTTGCTACTCCTCTTGTTCATCGCCGTTTTTGTTGAACAGATCGATTCTATCACACTTGCGCACAAATGTCAAGCAGCCGCAAGCCGCTTTTTTGAAAAGCCGCGCCCCACGCCTGCCGCAGCAACTCCGGCGTCCAGCGGGCATTTGCCGGGCTGGTACTCGGCAGGCAGACCGCTTCGATCTTCGTCTGCGGAAATAGATATCTGCGATAGAGCCGGTCGGCGGTTTTGCCGTTTGTGAAGATCGTCTGCACCTGCGTCGCCGCAAGCAGTGCGGTCAGATCGTTCGGCACGGCGTTCCGGATGCTGCTGTCAGCGCTGCCCGTGATGTCGCACGACGCGATCACGTCCCACAGCGCCACATGATGTCGCAGCAGAAAGGCGGTTTTTTCCTGCGGCGTCTGTCCTGCCGGTTCGCCGAACAGTGTGCCGAGCAACGGCCAGAACCGATTTTGCGGATGGCCGTAAAAGAACTGCGCCTGCCGGGATTTCACCGACGGAAACGAGCCGAGGATCAGCACCCGGCTGCTTGCATCAAACACCGGCGGGATGGGATGGAGAAGCGGCATCTCGACAGGCTCCTTTCTTTTGATTGCAGGGGGTCCTCAGGCATCAGCCCTTTGCAAAAGTGAACGACCACTTGCTGACGATCGCATCGCCTTCGCTGTGTCGGACGGCTTCTTTGGCATGGATCGGATTGCCGTGTTTGTCGTAAGCAAACGTGCGCACCGTCTTGTCTGCAGAATCATATCCGCTGACTCGGTCGCTTTCAACGTATTTTTTCAGGTTGCCCTTCGCGTCGTAGGTGTATACACGGTTGATTTTGCGCGCGCAGCCGTCCGCATCCGCATCCACGGAAACTTCTTTGATGACATTGCCCTTGCTGTCATAGACGTAGGAACTGACCCACTTAGAGATGCTCCCATCTGCATCCGTTTCGATCATGGTCTCTTTTGTAATCCTGCCGTTTTGGTCATAGATGTAGGTACAGTTTGTTGTGGACAGCACTTTCTTCGTCGCATAATCGGTGATGACCTCCGAGCGCATTTCGCCATGGCTGTCATAGGTATAAAAACATCTGTACTTGTGCGTCTCGACGGTTTTGCCGGTCTTTTCAACGGTCTTTTGAATCATCTTTGTGATCTGTCCGCTGTCGTCCGGGAAAAAGAGACGCATTTCTTTTTCGTAATCGCCGTCCTCGTACTTTTCAAGAGAGACATTTTTTCTGGGAATCCCTGCCGCATCATAGGTCCAGAACTCCGCAGATCGCGAGTTGGAGTTTTCGGAATCCTTCCACGCACTGATGACTTTCCGCAGATTGCCGTCGCTGTCATAGGTGGAGTAGCTCGCTTCTTTTTCAAAGTCTCCGAGCGTCGACGATTCATAATGAATATGCTTGATTTCGTTGCCGTTGCCGTCATAGGTAAACGTGTCTTTGACCCTGGTCAAATAACCGTCGGAATGGGTTTCTGTCCCCGTTGCTTTGACGCAGAAATACCCATTGTCAGACGCCGTATCAATCGGCAGCAGCAGATACGCCGTCGCCGTCGGAACAAAGCAGGACAGCAGCAAAAGCACAAGTGCGAGCGTGCATATGTGTTTGAATTTCATGGCAATGATCTCCTTTTCTTCTTCTTATGCAAAGTATACTGCATCGGCAGACGAATGTCAAGCGTGCAGGCCGGCGGGGCGCTCCCGCGCTGCAAGCAGCGTGCGCACCGCAGGTGCGCGAGCACGGTCGCAGACC
>CACYCR010000175.1 GCA_902772935.1 Oscillospiraceae bacterium
GCCCGTTTTGGCTTTGCTGAAGCCTTCTCTCACCCCCAGTAGAACTGGGGGTTTATTTCCACGTCTGAAGACACCAACAGAACAGCGGTGCGATGGCGTAACGCCATCGCACCGCTGTTTTTGCATGTGTAACTTTGATTACTGATGTCTGTCTCCGGCGCTCCGGCGGACGGAGAACCATCAGAAGCATTGCCCCGCCGAAGCTTCTCCTTTGCGCGGGTACGGTGTGCGCATCTTGCTTTTTTGCACAGCAGGTGCTATAATTCCTTTGCATCCACACAACAGACCTTTTGTAAAAAGCAAAAAAATCACACAAAATGAAAAAATCCCCCTACGTCAGGTATTGCTTGTGACGCTGCGTCATGTGGTATAACTGACACAGAAAGGAGGCGATAAGCTATGTCGCAATACACAACCGGTGAACTGGCAAAAGCGTGCGGCGTTACCGTGCGCACCGTTCAGTACTACGATGCCCGCGGCATTTTGACGCCCAGCACGCTCAGTGAAGGCGGCCGCCGACTCTACAGCGAAGACGATCTGAAAACGATGAAGATCATCTGCTTTCTGCGGGAGATCGGGCTTTCCATTGACACCATCGGAAAGCTGCTTGCCGAAGACCATCCCGGCAGCGTCATCTCGCTGCTGCTCGAGCAGCAGGAAAAGGATCTGCGGGAAGAAATCGGTACGTTGGAAGAACAACTGGAAAAGGTCAAAGAGCTGAAAAAGGGCGTTGCCGACAACGAAAGCTTCACCGTTGAATCCATCGGCGATATAGCCTACACCATGGCAAGCAAGAAAAAACTGAGAACCGTCCGTTTAACCATGCTGCTTTCTGCGATTCCGCTCTCAGTCCTTGAAGTGGGCGGCATTCTGCTGTGGATTTTCAAAGGGCTCTGGTGGGTGTTTTTGATCTATCTGATTGCTGCAATTCCCTGGAGCATTGTCATCTCACGGTACTATTACAAAAAGGTAGCCTATATCTGTCCGGAGTGTCACACCGTGTTCAAGCCCGGTTTCAAAGAGATGTTCTTTGCACGCCACACGCCGAAAACACGCCGGCTGACCTGCACGCAATGCGGACACCACGGCTATTGTGTGGAGGTTTACGACGAAACAGCAAAGCAAAACGATACGCCATAACGCAAGTGCAGCCGCAGAACCATCTGCGGCTGCTTTTTTATTATGGTGCTTATTTCTGTTCGTTTGCCACGCGCATACTGTGGCACAAAAAACCCGCGCAGGTGGCAAAGGCTTCTCCCGTCCGGCTGCTGCCGTCCACGGGGTCCATGCCTTCGCAGGCAATGCCGTTGTCCAGCTTGACGATTTCCAGTTCTCGCCACGCCTGTGCTTCATGCCCGCTGAGCAGGCTGTTGCAAAGGCTGAGCAGCCAGGGATATGGTGCGTGTGCGCAACCGATCTCCGCAATCGGCTGATCGGAAAAACTGAAACGGTACGCCGGCGAGCGGATCATTTCGACCGTGTTCTGCCAAAGCGGATCGGTTTTTTCGCAAAAGCCGTAATACGGCAGCAGTTGCAGGCTTCCCGGCGGTTCATCATAAACCTCGTGGTTGCCGCACGCGTCGGTCGACCAGCAGAAGCATCGCTTGCCTGCGTCATTTTCGAAAGTGCAGTACGCATAGATCGCCTGCTTCACCAATGCGGCTTCTGCAGCAAGGTCGCCGTAAGCGTCGCTGTCCAGCGTTGCAAGACGGTTCAGCGCCAGCCAGACCAGCATATTGTCATACGTCAGATACGGATACACCTGCATATCGTCGCTCGGCTGCAGAAAGCTCTCATACAAATGCACTTCCGGATGCCGGCACGCCGCGAGCTTTTCAAGGATCCGCGTGATGCCTTTGCGAATCACGGGTTCCGAAAGCACGGACAGATCCCCTGTTTTCCCGGTGTAATTTGTCAGCGCAATGATCGGAGCCATCAACTCATCCAGTTCAAACCCGGGTTCAAGCACCGTACCGTCGATGTAACGGGAATGGACGCCATGGTTGCGGCCCTGCCGTCCGAAGACGTAAAACAGGGTCTCTTTGGCCGCTTTTTCGTCAACATCAAGAATTGCCGGAAAGGACCAGAGCAGCGTATCTCTGTCCCAATATGCGGCGCTGACATAGTAGCGCGGCGAGCGGGAGGTCACGCAGACCAGTTCTTCGGTGTCGATTGTGCGCCCAGTGGAAAAGAACATACAGAAGAAAAGATTGACGTTATAAATCTCCGACAGCTTTTCTTTCGGCAGCCGGTAGATTCTTTCCTGCAGCCAGGCGGTCGTTTTAGCATACTCCCAATCCCACGTGCGGCGCAGCATTTCCTGTGCGCTCGTTGAAGAAGAGACCTCCTCAAAGCCGAATCCCCAATAAACGGTCAGCGATTCTTCTTCACCGGCGAGCAGATCATAATCCCGGTACAGCGCATAGCGGATCTCTTCCTTATCCTGCACAACGTCGGACTGTACCTGTGCATCTGCCATGGGCGCAAAGGAGAACAGCGGAAAGCCGGCACGCATCTCAAACAGAACCGAATGGTTCCAGTGGCTTTGCAGGCAGTACTTTCTGCCTTCGATCTCCTTTTCTTCATTGACGATATGCAGCGACTTTGCCCAGCAGCCATCCATGCCCAGCCGCACCGACACGTTTTCATCGGCGCTGACCGTCAGTCGTACACCGAAACCGCGCTCACCGACAGGCGTCAGATACGTTGCCTGCAGGCGGACAGCACCGGCACATGCCGTCATTTTCGGAATCCAATAGCAGTCCCGCGTCCATGTGACATTTGTCAGCGCAGCAATGGTTCCGTTGACCTGTACGAGAGGGCGCATCAGCGGCAGTTGCTCATTGCCGCGCAGCTCCACCATGCCCTTCTGTGCCATATACAGAAAACCGACCGCCTCGATTGCACCGTCTGCTTCCCGCAGGGTCGGCAATGTTACATATTCGTTTCCTGTCGGAATATAATTGCTCATTTCTGTTCCTCCTTTTTATTTCCTGGCTTTGCATTATAGCATGTATTGTCCAACAAATCGAACATCTGTCTGTAAATTGTTTGTAAAAAGCATCCTGTATCATGTCGCAACATCATACGGGATGCTTTGTCACAATTCACTTTTTTGCGCAGACTTTTTATTCTGCAATCAAAGCTTCTGCTTCTTTGCGCGCAGCGCGCATCTCACTAAGTTCAGCGAGGATCTCCGTCCGGTATTTGCCGGTAAAGCGGTCCAGCGAATACATGATCGCGGGCAGGAAGTTGCCCACTGCGCCGCAGAGGGCGACCACAAAATAGATGCCCTTCAGAGTGGCGGGCGTCTGCACGACCTTGATTGCCTGCCCGGCGGCGTCTTTTTTGCCGCTCTGATAGCCAATTGCCAAAAGAGATAGGTTCTTGACGTTGACGCGGATGAGCGTATTCAACCGGCCAATGATGCTCTGCACCGCAACGAGCATACCGTCGGAGCGGATCGCTTCGCCGAGGTTGCGTTCGCTGTACCACTCCATGTAGTCCGTGGAGTCGGCAATAATGATCCTGCGTGAGGCGTCCATACCGGAGTTCGGCATACCGGAAAGACCGATCAACACACCGACCAGATAGCGCAATTTGCGCACGCGATCGAGTTTGAACCTTGAGCCGAGCAGAGCGATTGCAGAATAGAACGCGGCGGAATACAGGTGACCGCCGACCAACATCGTCCGCGCGGAAACCCTTGCGCCGATGATCGGAACCAGAAACAGACCGACATAAGAAAGCGAGCCGCTGATCATGTCAATGATCGCCTTCATTCCGTAGTTATCGAAGGTCTCGCGATAAAGGTCGGGCAGCAGGTCATAGGTCACTTTACGGATTGTTTCGAACATGGAAGCGACCATGGCAATCATGAACGGCTTGTTGTGCAGAATCGCGGTGATCTTCTTGCGGTTCCAGGTGACCTTGGGCTCGCCCTCCTTAGGCGTGACGTTCACCTTTTCGTTCAGCGTATAATACGGCGCGTGCATAACAGCAACGCCGAGGATGCAGAAGAACAGCGCAACGAAGAAATGCGCCCACTTCTGCTGGTTGATGTCGGAGAATTTTTCAACCACGATCGGCAGCAGCCAGCCGGGCAGCATGGAACCCAGCGTGGCCGCCAGGGAGGAAATCGTATAGAAATTCTTCCGGTCCTTCGCGTTTGTTGTCATTCGCAGCGAAATTGTCGACATGGCCATATCGAAAAAGGCGTCAACCGTTTCAAACATAATGGTGAAGATGAACGCCCAAATCAAGTTCATCAGCGGACTGTTCGACGGCACGACGAACAGCAGCAGATTTGTCAGTGCAAACGGGATGGGCGTGAAGCGCAGAATGGCTTTCGCGGTGCTGCGCTTTCCGGGCAGGGTCGGCCGGTCGAGAATCGGACCGGCGACCGGCGGAATCAGGAAAGAAACGATGGCCGACACATTTTCGAGCAGATTCAGCCGTCCTGCATCGATCATCTGAAAGTCGCGGTTGAATTTGCTCGAATAGGTGTAGACGCAGTCCTGCCCCATAGCATTGCCGAACATACCGCCCGCGTAACCGACTTGTTCCTTCATTGTGAAAGACGGATTGTGCGCGAAATCATAGATTGCCTTGCGTGCTTTGTCTTTGAGTCCCATATGCATCCTCCTGTCTGTCTTTTGTGAATACTGTCACGCGCGGGTCCTGCCGCATTATACGTTCAGTCCCCGCAGCAGCACCCCTGCTTTTTGGATCTCCGCCGCAAAATCAAAGCAGTCCGCTTCAATGGAGCAGCGTTCACAGCCGGCATCCCGCAACGCGGACACGAACCCCAGATAATCAAATTCATCCGTTCGCATCGGAAACGTCCGTTTCGCTTTTGGGTTCTGCGTTTCCGGGTTGGATATGTGTCCGTGCCGAAGAAAGCCTTTGAAGCGGCGAATATCATCAAAGGTATCCCCCGCGCCCCACATATGGTAAACATCGGCGAGCAAGGCAATATTCGGGCGGTCGGCAAGTGCGGCAATCATTCCACCCTCATCAAGGGTATGGATGAGATTGCTTTCATTGCGCCGCAGCGGCTCCACAACGACGGTAATATCATACTTTGCAGCAATTGGTGAAACCACATCGCGCAAAAACGCGACAAGCTGCCGCACCCCTTCGTCAAACGGAACGTCTTCCGGCAGTCTGCGTGCGCCGCCGGAACCGAAAATAACCGTCTGCAGCCCGAATTCTTTGCCGACACGCATGCCGGTGTCAATGAATTCCTGCATCTCCGGCCGGGCATAATCCTTGCCGATGATTGGCAGATCGCCCGGAATAAAGCAGTTTGCTGCCTCGCAAAGAATGTCGCTTTCCTCTAACGCACGCTGATAAGCGGAAAGCATTGCCGCGTCACCGCGTACAAACTGCTGAAAGCCGCATTCCACATAGTCAAAGCCCGCCTGTTTCGCAAGCGCGACCTGTTCAGTCGCACCCATATAAAAGCTAACGCCGTATCTCATGTGATATCTCCTTTTTTCTCATGTGCCAAACCGACAGATGTCTGCTGTGTCGGTCCGTAATTGACCGCGCCGGTATAAATCACATCATCCGGCGTCGGATACTCTTTTGGAACGCGCAGGTCCCGTTGATACAAACGAACATGCTCTCCGTGCGGCAGCAGATCAATCACATCGCAGCCGCGCCAGACGGCAGTGAATTCTCTGCCGCCCACGATCTCTTTTTGCGGTATGCTTTGCAGTTCAAACCGCAGCGCAAACACATCGCCTGCATGGAGTACTGCCCGCGCAACACCGCCTTCTGTGATCGGTGTGATGGCCTTGCCGTTCAAAGAATACGTCAATGCATCGCCCATCCAGTCATACAGTCGGAATCCGGCAACACAGTCGCGCTTCGCCGCAAGGGACAAGAAGCCGTCCTCAGGCAGTGCCGATGTCAGACGTAGTGCAGCAGTCTCTTTATTGCAGGGAATGTTGACCGTCAAAACTGCATTTTCATCCGTGATCACACTGTCCCAGACAGCCTTCAGCGCCGTAGGCGCCGTACCGACACAACAGCCCGCAATCGAGCGAAAGCGCTGCAAAGAAATGCTGTTCGGTTCGCTGCCACCGGTGAATCCACCGATCATTCGCCGGTCAATGTCCCGATATGTAATGCCGTTTGCATCCGGCTTTGTGTTATCCACTGTGACATAACCGGTGTAGCGGACTTGGTTTTCCATCAGCTGATTACGCGCAAAGCAGTTTACGTCATTCCAGTATGATGCAAAGCCGCGCTTAGTCAATTCCCGCGCACAAAGAATCATGTCACGGATGCAGCACGTTTCGCAATGCTCCTCTTCCGGCGGATGCCACTGCGCATATTCCGGCACCCAGCCGAACGACGAGGAAATCGAACGGATATAATCATAAATGGCTTTGCCTTTTTGCAGATAGGTTTCATTTCCGGTCACATCGGACAGCCGCAGCAAGCCGTAAGCAAACCAGGCTGCCGAATGAACATGGCCGAAAAACTCCATTTTGTAGTTGAAATAGCGGGACGGACCGAGCACGTAATTCGCAAGGCCGACGGCAAGATCAAGCGCTGTTTCGTCTTTTTTGAGCTCATATCGCCGCACCAGCGCCGGCAGCATCAGGGCATTGCGGATGGCCTGCTCACCCCGGCCGGTGTGCCGCGTCAAATCGAATCCGCCGTCCTGCAGATAAACGTCATTCGGAAATTCATACAGCGGTTCAGTCTCCGTAAAATCACCCGACCAAAAGGTCCGCACCTTCCGCTCGATCACAAGTTCGCGCATCCCGCGAATGAGTTCGCCCGTCCGCCGTTCGGCCTGCACGTCATCCGGGTACTCCTGCGTGATCAGATTCAGCGCCGGCAGAATATACCCCATTTCATGAAAGGAGGCGTGTACCGTATGCGTCCAGGGATACGGTTCGCAAAAACGCAATCCGTGCGCGCCCCAGGAGCGCATCAGATGGCGCCGCAGCGATTGCTTGACATCGTCGCCGTCCGTTGTGCCGAGCATTTGCATGGCGCTGACCAGCCCTTCGTACCAGGAGCCGACCAGTTCCGCGTCGTCCACACGGCAGTGTGCCGCTTCCGCCGGTTTCTTGTTTGGCAGCAGCAACCAATACGGCAAATTGTCCTGTGCCTTATCCACCATATGTGTGATATAATGATGCACCAGCGCGGCACTTTTCAGCGGGTCAAAAGCTTCATATTTATTCATCGCTTGTGAACACCTCTGCATAGCGCACCTGCTGCTGCGAGAACGTGCCGTCCGGCAACAGCTGCAGTACTGTGTATCCCTGCAGCCATTCCGATTCCGGCGCGCCTTGCCGCTGCAAACCGTATGCGCCGTAACCGGACGGTTCGATATAGCTGAGCAGAATGCCCTCATATTCGGCACCGAAATTGTTCAGATGATCATGTCCGCAGAAGATTGCCTGCGTGGTACCGCTGTTCTTTACCGCATCAAACAAGCCGTTTTCGAAAACCGTTGAGCAGATGTTTTCGCGCATGTCACCGTACAGGAAGTTTTTCCCTTCCGCCGCCAGATCATAGGCGTGCAGCGGAATGTGCTGCAGAAGAATCGACTTATATTTTCCGAAGTCCTTCTGCAGTGACGATGCCTTGTCGCGGTACCACTGCACCTGGTTTTCATGCGCGCCGTCATAGGGTGAATTCTTTTCAAACAGAGTCAGCTGCGCCTGCTGCTCTTCGCTGATCTCGTCAAACGTATCCAGGCAGAACACTGTTTCCACGTGGTTGCCGTTGCTGTCAATCAGGTTGATCGCATAGTTGCAGTCACCGTCAATATCCGGCTGTCCGCGACGCATGATGCAGTGCGGATATGACGAAAAGATATCAACCATTTCAGAACGGGTAACAGAATATGGATTGTCTCCCTCATGGTTGCCGATCACACC
>CACYCR010000176.1 GCA_902772935.1 Oscillospiraceae bacterium
ACAAAAAAGGAAAGTGTTTTTTTGCCTTCTGCGGCAGAAATACAGAAAGACGATTATTTTTGTAAAATTTTAAAAAAACTGTTGGCAGAATTGAATTTTTATATTATAATATATCAGTATATGTGGCAGTATATCATTTTTTGCACGCAGGAGGAGATCACATGAGTTCCGGATATTCCGTGAAGCTGTCAAAGCTGTTGAAGGATCGGCCGATGGAAATCATTCATCTGCCGCGCGATGCAGAAGAAATCAGCATCACATCCCGCGATGTCAACCGTCCGGGCCTGTTCTTTTCGGGGTACGAAAACTATTTTGACAATCAGCGGATCAATTTCGTCGGCATCACCGAAGTGGAATATCTTGACACGCTTGATCCCGAAACGCGAAAACAGCGCACGCGGTCCTTTATGGAAAAGCGGCCTGCGGTGCTCATCATCACGCGCGGCATCGCCTGTCCGCCGGATCTTCTTGCGCTGGCGCAGGAATATGAAGTGCCTGTACTCGGTACGTCTGAAGCGACGTCCGGCAGTATGGCTACACTGATCGCATATCTGAATGTTGAACTCGCGGAGCGCATCACACGGCACGGCGTTTTTGTTGAGGTTTACGGTGAAGGCGTTCTGATTCTCGGCGACAGCGGCGTCGGCAAAAGCGAGACCGCTGTGGAACTCATCAAGCGCGGTCACCGGCTGATTGCGGACGACGCGGTTGAGATCCGCAAGACCGGGGCGAAAACACTGGTCGGCGCGGCGCCGGACAATATCCGCCATTTCATTGAGGTACGTGGTATCGGTATCATCAATGCCCGCCGTATTTTCGGTATGGGCGCCGTCAAGCTGTCGGAAAAGATCGACATGGTCATTGAACTTGAACCCTGGAACAGTGAAAAGGTCTATGACCGTATGGGTCTTGAGAACGACAACATTGACATTCTCGGTGTTCAGGTGCCGTATACGGTGATCCCGATCAAACCCGGACGGAACCTTGCAATCATCATTGAGGTTGCCGCCATGAACAACCGGCAGAAAAAAATGGGGTACAATGCGGCGCGGGAATTGATGCACAACCTCGGTATGGTCGAAGACCTGATTCCGCAGGAGGATGAACTTGAAATTTGGGGCAACTTCTGAGTCACAGCGATTCAGGTTGCAGAAAGGAAGAATATTATGTATCGAGTGGGCGTAGATCTTGGCGGCACGAACATCGCCGTCGGCGTCATTGACGAAAACAACAACATCATCGGCAGAGGAAAAATGAAGACGTGCAGTCCGCGTCCGGCAGAGGAGATCATGTGCGACATCGTCGCTGCAGTCAAGCTTGCCGCAGAAGACGCCGGCATCGCGCTGTCGGAAATCGCTTCGGTCGGTATCGGCACGCCCGGTACCGTCAACCGCGAAACCGGCATGATCGAATATGCAAACAATCTCGGCTTCAACAAGGTTCCTGCCGTGCAGATTCTGAAATCCATGCTGGACGTTGAATATAAGCTTGAGAACGACGCAAACTGTGCGGCACTTGGCGAGGCGCTTGCGGGTGCGGGCGTCGGCAAAAAGAGTTTTATTGCTGTCACGCTCGGCACGGGTGTCGGCGGCGGTATCATCCTTGACGGAGAGGTGATCTCCGGCTGCAACGGCGCCGGCGGTGAGCTCGGTCATATGGTGATCGAAATGGACGGCGAACCCTGCAACTGCGGCCTCATCGGCTGTTGGGAGCAGTATGCTTCGGCAACGGCGTTGGTGCGTCAGACAAAGAAAAAGATGCAGGAATGTCCGGACAGCCTCATGTGGAAACTGACGGACGGCAAGCTCGAAAACGCCGGCGGACGCACGGCATTTGACGCGATGCGCAAGGGTGACAAGGCCGGCACCGAAGTGGTTGACGCCTATATTCGATATGTTGCCATCGGCACGGTTAACCTGGTCAATATGTTCCAACCGGAAATGATCTGCTTCGGCGGCGGCATTTCCAATGAGCGTGAGACGTTGCTTGCACCGGTCCGCAAGCTGGTTGAAGAACTTCGCTACAGCCGCTACTGCACGGTGCAAACCGAGATCTGCCGTGCAATGCTCGGCAATGACGCCGGCATCATCGGCGCGGCACTGCTTTAACCCATGGAGGGATTGTCCTTGAATGAAACCATTCGCTTTTTGCAAGACGTTCAGATTCCGTTTCTGGAAAATGAAGCGATGAAAGCACATACAAGCTTCCGTACCGGCGGTCCGGCGCGGCTGTTTGCAGAGCCGCAGAATGAATCGCAGCTCTCAGCGCTGCTGTCGCATTGCTTTGCAACGCGGCAGACGCCGTTCATTCTCGGCAACGGCAGCAACCTGCTCGTCTCTGACAAAGGCATCGACGGGCTGGTCATTTCGATGAATGCGCTTGACGAGATCCGTCAGATTGACGACACCACGTTTTATGCCGCGGCAGGCGTCAAGCTGATCCGCCTTTGCAAGCTTGCGCTGGAGCAAAGCTGTGCCGGGCTGGAGTTTGCATACGGGATCCCAGGATCTGTCGGCGGTGCTGTGTTCATGAACGCGGGCGCCTACGGCGGTGAAATGAAGGATGTTGTGCAGACGGTGCAGCATCTGACCATTGCCGGCGTTCCGGGTGCGCTGGATGCCCCGGCACTCGATTTCGGTTACCGTCACAGCGCTTACGCCGAAAACGGCTGCATTGTGACAGGTGCGATATTCCGCCTGCAAAAAGGCGATCCGGCGGAGATCAGCGAAAAGATGAACGAGCTGCTCGGCCGCAGAAAAGATAAACAGCCGCTCGAATATCCGAGTGCGGGCAGCGTATTCAAACGCCCGACGGGTTACTTTGCCGGTGCGCTGATTGAACAGTGCGGGCTCAAAGGCAAACGCATCGGCGGTGCGGCAGTCAGCGATAAGCACGCAGGCTTCATTGTCAATGTCGGCGATGCGACCACGCAGGACGTTCTGGATCTGATCGCGTATTGCCAAACAACTGTGCAGGAAACCTTCGGCGTAAGGATGGAGCCGGAGATTCGCATGGTTGGCATCCGCTGATTTGTAAAGTAAAAGAAAGGATGGGGAACTCATGGAATTCGTTGTCATCACCGGGATGTCCGGCGCCGGAAAATCCAGCGTCGTCAATGCACTCGAAGACATCGGCTTTTTCTGCGTGGACAATCTGCCGGCGCAATTGATTCCCGTGTTTGCCCAGCTCATCAAGTCCTCCGAGCATGAACGCGTTGCGGTGGTGACCGACGTGCGTGCAGGACAATCGTTTTCCGAATTGCTCGATCAGTTTGACAATCTGCGCGAATTGCAGATTCCGTTCAAGCTGATGTTTCTGGACGCTGCGGACGAGGTGCTGATGAAGCGATACAAGGAGACGCGGCGGCGGCATCCGCTGCAGAACAATTTTGCCTCCATTCAGGCGGCGCTCAATGAAGAACGGCGGCTGCTTGCACAGGCGCGCAGTCAGGCGGATTACTTCCTGGATACGTCGAACCTCTCCGCGACACAGTGCCGCGTGCGTGTGCTTTCGATGTTCACACAGCCGTCCGATCAGGCGCTGCACATTCACTTCATGTCCTTCGGCTTCAAACACGGCATTCCGAACGACGCAGATTTTGTTTTTGATGCGCGGTCGCTGCCGAACCCGTTTTATGTGCCCGAGCTCAAGCATAAGACCGGACAGGACGCCGATGTGCGTGATTTCGTCATGCAGAACGAAGAAGCCAAACTGTTTTATGAAAAGGTCAAAGATCTGACAACTTATGCCGTGCAGCTTGCCAACAAGGAAGGCCGCAGTCAGCTCATTTTTGCCGTCGGCTGCACCGGCGGGCATCACCGGTCGGTCACGATCGCGGAGCTGCTGTTCGCCGATCTTCGCGATCGTTATTCGGCGAGTGTCAGCCACAGGGATATTCTGAAATAAACAACCATTATCATTCTGCAGAAAGGGGACAGGGTCGTGTCGTTTTCAAGCAGCGTCAAAGAAGAGATCGCAAATGCGCTTCCGGAAAATGCCTGCTGCCTGCACGCAATGGCGTATGGGATGCTGCTGTTTGCGCGGAAATTTGACCGCGACGGCATCTCCATCATGAGCGAACACCCCTTTGTCGCCGAGACCTATCGGACTCTGATTGAAAAAACAACCGGCGTGACGCCGTTGATTCGTTGTTCCAAGGCGGGCAACTACACCGTCTTTGTGCAGAAAAAAGATATACCGACTGTGCTTTCGGCGTTTTCCGTGGATGAACACGACGCAATTGCGCGCATCAACCGCGGCAATCTGCTTAACGAAAGCGGCGAAGAAGATAACATGAACTGCTGCAATCACGCGCTGTTCAAAGGGGCGTTTTTGTCCTGCGGGACCATCAGCGACCCGAACAGGAATTACCATCTGGAGTTCGTGGTACCGTACCGGAAGCTCAGCCTTGATTTGCTCAAGCTGCTCAACGAGGCGGACATCAAAGCCAAGCACATGGTCCGCCGTTATGTGAATGTGATTTATGTCAAGGACAGCGCCTGTATCGAGGATCTGCTCAATCTCATGGGCGCAACGATGTCGGCGTTCGAGATCATGAACATCAAGATTTATAAAGATCTGCGCAACATTTCCAACCGACGAACGAATTTTGACGAGGCGAATTTGTCCCGCGTTGCACAAGCGGCCTGCGAGCAGATTAACGCGATCCGTACAATCCGTGAACACGGGCAGTTTGAAGCTCTGCCGCCGGATGTGCGCGCCGTTGCCGAAGCGCGGGAGGAAAACCCCGATCTGTCGCTGCGCGAACTCGGACGGACGTTTTCCCCGGAAAAGTCTGCGACGGCCATCAATCACCGACTGAAAAAACTGCTCGCGCTTGCGCAGACGCTGAAAAAAGCGGACGCAGCGCCGGCGGACGGAGAATCATCATGACAACACCGCAACCCACAGGCAGGTTTTCCGTTGCACCGGAAGAACTTGCCAGACAAGAGGAATACGCCGCGCTCGTGGAAACCGTTCTGCAGTCGCGGTACCCCGACAGAAAACCGCTGGCGTTTATCCATACTTACGGCTGTCAGGGCAATGTTGCCGACGGCGAAAAGATCAAAGGCATCCTTTGCTCTCTCGGTTTTGCACTGACCGAAGACCTGCAAAGCGCTGATTTCATTCTTTATAATACCTGCGCCATCCGTGAGCACGCGCAGGACCGCGTTTTCGGCAATGTCGGCAAGCTCAAGCCGATTAAGGCGCAGAAAAAAGACCTCATCATCGCCCTGTGCGGCTGTATGATGCAGCAGGACTATGTCGCCGAAAAAATCAAAAAGAGCTATCCGTATGTCGACCTGGTATTCGGCACGCATGTGATCCATAAGCTGCCGGAGTTTCTGTATCGGATTCTTTGCGGCGGCAAGCGCGTGTTTGACCTGTCCGGCGGTGACGGTAACATTGTTGAAGGTCTGCCCGTACACCGTGACGGGACATTCAAGGCGTGGCTGCCGATCATGTACGGCTGCAACAACTTTTGCTCCTACTGTGTGGTGCCGTATGTCCGCGGCAGAGAGCGCAGCCGTGATTTTGACGTGATCGTCAATGAGGCGCGCCATCTCATCGCGCAGGGATACAAGGAGATCACGCTGCTCGGACAGAACGTTAATTCCTATAACAAAGACAAACCGGAACAGTACCGGTTTCCGGCGTTGCTGCGTGCGATCAACGACATCGAAGGCGATTTCTGGATCCGTTTCATGACAAGCCATCCGCGCGACTGCTCCAAGGCGCTGCTTGATGCTATGGCGGACTGCAGTAAGGTGGCAAAGCATCTGCATCTGCCGTTTCAGTCCGGCAACGACCGTGTATTGCAGGAAATGAACCGTCATTACGACCGCGCAAAATATTTGTCGCTGATCGACTACGCTTATCAAAAAATGCCCGGTCTTTCGATCACGAGCGACGTGATTGTCGGCTTTCCGGGAGAGACGGACGAAGAATTTGAAGACACGCTCTCATTGGTTGCGCAGGTGAACTATACGTCGCTGTTTACGTTCATCTTTTCACCGCGGCCCGGTACAAAAGCCGCCGCCATGGACGACCCGACGCCGAAGGAGGAAAAGACCCGCCGTTTTCAGAAGTTGACGGCTCTGCAGGAGCAGATCGCCGGCGCACGGACCGCAGCCATGAAGGGCAAAACCTTTCGCGTTCTTGTTGAAGAACCGGCAAAGGAAGACGGCTTTTTGTCCGGACGTACACAAGGCAACGTCATCATTGAGTTCCCCGGTTCTTCTGATCTGATCGGTACATTTCAGGATGTCACTGTCACGGAGCCGAAAACCTGGATATTAAAAGGCGAACTTGCCGAAGAAACAAACCGTACATAATGTCATTGACGTTATAATAAATCAAAAGGAGTATACACATGGACATCATTCAAATGACGCG
Source organism: Oscillospiraceae bacterium (assembly GCA_902772935.1). Classification (GTDB taxonomy): domain Bacteria; phylum Bacillota; class Clostridia; order Oscillospirales; family Acutalibacteraceae; genus UBA6857. The sequence goes on from CACYCR010000176.1 coordinate 6,397, forward strand.
AGAACTCGGCGCTGCGATTCAGCAGGACGAACGTTATCTTCGTTTTGCGAAAGCGCGCGAAACCAACGAAAAAGACGAAGAACTGCTTGATCTCATGGGGCAGATTCAGTTCGTTCAGCTCAATTATCAGCAGGAAGCCGGCAAGGAAAATCCGGACACGCAGAAAATGGCGAACTATGAGCGCGAATTCAACGAGATTTATACGAAGTTCATGGCGAACGAGAATATGAAGGAATATGAGCTTGCGCGTCACGAAATCGACGAGCTCATGAATTACCTGATGGGCATCCTCGGCCTGTGCGTCAACGGCGCGGACCCGATGACCTGCGAACCAGAAAAGCACGATCATTGCGGCGGTGACTGCGATTGCTGCGGCAGCGACTGCGGACACGAGCACTGAGTTTCCAACAACAACAGCAGAACGAAAGGTGAAAGAACAAATGGCTGAAATGACCCCGATGATTCAACAATATCTTGCAGTCAAAAAGGACTATCCCGATACCATTTTGTTCTTTCGCCTGGGCGACTTCTATGAGATGTTCTTTGAAGACGCCAAAACCGCGTCCCGGGAGCTGGAGCTCACGCTGACCGGACGCAGCTGCGGACTGGAGGAACGCGCGCCGATGTGCGGCGTTCCCTTCCATGCAGCGGATACCTATATCGCGCGCCTTGTTGAAAAAGGGTACAAGGTCGCAATCTGCGAGCAGACCGAAGATCCCGCGCTGGCAAAAGGACTTGTCAGCCGTGAGGTCACACGCATTGTCACGAAGGGCAGTGTGTTCGAAACGAGTATGCTCGATGAAACGAAGAATAACTATCTTGCCGCGATCTATCTGACCAAAACCGGCGCCGGCATCTGTTTTACGGATATTTCGACCGGCGTTCTGCATCTGACCAATTTCGAAGGAAAAAAACTCGACGAAAAAATCATCAATGAACTCGGCGTCTACGCGCCCAGCGAGATTTTACTCAACCGCTTTTGTGCGGACAACAAGAAGATCGCCGATTTTATTTCTCAGCGCATCGAGGCTGCTTGCGAGCTGCCCGATGACGATTACTTTGCTTTTCCCAGCTGCCTTGCCGTTTGTGAGGATCAGTTTCCGAAGGAGACGTTGGAACCTCTGCTGCCGCCGGAAAACAATGCACCGGCGATCAGCGCACTCGGCGCAGCGATCAAATATTTACGCACCGTCCAAAAAAATGACGTTGCAAACCTGACGGAAATCAACTTTTACAGCGATACGCAGTACCTGAAAATGGACTTTGCGACCAAGCGGAACCTGGAAATTGAAGAGACCATGCGAAACCGCGAGAAAAAAGGCTCTCTGCTCTGGGTTCTTGACAAGACCCGCTGTGCCATGGGCAAACGGCTGCTGCGCGTCTGGCTGGAAAAACCGCTTGTATCCTATACGCAGATTCTTAAGCGGCAAAACGCCGTGGAAGAGCTCACCGAAAACAGCATTCTGCTCGCGGAGCTGTCCGATGCGCTCGGCGATGTCTTTGATATCGAACGGCTGATTTCGCGCGTAATCTATGAATCTGCGAACGCAAAAGACCTCAACGCGCTCAAACAGACCATTGCGCAGCTGCCGCCGATCAAGGCGAATCTGTCCGGTACACACAGCGCGCTGCTGCGGCAATTATACGAGTCGCTTGATCTGCTTGACGACATCCATGACATGATTGACGTTTCCATTGTCGAGGACGCGCCGTTTTCCATCCGCGAAGGCGGTATGATCAAGGACGGCTTCAACGAGGAGCTTGACGAGCTGCACGACATTGAGCGCGGCGGCAAAAAGTTCATCACCGATGTGGAAACCCGAGAAAAAGAAAAGACCGGTATTCCGAAGCTGCGTATCGGCTACAACCGCGTATTCGGCTATTATATCGAAGTGACCAACTCCTATAAAGAGCTGGTACCGGAGACCTACATCCGTAAGCAGACGCTTGCAAACTGTGAACGCTACATCACGCAGGAGCTGAAGGATCTCGAAAGCAAGGTTCTCGGCGCGCAGGAGCGTTCGGTGAAGCTCGAATATGAGATCTTCTGCCAGATTCGCGCTGCCGTGGCGGCGGCGTATGTTCGCATCCGCAAGACGGCGGTTGCGCTTGCGACACTGGATGTCCTTTGCGCATTTGCAACGGTCGCCCTGCAGAACAATTATGTCTGTCCGACAATCTGCGACAACACCGCGATCGAGATCATCGAAGGGCGGCATCCGGTGGTTGAAAAAATGCTCAAGGATGCACCGTTTGTACCGAATGATACCTATCTTGATTGTGACGCCGACCGCTGCGCGATCATCACAGGACCGAACATGGCCGGTAAATCCACCTATATGCGGCAGGTCGCTTTGATCTGCCTGATGGCGCAGGTCGGGTCGTTTGTCCCCGCCAAACGCGCAAATCTGTGTATTCTCAGAAGCATCTTCACCCGCGTCGGCGCCTCGGATGATCTGTCGTCCGGGCAGTCAACCTTCATGGTGGAGATGAACGAGGTTGCCGCCATTCTCAAAAACGCCGACAAGCACAGCCTGATTTTGCTGGACGAAGTTGGCCGCGGAACCTCCACCTTTGACGGCATGAGTATCGCCCGCGCCGTTCTGGAGTTCATTGCCGACAAAAAACGCATCGGCGCAAAGACGCTCTTTTCCACACATTACCACGAACTGACCGATCTTGAAACGGAGATCGAGGGCGTGCGCAATTACAACATTTCCGTCAAGAAGCGCGGCGACACACTGACGTTTCTGCGGCGGATTGTCCGCGGCAAAGCGGACGGCAGCTACGGTATCGAGGCGGCAAAGCTCGCCGGTGTGCCTTCACCGGTTGTGCAGCGTGCGCGAGTGATTCTTGAAGCGCTCGAGACGCAGGCAGCGTCCGGCGGCGTGATCCACCCCGTGATGGCGGCTGTGCCGCAGGAAGAAGAACCGATGCAGCTGAACTTTACCGCAGCGCGTGACGATGAGATCATTGACGCGCTCAAAAATATAGATACCGATACCTTGACGCCGCTGGAGGCGCTGACCACACTTCACAGCCTTGTGCAGAAAGCGCGCGGCGATATCTGAACATCAAAGGAGGAGACCGATGGGACGCATCAACATACTGCCAAAAGAAATCGCCGATCTGATTGCAGCCGGTGAAGTTGTCGAACGTCCGGCGTCGGTCGTCAAGGAGCTTGCGGAGAACGCCATCGACGCGGGCGCAAGCGCCATCACAATTGAGATCCGCAACGGCGGCGTGACGTATATCCGCATCACAGACAATGGCTGCGGCATGGAAAGCGACGATGTTCCGCGGGCGTTTCTCAGCCACGCAACAAGCAAGGTGCATGCCGCGCAGGATCTTGAATCCATTTTCACGCTCGGCTTTCGCGGCGAGGCGCTTGCTTCGGTTGCCGCTGTTGCAAGGGTCGAAGTGCTGACCCGTACCGAGACAGAGGAAACCGGCACGGCGTTTCACATCGCCGGCGGCGAACCAGGTACGCCGGAGCCTGCCGGCTGCCCAAAGGGGACAACCATTGTCGTGCGTGATTTGTTTTACAATACGCCGGCACGCATGAAGTTTCTCAAGCGCGACGTCAGTGAAGCGAATGCCGTAGCCGACGTGGTTGACCGACTTGCGCTCTCCCACCCGGAAATCAGTTTTCGCTTTCTGCGTGAGGGGAAGCAGACCTTGCTGACACCCGGCGACAGCAAGCTGCTGTCCGCAATCTACGCTGTGTTCGGCCGTGATTTTGCGCAGACGTTGCTGCCGGTGGAGTATGAACTCGAAGGCATCGGCGTTTCCGGCTATGTATGCAAGCCGACGGCTGCGCGACCCTCACGCGCCATGCAGTATTTCTTTTTGAATCATCGCTCCGTCCGCTCACGAAGCTGCGCCGGCGCGATGGAAAACGCTTATAAAAACTTCATGATGGTCGGCAAATTCCCGAGCTGCGTGCTGCATCTGAACGTTCCTGCGCGGACCGTGGACGTCAATGTTCACCCGGCGAAGACAGAGGTGCGCTTTTCGGATGAACGCAAGGTGTCTTCCGCTGTATATTACGCTGTGCGCTCCGCGCTTGAGACAGATGAATCGCATCCGCAGGTCGATCTTTCAAAAGTTGCGCAGAAGACAAAGCCTGCCGTCGATCAGTTCCGCATGGTGGAACCGGATGAACCGCCCGTACAAAAGCCTGCCGCGCCGCGCAAGGATTTCTGGAATCAGATGCCGGCGTCACAGTTTCAGGCATCAACGCTCTCATCGCCGCCTGCCGCATCCTACGGCCGACAGCGTGAAGAGCCGGATGTGCTGCGTGCATTCCGTACACGGGAAGCAGAAAAACAGCCGAAAAAGCAGCCCGAACCTCCGCCGCAGCCGCAGAAGGTATCAGTGACGGCTGCACCGGAACCGCCGATCGTGCGGTACATCGGCGAGGTGTTCCGGACGTATATCCTTTGTGAATATGACAATAAGCTATGTCTGATTGACAAACACGCGGCGCATGAGCGCGTGATTTATAACCGCATGAAAGCGCAAACGGGCGCGATGGCCATGCAGGTGCTTCTGTCACCGCAGACCCTGACGCTCAGCAAGCCGGAATACACCGCCGTGCTCGGCAATCTCGAAGCATTTGCAGCCTGCGGGTTTACGCTGGAAGATTTCGGTGGCAACAGCATTGTTGTGCGCGAATGCCCGATGCTGATTGATCCCGCGGACGCAGCGGACGTGGTGCTTGACATCACGGCAAATCTCATGCAATGCAAAACGGACGTCCAGTCGGAGCTGATTGACCGCATGATGTACACCGCAGCGTGCAAGGCAGCGATCAAGGCCGGCAATCACAACACCCCGGCGGAGCTGTTCGCGCTTGCAAAGCAGGTGCTTTCCGACAATAATGTCCGCTTTTGTCCGCACGGCCGACCGACCGTCATTGAAATGAGCCAGTACGATCTGGAAAAACAATTCGGCCGTTTACAGTAAAAGAAGGGGGTTGGGCCGTTGAACAAAGCATCCGTTGCCGTGATTGTCGGCCCGACCGCAAGCGGAAAATCGGCACTCGGCGTCGCCGTTGCAAAAGCGCTCGGCGGAGAGATCATTTCTGCAGATTCCATGCAGATCTACCGTGGGATGCCGATTGCAACCGCGCAGCCGACCGCGGAGGAAACCGACGGCGTGCCGCATCACCTGATCGGCTTTCTTTCACCGCAAGATCGCTTCAGCGTCGCCGCGTATCAGCGCCTTTGCACAAAAACCATCACTGCGGTGCTTCAGCGCGGCAAACTGCCGATCCTTGTCGGCGGCACCGGGCTGTATATCGACGCCGTGATCCGAAATACGCGGTTTCTTGATGTGCCGGATACGCCGATCCGCAAGCAGCTCGAAGGCCGCGCCGAACAAGAGGGGACAGAACCTCTGCTTTCAAAGCTGCAGTCGATTGACCCGCAGACCGCAGCTTTTCTGCATCTCAGTGACCGCAAACGCATTATCCGTGCACTTGAGGTCTACTATTCCACCGGTAAAACAATGACCGAACAGCGGCTGCAATCGCATGATGAAGAAAGTCCATTCCGCTTTTGTGTGATCGGGCTGACCGCCGATGACCGGGATGTCCTTTACGACCGGATTGACCGCCGGGTCGATCAGATGCTTGAAAACGGTTTGCTGGACGAAGCGCAAATGTTTTTCGCTGCAGAAGATGCCGCCACCGCCGCACAGGCCATCGGCTATAAAGAACTGAAACAGTATCTCGACGGCACGGCGCCGCTGGATGCATGTGTTGCACTGCTCAAGCGGGAAACGCGGCGCTACGCCAAACGGCAGCTGACATGGTTTCGCCGGTATCCGGAGATTCACTGGCTGTCCATCGACCGAATACCGCAGGAGATGCTTGCCGCAAAAGCTGTCGCCGTTCTACAGAAGTTTTTAGGAGAAACGCCATGAAAAAGAAATCCAGTGACGCAAAAACCGCTATCATTATCCTGAGTGTTGTTGCCGTCATCGTTCTTGCATATATCGGGCAGGACCTGTATTTCAAATGGTCCGGAAAGCTGCGCACGGAGTATCTGTTTGATACCACGGAAAAGGAAGTCATCGCCGTTGACGGTTTTGTTGTCCGCGATGAAAACCGCAACGAAGGGTCGCAGAACACGTCCCTGTTGAAAATGCAGGCAGACCGCATTTACATCCCGACGGTGACGGACAGCACCAGCGTTGCCGCCGGCGCGCCGATTGCCTATGCGTTCAAGAGCGAATCGCAGGCCGAGGCGTATCAGGAAAGCCAGCTCATTGATCGGAAGATCGCCTACCTTGAAGAGCTTCAGTCGCAGGAAAACCTGAATTATATCAATGTCGTCGCGCTCAACTCCGAGATTGTTTCCGCGGTCAACAACTATATCGGCATTGTTGAATCCAACCGGCTGTCCGCCGCGTCAGACGCAATTCAGCGCATCAATTATAAGATCACAACCAAGCAGATCGCGACCGGCACGCAGCTCGATTTCACCGCGCAGCTGCAGCAGCTGCAAAAACAAAAGAAGTCACTGCAGTCCAATCTGCGAAATCCGCAGACCGTCGCCGCGCCTTACGCCGGCTACTTTGTCAGCGGCATCGACGGCTATGAAAACGCGGTCTCCTTCCAGGATGTACGCACCGACGGTGTGACTGCATCACAGGTCGACGAACTGATGAAGCAAAAGCCGGAGGAGACGACCGATGCGTTCGGCAAAATCATCGGACAGCATACGTGGTACTTCCTTTGCAATGTCTCCATGAATCAGCTTTCGAATCTGAAAAAGGGGTACTACGTCACGGTCAGCTTCCCGGACAAGGGCATTTACGACGTTTCGCTGCGTGTGCACAGCATTTCCGACCGAGCGGGCGACAAGGTTGCGCTGGTGCTCAAATGCACCTCCATGAACGAGGCGCTGTCCACACTGCGCAAGGAACGCGCGGAGATTACCGTGCGCACGTATAACGGCTTCAAGATCAGCAACGATGCACTGCGCGAAGAAAACGGCCTGACCGGCGTCTATGTCCTGAGCGGCAACGTCGTGGTCTTCAAACCGATCAAGATTCTTTACAACGCAGACAATTATGTCATCGCCGGACCTGCAGTCTATTACAACGACAAGGGCGAGATTGACAAGGAAAAAACACCGAATCTGCCGCAGGTGGAAACCTACGATCAGGTGATTGTGAAAGGAAAGAATTTGCATGACAAAAAAGTTATCGACTGAGGAACGGTTTGCGGCGATTGAACACAATCTGGCATTCATCAATGCGCGCATCGCCGCCGCAGCGGAAAAAACCGGACGCACGCGCAGCGACATCCGCCTGATGGCGGTGACAAAGACAGTGGAGCCCGTGTTCATCAACCACGCAATTTCGTGCGGCGTGGATCTCATCGGAGAAAACAAGGTACAGGAATTCCTTGCGAAAAAGCCATTTTTGCATCTGGACGGCGTGGACGCGCATCTGATCGGGCACCTGCAGACCAACAAGGTCCGCCAGATCGTCGGTCAGGTTTCCACGATTCAGTCCGTTGACAGTGAAAAACTCGCGCGGGAAATCGAAAAGCAAAGCGAAAAGGCCGGCGTCATCACCGACTGCCTCATCGAAGTCAATATCGGCGAAGAGGAAAGCAAGACCGGCATTGATGAAACGGCCGTCATGCAGCTGCTGGAAACCATGGCAGCCCTGCCGCATCTGCGCGTCAAAGGGCTCATGGCGATCCCGCCGATCTGCCCGGAAGACGAATTACGGCAATATTTTGAAAAAATGTATGCAATGTTTGTTGACATTGGACGAAAAAAGTTAGATAATGTAAGTATGGATATTCTGTCCATGGGGATGTCATCGGACTACGAACAGGCAATTCTTTGCGGCGCGAATATGGTACGCGTCGGTTCCTCGATCTTCGGACCGAGATTATATTGATTTAGAAAAGTATAAATTGGAGGATATAAACAATGAAGGACAGCATCTTTAAGAAAATCAAGGAAAACGTGAAAAACGCAATCAATCTGCAGGACGACGATGACGATTACATCGACGACGACGAGGATTACGGTGATTACGACGACGAGGATTATGATGCCGCACCGCAGAGCAACTATGGAGAAAACGCCTATACCGGCACCTCTCTCGGCCCGGATCCTTATACGCCGTACGGCGCTTCCGCGTCCAAAGCGTCCGATAGTAAATCCGCGCCTTCCGCGCCGCAGTATACGTCTTCGTATCAGTCTGCCGCCATTCCACCGGCAACCGGAAAGAAGGGCGCCGGCAACATCTACAAGATGAGCGGCACAAAGACATCCGGCAAAATGAAGGTCGCGCTCTTTGCGCTTTCCGGCATTGACGATACGGAGAGCGTTGCCAACGCCATGATCGAGCGCAACATTGTGATCATCTGCGACTTCAATCAGATCACCCCGGAAGATCAGCGCCGCGTTCTGGATTTCCTTGACGGCGTGAAGTACGTCTGCAATTCGCGCATTGAAAACATTTCCGGCCGCATCTTTCTGATTGTCCCGGAGATGGCAGAGCTGTCCGGTGACTTCTTCAGTCAGGTGGACGCCTCGTCGCTTTATTAAAGAATCTAATTAGCATTAGGGAGGAAATATCTTATGGCACTGATGTCACCGAGTCAGATCAGTTCCCCGAACTTTCCGCTTGCCGGCCGCGGCGCATACCGCACCACGGAAGTGGACGCATTTATGCAGCGTGTTGCGTATGCATACAATGAACTGCTGCAGGAAAATGCCGAGCTGAAAAACAAGTTTGCTTCGCTTTCTTCAATCATCGAGGAATACAACGCCGGCAAAAACGCAATCGCCAGCGCTCTGCTCAAAGCGGAGACCAGCGCATCGCATACCGTTGAAGCCGCAAAAGCAGCCGCAGATCAGATCCTTGGCGAAGCGTCCTCCAAGGCGCAGTCGCTCATCCGTGAAAAAACGCAGGATGCGGAAACCTATGCCACGGAGAAAAAGGCGGAAGCGGACGCCTATTATCAGAAGCTGCAAAGCGAAATGCAGCGCGTGATGCAGACGGCAGAGGCCCAAAGCCGCCAGTATGCCGAGGACATCAACGCGCAGGCAGCGCACATCATTGCCGACGCAAACGAAAAGGCCGCTGCCATTGTCGCTGCCGCTTACAAGGATGCGCAGGCTGCACAGGAGAAGACCGAAGAGATCATCTCCCGTGCGCACGTTGAAATCGAAACGACCCGCAATTCGATTGCCGCCTTTAAGGAAGAGGCCCTTTCCGCGCTTTCAAAGCTGCTGCCGCTGATCGAAGGCATTCCGGTCGAAGAATACACCGCACCGGAGCTTTCCGTCAATGCAGCGGAGATTCCGCAGGTGGCGGCCGAAGCTGCCGAAGCAAAGACGCTCGATCTCGGCGGTCTGTTCGAGACCATAGACACCACGCCCGACGCACACGCCGCAGCACCTGCTGCAGAGGAAGTCGTACAGCCCGAAGAGGTGCCGGCAGAAGAACCTGCCGAGGAAGCGCCGTCGCTGTTCACATTCCAGTCGGCACCACAGGCACCGGTTGCGCCCGCGGAGGATGCATCGAACCTGTTCACCACGTTGCAGTCGGCACCGAAGGTGCCGGCAGCCCCCGCAGAGGATGCGTCGAACCTGTTCACGACGTCCCAGTCCGCACCGCAGGCACCGGCCGAAGAACCGGCTGCGCCACAGGATGACGGGCAGGATGATGACATCAAGTTCCGCCTGATGGGCGACTTCAACATCTTTGACGATTGAGGCGTTTTATGACCGCAGTTCTGACTCTCGGTCTGGTGGCTGTACTGACGGCTGCCGACCAGCTGATCAAGTTTTTTGTTGTCCGTGATCTTGCGCCCGTCGGCGTGAAAATGCTGCTGCCCGGCGTTCTGCAGCTGCATTACACCGAAAACACCGGCGCCATGATGGGCATGCTCGGCGGAAAAACCATGTTCATGACGATCGCGTCGCTTGTGGTGCTGCTCGTGTTGCTCGGGATTCTGCTTTCCGGAAAGATCAAACCCGGCGTGCTTTATGCCTGTTTGACACTGATTCTTGCCGGGGGCGTCGGCAACATCATTGACCGCATTGCGCGCGGTTTTGTTGTCGACTACATCGAGGCGCTGTTCGTTGATTTTTACATTTTCAACTTTGCCGATTGTCTGATCACGGTCGGCGCGTTTGCGGCGGTGATTTATGAGATCATTGATCTGATCCGCCAGCAAAAGAAAAAGCAGGTGCACACCGATGGTTGACGCATTGATTTTTGTTGTGGATGAATCGCTCGCAGGTGCACGGATGGATAAGCTGCTTTCTGTATACGCCCCGGAGCTGACCCGCTCTGCCGCGCAGAAGATCATCGACGAAGGCGGCGTCAGCGTCGGCGGCAAAAGCGTCAACAAAAGTTACAAGGCGAAGGTCGGGGACCGCGTGTCCGTTGTAATTCCGAAGGCAAAGGAGCTTGACGTGCTGCCGCAGGAGATCGCGCTCGATGTGCGCTATGAAGACGACGATCTGCTTGTTGTCAATAAGCCCAAAGGTATGGTCGTGCATCCCGCGCCCGGCAATCCCGACGGCACGCTGGTCAATGCGCTGCTGTATCACTGCAAGGGGAGTCTGTCCGGCATCAACGGCGTCATCCGCCCCGGTATCGTCCACCGCATCGACAAGGACACCAGCGGCCTTTTGATCTTCGCGAAAAACGATTTTTCCCATCTTGCGCTCGCCGAACAGATTCAGGCACATTCGTTCAAGAGGGAATATCAGACCGTGGTTTACGGTTGTTTTCAGACGGACAGCGGCACTATTGACGCGCCGATCGGCCGCCACAGCACCGACCGCAAAAAAATGGCGGTCACGCAAAAAAACGCAAAACACGCCGTGACGCATTATTTTGTTGAACAGCAGTTTGACCAATTCACGCATTTGCGCGTCCGCCTGGAAACAGGACGCACGCATCAGATCCGCGTCCATATGGCGTATATCGGACACCCTGTTGCGGGCGATCCGGTTTACGGCCCGAAAAAGGTCATTACATCGCTCGGCGGACAGTGCTTGCACGCCGGACTGATCGGCTTCAAGCATCCGCGGACACGGCAATATATCGAAATAACCAGCGAACTGCCGGATTATTTCACAACATTCTTAAGGAGACTCTCGCATGGCGAATAAGGATTTTACACTCTCCGACTGGCTGGTTGCCTCGGACATTGACGGCACGCTGAACTCCAAGCGACGCAAACTGCCTGAACGCAACCAAAAAGCCATTCATGAATTTGTATACGACTACGGCGGCAATTTCATCCTGGCGTCTGGCCGGTCCATCTCCTCCATGCGCAAACACTTTGAAAATCTCGGTCTGAATCATGGCTACGCAGTGTTTCAGAACGGCGCCGGCATCTATGATTACAAGCAGGAAAAGGTGCTCTGGCTGAATCTCATGAATGAAAAGCTGACAGATATTGTTCTGGCTGCGGCGAAAAAATTTCCGATGGCGCAGGTGCAGGTCGTTACGGTTGACGAAACACGGCTTGTACGACCCGATCTCGGCGCATGGGCGCTTGCAAAAACGTCAAAAATGAAACTGACGAAATACAAGTCCATCAATGATGTGCCGACCGGAGACTGGTGCAAGGTCATTTTCACAGGGCTTTCGCCGGTCATTGACCGTGTGGAGCGCTTTGTGACGCAGCAGAACGACGGCGATACGTCCAATCTGATGCGCTCGTCCATCTGCAGCTTTGAGATCGTGAACACCGGTACAAACAAGGGCGTTGCCGTTTTGCGGGTTGCAAAACACCTCGGCATCGATCCGTCGAAAACCGCCGCGATCGGCGATTATTTCAATGATTACGAGATGCTCAAAGCGGTTGCGCTGCCGGCTTGCTGCGGTCAGGCGCCGCAGGGGATGAAGGACATTGCAAAGCTCGTGACCTGCCACTGCAACCAGGGCGCGGTCGCCGATCTGATCGAATACATCATTGCCCACAAAGGCAACATTTAGTTCACAGCCGCGGATGCGCCCGATACGCAAAAAGACGAGAATCCGACGCATCCCGGTGCTATAGATTACACAGCTCTGAAGGAGGAATTCCATGGATACGATTAAGAAAAAAGAATTGCAAAAGCTTGCCTGCAAGGTTCGCATGGGCGTCGTGGAAGGCACGGCCAGCGCAAAGAGCGGCCATCCGGGCGGCTCACTTTCCATTGCGGATATCGTCACGTATCTTTATTTCAACGAGATGCGCGTGGACCCGGAGAACCCGAAGTGGCCCGACCGTGACCGTTTTGTCCTTTCCAAAGGTCACACCGCACCGGCGCTGTATGCTGCGCTTGCGCTCAAAGGCTTCTTCTCCTGGGACCACATCACGACATTGCGTCAGCCGGACTCCATTCTGCAGGGACATCCGAGCATGCACTATACGCCCGGTGTGGACATGAGCACCGGCTCGCTCGGCCAGGGTCTTTCCGCAGCGGTCGGCATGGCGCTCGGCGGCAAGCTGCAGGGCAAGGATTTCCGCGTTTACGCACCGCTTGGTGACGGCGAAATCGAAGAGGGTCAGATCTGGGAAGCGGCCATGTTTGCCGGCAACCGGAAACTCGACAACCTCGTCGCCATCGTGGACTGGAACAACCTGCAGATCGACGGTACGCTTGACGAGGTCAACTCGCCTTGCCCGATCGACAAGAAATTCGAAGCATTCGGCTGGAACGTCATCTGCATCGACGGTCACGACTTTGATCAGATCGATGACGCGTTCACCGCAGCGAAAGCCTGCAAGGGCAAACCGACCTGCATCATCGCAAAGACGATCAAGGGCAAGGGCGTTTCCTACATGGAAGACAAGTGCGAATGGCACGGCAGCGCGCCGAATGCCGAACAATACGAACAGGCAATGGCAGAACTGAACGCTGCTCTTGCAGAAGTGGAGGCGTGATTATGGCGGATGTAGTAAAATGTGCAACCAGAGACGCTTACGGCAACGCGCTCAAGGCGCTCGGCAAACGGGATGACATTCTTGTCCTTGACGCCGACCTCGCAAAAGCAACCAAAACCGGCGTATTCAAAAAGGAATACCCCGACAAATTCATCGACACCGGCATTGCGGAAAGCAACATGATGGGCGTCGCGGCAGGCCTTGCCACGACCGGTTACACCGTGTTTGCGTCGTCCTTCGCCATGTTCTCGGCGGGACGTGCTTTTGAACAGGTCCGCAACTCGATCGCGTACCCGAACCTCAACGTCAAGATTGGCGCGACCCACGCCGGCATCTCCGTCGGCGAAGACGGCGCCAGCCATCAGTGCTGCGAAGACATTGCGCTGATGCGTGTCGTACCGAACATGACGATCATCAATCCGGCGGACGACATCGAAGCCTACCAGGCAGTGCTTGCCGCCGCTGATCACGACGGTCCGGTGTATATGCGTTTCGGCCGTCTTGCGGTACCCCGCGTAAACGCCGAAGATTATCATTTTGAGCTTGGCAAAGGCGTAACGCTCAGAGACGGCAAAGACGTCACCATCGTGGCAACCGGTCTCATGGTCGCCGAAGCGCTGACCGCTGCCGAAACGCTTGCGAACGACGGCATTGACGCGCGTGTGATCAACATTCACACGATCAAGCCCATCGACGTTGACCTGCTCACCAAGGCAGCGAAGGAAACCGGCGCCATCGTCACAGCGGAAGAACACAGCATCATCGGCGGTCTCGGCGGCGCAGTCTGCGAAACGCTCAGCGAAACCTGCCCGGTGCCTGTACTGCGCGTTGGTGTGAACGATACCTTCGGCCGCAGCGGTCCGGCAGTGAAGATGCTCAAAATCTTCGGTCTTGACGCGGAACACATCGTCGAAAAGGCGAAGGCCGCCGTTGCACTGAAAAAGTAAGACAAAAGAAATGCACAGCCTCCTGACTTGTGTCGGGGGGCTGTGCTTATTTGCATGATCAATGCTGCTTTTGCTCCTTGCAAAGCGCGTCGAACTCACGCACAAACCAAACGTCGTCGATGGTGAACATGCGGCCGTTCAGGTGGTTGAGGACGCCGGCATCGGTTGTAAACCGAAACTCAAGTCGGTAGGAGCATAGGCATTGTTTTTTGAGACCGGAGGCTTTGTTGCGCGCATTGGTGCCGTATTTGCCGTCGCCGAGCAGGGGATGGCCGATGGCGGCGAGATGCGCACGAATCTGGTGGGTGCGTCCGGTCAGCAGTTCAATTTCCAGCAGGGAGAGCGTCCCGTCGGAGCGCAGTACACGGTACGCGGTGCGGATCTGCTTTGCGGTTGGGGACGGCTTGTTTTTATAGATGCGCACCTTATTCTTCTGTGCGTCCTTCTCAAGCCAGCCTTCCAGCAGATCGCTGTCCTTCTGCGGTCGGCCATGTACCACGCAAAGATACCGTTTGGACAGCTCGCGGTCCTTCATTTTTTGGTTGAGAATGCGCAGCGCCTCTGCCGTCTTTGCGGCGATGACGATGCCGCTGGTGTTGCGGTCAATGCGGTTGACGAGCGCGGGCGTGAAGGCAGATTCCTCATCGGGATCATACGCGCCCTTTTCATAGAGATACCGCTTGACGCGGGAGATGAGCGTATCAACAAATTCACGGTCATCCGGATGACAAAGCAGCCCCGCCTTTTTGTTCAGCAGCAGCACATCGTCGTCTTCATAGAGAATGTCGAGCTGTTTTGACGCAGACAGAAAGTCATAATGCTTCGGCGCCGCTTCCAGAAATTCGTCGTTGATGTACAAATCCAGCACATCACCGACCTGCAGACGCGTGGAGATTTCCGCACGCTTGCGGTTGAGCTTGATACGCTTGATGCGGATATATTTATACAGCAGCGCCTGCGGCAGATTCGGAAAGCGTTTGGTCAGATACTTATCCAGACGCTGATCGGCGTCGTTTTTTTCAATCACTATGGTTTTCAATGCAGTTCATCCTTTGTGTTTTGTGGTTCCATCATAGCATAAAATGTGAAAAGAAACAAGTCTGCATGCTTGTCAATTTGCGAAAAATCAAGTATAATGGTAAAAATTGTCGGGGAGGTGAGATCATGGAGCCTTTGGAAGCGCTGCGGCACTATTTCGGCTACAGCGCGTTTCGACCCGGACAGGCGGAGATCATTGACCTTTTGCTTGCGGGTAAAGACGTTTTGGCGGTGCTGCCGACCGGCGGCGGAAAATCGATCTGTTACCAGATCCCGGCGCTGCTCATATCCGGGGTGACGCTTGTGGTCTCACCATTGATCTCCCTGATGAAAGATCAGGTCAATGCGCTCACACAAAACGGTATCCCTGCGGCGTACCTCAACAGTGCGCTGACGCCGAAGCAGTCCGCGCTAGCTTTGCGCCGGGCGGCAATGGGCGCCTATAAACTGATCTATGTGGCGCCGGAGCGTCTGCTGCAGCCGGCGTTTCGCAGCGTTGTCAACGCGCTCGAAATTGCGATGGTCTGCGTGGATGAGGCGCACTGCGTTTCGCAGTGGGGACATGATTTTCGTCCGTCGTATCTGGAGATTGCGCCCTTCCTGAAAGCATTGCCAAAGCGCCCGGTTGTGTTTGCCTGCACCGCAACGGCCACGCCGCGCGTGCGTACCGATATTGCGCAGCAGCTCTCTTTGCAGACGCCGCAGCTTGTGAAAACAGGCTTTGACCGCCCAAACCTGTCGTTTGCCGTGCTGCATCCGAAAAACAAAAACGCTGCGCTCCTGCATCTGCTTGAGCGGTTCGAAAACCGCAGCGGGATCATCTACTGTGCGTCACGAAACCATGTGGAGCAGGTGCATCAGCTGCTCGAGAATGCCGGACTACCTGCGGCAAAATACCACGCCGGGATGCCGATTGAAGAACGCAGGGCGCAGCAGGACGCATTTTTGCTTGACGAAACGCAGATCATGACGGCAACGAACGCCTTCGGCATGGGCATTGACAAATCGAATGTCTCCTTTATCATTCATTACGATTTGCCGGGCGATCTCGAAAGCTACTATCAGGAGGCCGGTCGTGCGGGGCGCGACGGCGGCCCGGCCGACTGCGTGCTGCTCTATCAGCCGCGGGACGTGCAGATTCAGCAGTATTTCATTGACCATCCCGATGAAGCGGCGGCAGCCGACGCCGAAACGGCAAAGGCCCTGCGCAAAGAGCGGCTGCAAAAGCTTGCGGCAATGGTCACTTACGCCAAAGGGGAGACTTGCCTTCGAGCGCAGATCCTGCGCTATTTCGGCGATACGCCGAATGAAAACTGCGGCAATTGCAGCGTCTGCTGTAAGGACGGCAGGAACTTTCCGCCGCGCCGTAAAGCCGTACCTGCATGGAAAAAAGCGGAAAGTCTGCCCGATGCGGATCTTTTACAGCGTCTGCACATGCTGAGGAAAACGATTGCCAGGCGGCAAAGCGTGCCGCCGTTCACGGTCTTCACCGATAAAACGCTTTCGCTGATCGCCGCCGCCCGGCCGCGCGATTCTACGGAACTGCGGCGGATTGCCGGCGTGAGTGACGCAAAAGTGCAAAAATACGGCGCACTGTTTTTGCGTGAGATCAACCGCACGGAAAAATGAGCGATTGCTTTCAGAAGTTCACCGGAATTTCTTGCAATCCTGCAGGAATAATGTTATAATATACGATAATTCAAAGAGAAAGGGGACACGCGCATGGCTCGCAGGCAATGGACGGTTTCACCGCCGCAAAAGGCGTTGGCTTCACAGATCGCCGAACGGTTTGACATTGACCCGTTTGCGGCGCTGTTGCTTGCCTCGCGCGGACTGACGGCGGATGAAGACATTGCACGTTTCCTTTCGGAAACCGCCGCACTGTGCGACCCGTTCTCGATCAAGGATATGGACAAGGCGGTCGCGGAGATCGAGCGCGCCCTTGACTGCGGCGAAAAGATCGCCGTGTACGGAGACTACGACGCGGACGGCGTGACAGCCTCTGCGCTGCTGTATCTGTTTTTGGAAATGCTCGGCGCGAATGTTGTGTGCTATATTCCCGACCGCAACAGCGAAGGCTACGGACTCAACAAGGCAGCGATCAAAACATTGCACGAGGACGGCGTACAGCTTATCGTGACCGTTGACAACGGCATTTCCGCCCACGCGGAAGCCGATTATCTCTATGAACTCGGTATGCATCTGGTCATAACGGACCACCATAAAGTGGGACAGACTCTGCCGCGTGCGGAAGCAATCGTTGATCCGCACCGCCCGGACTGCGAAAGTCCGTTCAAGGACTGGGCCGGCGTCGGTGTGGCATTCAAGCTGATCTGCGCGCTCAACGGCGATCCGGACAGCAATCTTGACGCCTTTGCCGATCTCATCACCATCGGCACCATCGGCGACGTCGTGCCGCTGACCGGGGAAAACCGCACGCTGGTGCAATACGGTTTGAAAAAAATCAATGAAGACAACAACTTCGGCATCGCGGCGCTCAAACAGGCCGCAGGTACCGCAAACAAAACGCTGACGGCGAACAACGTCACCTTTTCCATCGTGCCGCGGATCAATGCCGTCGGTCGTATTGACCGTGCCGACAAAGCGTTTGAACTGCTGATCAGTGAGAATGCGGCCCATGCCGAAACGGTTGCGCGCGAAATCTATGACTGCAACAGCACCCGGCAAACGCTGGAACAGCAGATCATGCGCGAGGCACAGCAGCAATTGCAGCAAAACCCCGCCATGGCGTTTGACCGCGTTCTGGTTTTTGACGGTGAAGGCTGGCACGGCGGCGTCATCGGCATTGTTGCGGCGCGGTTTGTTGAACGCTACGGCAAGCCCTGCATCGTCATTTCGAGCGAAGGCGACGAGGCCAAAGGCTCCGGCCGCAGTCTCGAGGGTTTTTCGCTGTATGACGCGATTGACAGCGAACGCGATCTGCTGACGCATTTCGGCGGCCATCCGCTGGCGGCGGGCTTCGGCATCCGTACGGCGGACATTCCGGTGTTCCGCACACGCATCAATCAGTACGCCAAAGCGATCGAGATGCCGTTTCAGCAGACACAGATTGACCTGCGGCTGCGGCCGGCGTTCATTTCAAGCGATCTGCTGCCGGTGATCGCCATGCTCGAGCCGTTCGGCGCAGGCAATCCGCAGCCGACATTCGGGCTGTTTGATATGACCATCCGCACGGTGCAGTCCATCGGCGGCGGCAAGCATCTGCGGATGAACCTTGCCAAAGGGGAGATTATGATCCAGGCAGTGCGCTTCGGACAGAGCGTGACGCAGCTGCCCTACAGGGAAGGCGACCGCGTTGATCTTGCCGTGCGGCTGGAGCCGAACGAATTCAACGGCGTCCGCCGCGTGAGCATCTACATCCGCGATATCCGCATGGCGGGTACGGATGACCTCAAATTTTTGAAATCTGTCCGCTATTATGAAAAATTCCGGCGCGGCGAAGCGATCACGCAGCAGGGCGCACGTTTCCTTCTGCCGGATCATACGTTTGTTGCCAATGTGTTCCGCTATATCCGGGACAACATGTTTTATGAAAGTGACCTTGATGTGCTTTGCTACCGCCTCGGCGATGACGGCGCAAAAGCCTGCACTGCGCTTGTGAGCATTGCTGCGCTTACCGAGCTCGGCGTGCTGGAAACCGACCGGGACGGTCTGGTCCGCGTCGTTCCCGGCAAAAAGGCCGACCTCGGCGCGTCGCCGCTTTTGCAAAAGCTGAAAGCCTTATGTGAATAACGGAAGGGAGGGAAATTCGATGACCGAAGAAATGAAACAACAACTGAACCCCGAAGAAGAAGACTACGGTTTTTCCGGGCTGCTTGCCTCGATGAAAAAAGCGAATTTCCCGCAGCCGGAAATCGACCGGGTGACTGCCGCGTTCCTTTTTGCCAAGGAGGCGCACAAGGGACAGCGCCGCCGCAGCGGTGAGGCGTATATCATTCACCCCGTTGCGGTCGCGCGTATTCTGGCCGATATGGGCATGGACGGCGATTCGATCTGCGCGGCGCTGCTGCATGACGTTGTGGAAGATACGCCCGTTACGGACCAGCAGGTGCGCTCGCGCTTCGGTACCGCCGTGGAGCAGTTGGTGGACGGCGTGACGAAAATCGGCCAGATTCCGTTTTCCATGTCGCAGGAGGAGCAGCAAAACGAAAACATCCGCAAAATGTTCCTCGCCATGGCGAAGGACATCCGCGTTATCATCATCAAGCTCGCCGACCGCGTGCATAATATGCGCACGCTCAATTTCATGCCGCCGGAAAAGCAGCGCTTCAAAGCGAAGGAAACCCTGGAAATCTACGCACCCATCGCGCACCGGCTCGGTATCCGCGCCTTCAAGGAGGAGCTCGAAGACCTTGCGATCCGCTACCTCGACCCGGTGGCGTATGAAGAGATTGCAAAAGCGCTGGAAACGCAGGTCGAATCGCGGCAGGCCTTCCTGGACCGTATCCGCGAAGAGATTCAGGACCGTGTACGCCAGGATGTGCCGAACGCGCACGTCACCG
Organism: Oscillospiraceae bacterium; assembly: GCA_902772935.1. GTDB lineage: Bacteria > Bacillota > Clostridia > Oscillospirales > Acutalibacteraceae > UBA6857. The sequence goes on from CACYCR010000176.1 coordinate 25,833, forward strand.
GCCGCATCAAGTCCGTTCACGGCATCTACCGCAAGACGTACATGCGCGGCAAGACCATGGACGAGATCTATGACATCTACGCCGTGCGCATCATCGTGGATTCCGTGTTCCAGTGTTATTACTGCCTGGGCATTATCCACGATATGTTCAATCCGCTGCCCGGCCGCTTCAAGGATTATATTTCAACGCCGAAGCCGAATATGTATCAGTCGCTGCACACGACGGTCATCGGCAAACAGGGTGTTCCGTTTGAGGTGCAGATCCGCACCTGGCAGATGCACCACACCGCGGAATACGGTATCGCGGCGCACTGGAAATACAAGCTCGGCCTCAACGGCAAAGACAAGTTTGAGGAACGGCTGGCCTGGATCCGGCAGCTTTTGGAGAATCAGAAGGAAAGCGACGACGTTGAAGAGATCGTCAACGTCATCAAGAGTGACTTTTCGCCGGATGAAGTGTTTGCGTTTACGCCGAAGGGCGACGTCATCAGTCTGCCGAACGGCTCCACGATCGTCGATTTTGCCTACGCCATCCACACGGCGGTCGGCTCCAAGATGATCGGCGCAAAGGTTGACGGTCGCATCACCACGCTTGACCACAAGATCAACAACGGTGAGATCATTGAAATTCTGACGTCCTCGCAGCCGAAGGGTCCGAGCCGCGACTGGCTCAAGATTGCAAAGACCTCCTCTGCGCGCAGCAAGATCAAAAGCTGGTTCAAAAAGGAAAAGCGCGACGAAAACATCGAAGAGGGACGCGCCGAGGTGGAACGCGAATTCCGCCGCAGCGGCATCACCCTGCCGGAAAAGCAGATGCAGGAATTTCTCGGCAGAATCGCGGAACGCCATCATTTCGGCTCGGTCGACGATTTGTTTGCCGCGATCGGTTACGGCGGCTTCTCACTGACAAAATATCTCCCGCGGATCCGGGAAGACTATAACAAGCTCACAAAGGAAAATGAGCCGAACATTGCGGACGAAGACGTGCCGCTGGTGCCGGAACGTAAGGTTACGACGACGCCCGAGGGCATCATCATCGAAGGCATTGACAACTGCCTGGTGAAGTTCTCGCGCTGCTGCGACCCGCTGCCCGGCGACGAGATTATCGGCTTTATCACACGCGGTCACGGCGTCTCCATTCATACGCGCACCTGTTCGAACGTGCCGAAAAATATTGCGCTCTCGCCGGAACCCGAACGCTGGGTCAATGCGTGGTGGGACAAGAAGGTCTCTTCAACTTATCGCGTGACGCTGGCCGTGACGGTCATCAACCGCGTCGGCATGCTTGCGGATCTTTCCGGTCAGATTGCCAACATGCACGTCATGATCCATTCGCTCTTCACGCAGGAGACCAAGGACGGCCGTACGGTGGTTTATGTTACGCTGACGGTCAATTCCGCGGAGCATCTCAAGTCCCTGAGCGAAAAGCTTAAAAAAGTCAAAGGCGTGCTTTTGGTCGAACGGTCAGGACTGTAAGTACAAAGGAAGATTGGAGAGAAACAATGAAGGCTGTTATTCAACGTGTGCGCAGCGCGTTTGTCACGGTGGACGGCGCACGGATTTCCGAAATCCAATCCGGTTATCTCGTTTTGCTCGGTGTCATGCGTGGTGACACGCAGACACAGGCGGCACTGCTGGCGAAAAAGATCGCCGAGCTGCGCATCTTCGAAGATGAAAACGGAAAAATGAACCGCTCGCTGCTTGATGTTGGCGGCGCAGCGCTCGTCGTGTCGCAGTTCACGCTCTGCGCCGACATTTCACACGGCAGACGGCCGTCGTTTACCCCGTCTGCGCCGCCGGCAGAGGCGGATGCGCTGTATCTATTTTTCTGCGAAGAACTTCGGGGTCAAGGCGTTTCTGACGTACAGACCGGCGAATTCGGCGCCGACATGGCGGTGTCGCTGGTCAATGACGGTCCGGTCACAATTGTGATGGACACCGATATCTGGGAAAAGAGGAACTGACATGACACTTTCGGTTGCCATGTGCGAAGTCGGTATGCTGCCGACCAACTGCTATCTTGTGCAGGATACGTCCAGCGGGCAGTCGCTGCTGGTCGATCCCGGCTTTTACGATCTGCCGCTCAGACAGATGCTGCGGCGCGCAAAGATCAAATCACTCGACTATATTCTGCTGACACACGGGCATTACGATCACATTCTCGGCGCAAAGCCCGTCAAGGAGCAGTACGGCGGCAAGGTTGTCATCTTCGCAGAGGAAGAACCGTTTCTACGCGATACGAGCCTTTCGCTGGTCAAGCCCTTTTTGTCCGAATATCCGCAGCTCGATGCGGCGGACATCCTTGTGCATGACGGTGATACGCTGCCGTTCGGCGACGGCGAGATCCGCGTGCTGCACACACCGGGACATACCTCCGGCAGCGTCTGCTATTTGCTGAATGATCTGCTGTTCTGCGGTGACACGCTGTTTTGCTGCAGCGCCGGTCGCACCGACCTGCCGACCGGCGACTTCAACACCTTGATGCGCTCGCTGCAAAAGATTGCCGCGCTTGACGGCAATTTCCGCGTCCTGCCCGGGCATGACCGCACGTCCACCCTTGATTACGAACGGAACAACAATCCGTATCTGCAAACTGTCTTATGAATTTAATCATTCAGAATCATTCGTTTCAATATGAGCTGGAAAAGCTGCTGCGCGTGTTCTTCCCGGCAACGAAGGTCAATGTCACCGAAGAGGCGAACGGGGAGCGCGATGTCGCGCTGACCCGGCTGGAGCAGACAGCAAACGGCGCAAAGCTTTTCGTTTCGCTTTGTGTTTTCGGAAAAACCGCCGAAAAAACGCAGTGCGTTTCCAAAGACGAAACCCGCTTCGGGGAACCGTGTGAAGCGCTGTATGAACGCAAACTGGCGCTGCTGCTGTTTTCTCTGCTGCAGGACGCGACCGGCTATACGCCGCCGTGGGGGATTCTCACCGGCGTTCGTCCGGCAAAGCTGATGTCAAATCTCATCCGCCTGTCGGATGAAAAGACCGCAAAAGCGTACTTTGAAAACGAACTGCTGGTCAGCGCGGAAAAGACCGCCCTTGCATTTGCCGTTGCCGCTGCAGAAGCGCCGCTCATGCAGACCGGAAATCCGCGCTCGTTCAGCCTGTATGTGTCCATTCCGTTCTGTCCCTCGCGGTGCAGCTACTGTTCCTTCGTCTCCCACTCAAACGAGCACGCGAAAAAGCTGATGCCGGATTATGTGCGGCTGCTTTGCGACGAGCTGCGTGCCACCGCCGCAATCGCCCGTGCGGAAAATCTGCATTTGGAAAGCGTCTACATCGGCGGCGGTACGCCGACGGCGCTGTCCGCGGAAGATCTCAAAACGCTGACGGACGTCATTGCACAGGAATTTATGCTGCGACCCGATGTGGAATACACGATCGAGGCGGGACGGCCCGACAGTGTGACGCCGGAAAAACTCACCGTCATCAAAAACTGCGGCGCCGCACGCATCAGCATCAACCCGCAGACCTTCTCTGACGACGTGCTGAACGTGATTGGCCGCAGGCATACCGCGCAGCAGACCGCAGACGCGATGCATATGGCGCGGCAGCAGGGCTTTTCCTTCATCAACATGGATCTCATTGCCGGTCTGCCGACCGATACGCCGGAGAATTTTCGCAGAACGCTTGAAAAAACGCTGTCCTTTGCGCCGGAGAACATCACGGTGCATACGCTTTCCCATAAACGCGCGGCGACGCTTGTGACGGAAAATCTGGAAACCGGCGACGCCGATGCGGCAGGGGAGATGCTCTCCTTCGCGTTCCGGACGCTGACCGACGCGGGGTATGTGCCGTATTATATGTACCGTCAGAGCAATTGCCTGGGCAACCTGGAAAATGTCGGCTGGACAAAGCCGGGCTACGCCTGCCGCTACAACATCTACATGATGGAGGAAACGCACACGGTGCTTGCCGTCGGCGCAGGCGCAGTCACAAAGCTGCGTTCGCCCTTTGAAAATAAAATCGAACGCATTTTTAACTTCAAATACCCGTATGAATATATCAGCCGCTTTGATGCGCTTCTGGCACGCAAGGCGCGTATTCATGAATTTTACAGCGAAGAGTTTGCGTGAAAGGCAGATGATCTTATGACCTCGCTTTACGCGATCGAAACCATCAATCAGAAAATGCAGACGGACCCCAAACAGTTTGTCCAGACCTGCGAAGAAACCTATGACCGGCAGGTGCGCGCGCTGGTGCGGCGGCTTTTGAATCAAAAGAAGACACAGCTGCTGATGCTCGCCGGGCCGTCATCCTCCGGGAAAACCACAACGGCGCGCTTGCTGCAAAGCGGTCTTGCGGCGTACGGCCGCGACGCGATCACGATCTCCCTCGATGATTTTTACCGCGAAAAGCTCGATCACCTGACGTTCGAGGACGGTACCCCGGACTATGAGACCGTGCATTCTCTGGATGTGGAGTACATTATCCATTGCATCAATGCGCTGCTGCGGCAGGGAAAAGCACTGCTGCCGCGATTTTCCTTTCAGACAAAAAAGCGCGAGGAGCATCTGGTGGAAACAACGATCGCGCCCGGCACGGTCGTCATTGTCGAAGGACTGCACGCGCTCAACCCGCTGATTCTGGAGGCCATCGAGACCGACCGCATCACGAAGGCGTATGTCAGCGTTTCGTCGCGCATCACAAGACACGGCGAAATCTTTCTGACCAAACGGGATCTTCGCTTCGTGCGGCGGCTCGTGCGGGATTATCAGTTCCGCGCCTCATCCGTCGATTATACATTCTATCTTTGGAACGGCGTGCGCAAAGGGGAGGATCGCTATCTCTTCCCGTTCAGCAACAGCGCTGACGTGCGCATCGATTCCATGCATCCGTATGAACCGTGTGTGTTCAAAAAGGCGGCCGTTCCGTTGCTTAAAGAGATCGCACCCGGCAGTGCCTATTATGAAGAGGCACAGTCACTGCTGCATAAGCTGTCGGCCTTTGCCGCGTCGGACCTGTCCTGCGTCCCGAAGGATTCGCTGCTGCGGGAGTTTCTTGGATAACTGAGGAGGTTTTCATTTTGGAAGAAAGAAAAAAACAATCATTTTTGACCGGCGCCGGCATCCTTGCGATCGCCTCCATTCTGGTCAAGCTCATCGGCGCACTGTACAAGATCCCGCTGACCAACCTCATCACCATGGAGGGCTACGGTTATTTCCAGGGCGCCTACGCGATCTATAACCCGCTCTACGCCATTTCGATGGCCGGACTGCCGATCGCGGTGTCTAAGCTCGTCAGTCAGAACGTCGAGGCCGGACGGCTGCGTGACGCAAGGGCGATCTTCCGCGTCTCCCGCAAGCTGTTCTTCCTGGTCGGCGCCGTCGGCACCGTGCTGCTGATGATTCTTGCCGTGCCGTATTCCCACATGGTGAAGGCGCCGATGAACTATGTCAGCGTGCTGACGGTTGCGCCGTGCATTTTGTTCTGCTGCATGATGTCGTCGTTCCGCGGCTATTACGAGGGTCTCAAGAACATGACGCCGACCGGCGTTTCCCAGGTCATCGAAGCCGGCATCAAGATGGTGCTCGGTCTTGCGCTGACCACGGTCTTTTTCAAGCATCAGCTCCACAAGTATCAGGCAAACAACGTCGGCGGCCTGTATCATGCCTTCGGCATGGACGTGCATAACGAGGCGGAGTTCCTCGCGGCGATGTACCCCTATGCCGCAGCGGTTGCGATCTCCTGCGTCACACTCGGTTCGATGATCGGCCTTATATATCTGTTTATCCACGCCAAACGCCACGGTCTGGGCTTCACACGCGAGGAGCTGGTCAATTCGCCGCGGCCGCGTCCGGACGCAAAGCTGCGCGGGCAGATCATCCGCGTTGCCGCGCCGATTGCGCTGACGTCGCTGATTCTGAACCTGTCGAACCTCATTGACGACTTTACCGTTCGTACGCGGCTTGCGCACGCCGTCGACGTTGGCATGGATACGATCAAGCACCTGTACGGCGCGTCCATCGCTGCCGCCGGCACACTGGATGAAAATATCCCGAACTATATCTACGGCGCACACGGCTCCGTACTGAATCTGCGCAACCTCATCCCGACGATTACGCTTACGCTCGGCATCAGCGCCATTCCCGTGCTGTCCGCCGCGTGGCAGCGTAAGGACAAGCGTGAGATCAAGACAACGATCGAATCCGCGCTGCGCGTATGCATGCTGCTCGCGCTGCCGGCAGGCTTCGGTATGGCGGCGCTGGCAGAGCCGATTCTGTCGCTGCTGTATCCGAGCGAGATCCACTCCGTACCGATCACAACGCCGCTGCTGGTCGTCTACGGTATGTTCATGTTCCTGTTTTCAACGACCTCGCCGATCACGAATATGCTGCAGGCCGTCGGCCGCATGGACATTCCCGTCAAGACCATTGCCATCGGCTCGGCAATCAAGATCATCATGAACTTCATTCTCATCGGCAACCCGAAGATCAACATCCACGGCGCGCCGATCAGCACCGCGGTGATGTACGCCGTCATGCTTGCGATCAATCTGACGTCGCTGCTGCGCGTCACGAAGGTCCGCCTCAATTTCATTTCGATCTTTGTCAAGCCCTTTGTTGCGGCGGCAACCTGCGCCGTAACCGCGTGGGGCGCCTATATGCTGACAGCGAACGTGATCCACATTCCGTTCAAGATCGCAACGGTCTTTTCGATCCTTGTCGGCGGCGCATTTTACGTCATTGTGTTGGCTTTGGTCAAGGGGATTGCAAAAGATGATGTCGAAATGTTACCAAAAGGAGAAAAAATTGCAAAAGTCCTTGCAAAATTCAAAATATTAGGGTAAAATAGGAAAGGTGACGTAAAATGGTGGATTTTGAGTTCAAAGAGACCTATACGTTTCAGGATCTGCTGACGATCATGGCGATCCTGCGCGCACCGGGCGGATGCCCCTGGGACCGCGAACAGGATCACGCCTCCATTAAGCGTTCTTTGATTGAAGAGACCTACGAGGTCATTGAAGCGATCAACAAGGACGACAAGGTTCTTTTGCAGGAAGAGCTCGGCGATGTGCTGCTGCAGGTGGTCTTCCACGCGCAGATCGAACGCGAGGCCGGCGTCTTTGATATGGACGATGTCTGCGACGGGATCTGCAAAAAGCTGATTGAACGCCATCCGCATGTGTTCGGCGACGTGAAGGTCAGCGGTACGGACGACGTCCTGGACAACTGGGACACGATCAAGCGCAAATCCAAGCAGCAGAAGACGCAGGGCGACGCGATGCAGAAAGTGCCGCGTGAGCTGCCCGCGCTGATGCGTGCGGAAAAGATTCAGAAAAAAGCAAAGAAAGCGGGCTTTGACTGGGACGACGTCTCCGGCGCGTATGACGCACTTGACAGTGAAATTTCCGAACTCAAGGCCGCAGCGCAATGCGGCGACACCGCCGCAGCCGAAGAAGAACTCGGCGACGTGCTGTTTTCCGCGGTCAATGTTGCGCGCTTTCTGAAGATCGACCCGGAGCAGGCGCTCACGTCTGCCACCGATAAATTTATGAAACGATATCTTCTTGTGGAGCAGCTGGCGCAAGAGCGCGGCATCTCCATGGAAACCACGCCGATCGACACGCTGGACAAGCTTTGGGTCGAGGCGAAAACCATTTTGGAATCCAAATAAGAGCGGCTTTGCCGCACACTGTTGGAAATAAATATCAGGAGGACTCAGGAATGAATAAAGTTGAATTGGTCAACGCAGTTGCCGCGAAAACGGAACTCACGAAGAAGGACGCTGAAAAAGCTGTCAGCGCTGTTCTTGCTTCCATCGAAGAGGCACTCGTGAAGGGTGAAAAGGTTCAGCTTATCGGCTTCGGTACGTTCGAAGTGAAGGAAAGAGCTGCTAGAACCGGTCACAATCCGAGAAACGGTGAAACCATCGAGATCGCGGCTTCCAAGATTCCGTCTTTCAAAGCCGGCACCGCTCTCAAGAACGCAGTGAAATGAGAAAAGAATCTGGGGCTGCGTGTTTGCGGCCCCGTTTCTTTCGTGAAAGGAACCGTCATGCGACTGGATAAATATTTGAAAGTCTCACGCATCATCAAGCGCCGCACGATTGCTAACGAAGTCTGCGACGCAAAAAAGGTGAGCGTCAACGGAAAGATCGCCCGTGCCTCCTACGATGTGAAGGTCGGCGACGTGATTGAAATTCAGATGGGCGCAAACGTGCTGAAGGCGCGTGTGCTCTCCGTCAGCGAACACGCCACAAAGGCCGACGCGTCCGGGATGTATCAGATAGAAAAATAAAGCAACTTGTTTCCATTGAAAGGGGACCCATTATGCTCAGCACCTTGTTCAGCAAACTCGCATATCAAATCTTCACGATGCTCATCGCATTGATGTACAGCATCACACCCTATACAGCGCCGAAGACCGACGCGCCGATTGCGCCGAAGGATCCGGACAACGTCAAAATGTATTTTGCTGCGATCGCCGACCCGCAGGTTTCAAATTACCTGCTGCAGCGCGTGCCGACCTTTGACGCCGCCTGTGAAGACCTGCACAATGCGGCGTACCCGATGGACGCAATCGTGACGGCGGGCGACATCACCGAAAACGGTCTTTCGATCGAATATCAGTACGTCTACGAAAAGCTCGGCGGCATTGAAACGAAGTACATCAACGCCGAGGGCAACCACGACATCCGTCTGCGCAATTACGAGCAGGGTCTGTCACGTTTTTCGACGTTTACGAATCAGCTCAACAACAAAAAAAACTATGACAGTTATCATTACACGATCGACGTCAAGGGGTACAAGTTCATCATTCTCGGCGCCGACCGCGCGGAATTTGAAGAGAGCTATCTCACCGATGCGCAGCTCGAATGGCTTGACGCGCTGCTGACCACACAGGCCGGTCATCCAACGTTTGTTGTCATTCATCAGCCGCTCAAGGGTACGCACGGTCTGCCGGGCACCTGGGGCAGCCCGCTGCCGTATGCCGGTTCAGTCGGCGCACAGAGCGACAAACTCAATGCCGTTCTGCAGAAATACACAAACGTGATGCTCATCACAGGTCACCTGCACACCGGCTTCGGTCAGTACACCTATGAAAAGAACGGCAACCTTCACATGATCAACCTGCCGTCCCTCTGCGTACAGAACAAGCAAGGCGAAAACAACGACGGCGGCCTCGGCTGCATGGTCGAATGCTACGAAAACGAGATCGTCTTCCGCGCGCGCAACTTTGCGAAGGGCGAATGGCTGCCGGACTTTGACATTCATGTTCCGGTGGACACCGCGGCATAACAATTTCAAAACCGAAACGGCTGTGGACATTTTTCACGGCCGTTTCTTTTTATGGGAAAAATTTCACAAAACTACTTTTCATTTTCTGAAAAATATGGTAAAATAAATCAAATAATGAATCATAGGGGGCTTTTGGTATGAAAAAAACCTATATCGGCTGGCAGGAAGCGGATTATAAGAGCAAGCAGATCGAATACACCGAACCGACAACGCTGCTCGCAAAGGACGGCACGCTGCTTGCCAAGGGCTGGGCGCGACACAATGTCTTCGATTACAACCGCTATGACGTCAAGGCGCAGATGCGCCGTAAGGAATGGGACTTCTATCAGATCTCCAACGGCTATTACATGGCACAGATCAGCTTTGCCAACATCTCGCTCGGCGGCTATGTGCAGGCCGTGCTCGTGGACCTGCGCGACGGCAAGGTCGTCAAAAGCATCATGTCGCCCTTCATCGGCGGCAAAAACAAGTACGTCCTGCCGCCCAAGGGGGATGTGCCCAACACCGTCAAGATGACCATCGGCAAGGCGAGCTTTGTCTTTGACACCAAGGAGACCGAACGTACCCTCTGGTTCCGGATGGACGATGTGGAGTGCAATTTCCAAATGGATATTCTGCCGGGCCTTGAAAACATCACGACCGTGCTGCCGTTCAAGGGCTTCCCCGACCGGTATTTCATGACCACAAAGCAGCTCTGCCTGCCGTGCGAGGGTACCTTCCGCTTCGGCGGCGAAACCGTGGAATTCTCCAAGGACAACACGTTCTGCTCGCTGGATTGGGGGCGCGTCTGCACGCCGTACAGCCTGGTCTGGTACTGGGGCAGCGGTTCCACCTGGCTGACGGACGCCGAAGGCAACAAGCACCTGTTCGGCTTTGAAATCACCTGGGGCATCGGCGACGAGAGCAACGCCACGGAAACGTGTATGTTCTATGACGGCAAAGCGCACAAATTCGGCGCGGTTGACGTCAAGACCTTCCCGAAGCCGGATAAATATATGCAGCCCTGGGAGTTCGTCTCGGAGGACGGCCGGTTCAATCTGACCATGAAGCCGTTCTTTGACCATCACAGCGACCTGAACGTCGGCGTCATGCGCATGCACAGCCACCAGGTCCACGGTCTTTGGAGCGGCACGGTCACGCTTGACGACGGCACCGTGCTGGAAATCAAGGATATGTACGCGTTCTGCGAATACGTCGAGAACCGCTGGTAAACCCGAATGCTGCCGCTGCGGATGAATGCTGCGGCGGCGTTTTTCGCAAGGAGGATAATACAAATGAGTCCCAAAGTGATGCAATGTCAAAACGGACATTTTTATGATGCAGAGCGGTTTCCGAGCTGCCCGTATTGCGCACAGATCAACACAGCACCTGTGCCGGTTTTTCCGGAGTCCGTGGCGATAGCCACCTGCGAAAACGGACACTCCTATGACGCCAGACGCTTTTCGAGCTGTCCCTATTGTGTGCCGAAGGTCAAAAAAAGCAGTCCGCAAAGACCGGCGGATTCTGCGCTTTCTCAGTTCCGCAGCTGTTCGAATATGCAGGAGCCTTATCTGTTTATCAGTTACGCGCACAGTGACGCCAGCCGCATTCGCTCGTATTTCGAAATTCTGGAGAACAATCACTTCCGCTACTGGTACGATGAAGGTCTGCCCACCGGGAAAGAGTTTTATGACCAGATTTCAAAGCACATCAAGGGCTGTGTGCAGTTCATCCTGTTTTTGTCGGAAAATGCGCAAAACTCCGATAATGTCCGGGACGAGATTCATATCGCGTACAAGTACAAAAAGAATATCCTTGTCGTCTATATCGAGGATGTCGAGCTGGATGACGGACTGGAGCTTGCGCTTGACCGCAAGCAGAACCTGCTTGCCAGCAAATACAGCGAACAGGAAATCAAACGCCGGTTTTATTTTGAGCTTTCCAAGGACGCGCTGAACCGGGTTGACGATCCGATCCCGCAGCAGCAAAGCAAGGATGAAAAGGATGCGCTGTCGATTTACGAGGACTTCCGGCTGCTTTCCAAAAGTCAGATGAGCGAGGTCTATTCTGCAAAGCGCATCGGCTCCGGTTGCAAGGTGCTGATCAAGAAGATCTATTTTGAAGGCGAGATGAACCGCAAGGCGTTTTATCAGTGCTATATGAACGAAAAACGGACGCTGGATACCTGCATCTGTCCGTTTTTGCCGCAGCTCATTGACTTCGGTGAAACAGAGAACAGCGCCTACATTGTGGAGACGTTTTTACAGGGCGAACAACTCGACCGTTCGGGCGGATACAGTGAGCATGTAGTGATCAATCTCGGCATCAAAGTGGCGCAGATTCTGAAATACTTTTATCATTACGGCATTGTCCATTGCGATCTCAAGCCGGAAAACCTGCTGATGGATCAGTTCGGACAGATCTATCTTGTGGACTTCGGGTCCTGCAAATTCATCGCCGACAAAAACATGAACGAAACGTCGTTCTATACGATGGGCTTTGCAGCGCCGGAACAGTATACGCAAAACGGAAAGATTGATTTCCGCACCGATATTTATGCGCTGGGCAAAACGATGCTTTATTTGCTCGCCGGTGACAAAATCTCTTCGGACAATGTGTTTCGGGATAACATCTCCACCGTCAGCAAGACTATCGGCATGTCCCGTCCGCTGAATACGCCGGAGGTCAAAATTCAATACCTGACGGAAAACTTAAGCTACTATGATCCGCATGCAAACCCAAAGCTCGACCAGATCATCAGCCGCATGATTTCCGAAAAGAAAGAGAATCGTTATAACTCCTTCGATGATTTGATCCGCGATCTGACGATCTTGCAGTCGCCTGCACCGTATGCATATTGATCCGCACCGGAAAGGTTTTTCTATGAATAAGCATCGCATCCTCTTCATCTGCCTGGGCAATATCTGCCGCAGCCCGATGGCGGAATTCATTTTCAAAAATCTGTTGGAGAAACAAAACTGCGCCGACCGGTTCGTTGTGGCGTCTGCGGCAACGAGCGACGAAAACGTTGTTCGCGGCGTCGGCGCGCCGGTGTACCCGCCGGCAGAGCGCATTTTATTGCAGCACGGGATTGCCTGCGACGGCAAACGCGCCGTGCAGCTCACCCGGGCGGACTATGACCGGTACGATCTGCTGCTGTGCATGGATGACAGCAACGTCAGAAACGCCGTGCGCATCTGCGGCGGCGACCCGCAGCAAAAGATTCGCAAGCTGCTTTCGTTCACCGATACGCCGAACGACAATGTTGCCGACCCCTGGTACACTGGCGACTTCACTGCGGCGTACAACGACATTCTGCGCGGCTGCAAGGGTTTGCTTTGCACGCTGCAAAAGACACAAAAAGGAGATTGCCATGGCGATTGATTATCTCACCGGCGGACTGCGCGGTTTGCAGAAAGCGCTGACAACGGCTGCGTCACTGCTGTCTTTTGTGAAGGCGAAAGGGGAGGGCCGTTATCTTAACCACGCCACCGACAAAACGAACGACCCCTTTGTCTTTGTTCACGGCTTTTTCGGCTGGGGACAGTATGAGCGCGGCAATGACACGCTGGCGTACTGGGGCATGTTCACCGGCAACCTGATGAAAAAAATCAACCATTCCGGCTTCACTGCCGTGTCCGCTTCGGTTGATACGGTCGGTTCGGCGTGGGACCGCGCCTGCGAATTGCACGCGCAGCTCACGGGAACGCGCGTCGATTACGGCAAAGCGCACGCCGCCGCCTTCGGTCATCCGCGGTACGGCGCAGATTATACCGGCCGCGCCTTGCTGCCCGTCTGGGACAGCGACCACAAGATCAACCTCATCGGTCATTCCTTCGGCGGGCCGACGTCGGCGCTCTTTGCGTCGATCCTCGCCTTCGGCAGCGAAGAAGAACAGAGGGCAACGACCGACGGCAGTCTGTCGCCGTTTTTTGAAGGCGGACGTACCGACTGGATTCGTTCGATCACCGGGCTTGCCGCCGCGTTCAACGGCACGACGCTCGCCATGAACCATCTGGCGATGGCCGACCTCAAATCCGAAAGGGACGCGGTATTTGCCGCGCACTTTTCCGGTGCGCCGGACGCGGTCCGCAAGGCGCATGACACGCTGACCGCCGGCATTTTCGGCGCCCTGCAGCGTGCGACAAGCGGCGACGTCGCAAAGCCGGACACCGGGCTTTATGACATGGACCCGGATCAGTCCGTGCTGCTCAACAAAAGCATCCGCATGCTGCCTGACGTCTACTATTTTTCCGTGCCGCACGACGCCACAAAGGCAAGCGCCGACGGCACCTGCCGCGTCCCGGACAAGGCGATCTGCGACCCGTTTTTCCGCCCGTTTTCCCATGTGACCGGGCGCACGAACACCGTGACCAAGGGCGGCATCGTGCTGGATGAACGCTGGCAGTACAACGACGGACTTGTCAATACGATCTCCGAGACGGCGCCGTTTGACAAAGAGAGCGACACGCTGGACGCGCCGCCGTCACCGCAGCTTGCCGCAGCGGGATTTTCGAAAGGCGTCTACCACATTTTCCCGACCTATCCCGGCGCGCACATGGCGCTTTTGGGCAATGTCTTTCATCCGACGGAAGCGGGGCTGCCGTATCTGTTTGATCTGATGCTGATGATCAATGCACTGGAATAAAGAAACGGAGGGATTCTTATGATGCACATGTTACCGGCGCTGCGCTGGGTCTTTCTCGGTCTGTTTGCGCTCGCGTCCGTCTTTCACCTGATCGACAGCTGGCGGGATCTGACAAAACGGCGGCGGATCACCAAACCGATGCTGCTGATTTTCCTGCTTTGCTACTACCTTTGCAGTACCGCCTCGCCGCTGGCGCTGCTGATCGCGGCGCTGCTGACCAGCTGGCTGGGCGACGTGCTGCTGATGCCGAAGGGCAACGCCTGGTTCATTTCGGGCGGTATCAGCTTTCTTGCAAGCCACATTCTCTTCATCTTCGTCTATGCGCCGCAGGTGAATTTCACCGCGGTGCCGTGGGCAATCGTGATTCCCGCGGCGGTGGTCTATTGCGGCGTCTCATTCGCGATTATGTATGCCGTACGCAAAACAACGCCGAAGCCGATGATCGTCCCGATGTTTTTGTATCTTGCGGCGAACAACACGATGAACCTCTTTGCCCTGATGCAATTGCTCTCGCTGCAATCCACCGGCGCGATCGTTGCCTACGCCGGCGCGGTGCTGTTCTTTGTGTCCGACTGCACGCTGTTTTTGCAGCGGTACCACCCGAACAAATCACTCATTTTCAAAAAGCATTTCACCATCATGCTGACCTACCTTGCCGGTGAGTTTCTCATCACGCAGGGCATGCTGCTGCTTGGCTGACGAAAGGAGAAAGCCTCATGAAGTATATTTTTGTTGTCAATCCGCACGCAGGGGAGACCAACGCCGCCCCCGCGCTCAAAACCACGATCGCAGCGCTCGGGAAAGACACGGACTGCGACATCTATGAAACCAAAGCCATCGGCGACGCCACGGTCTTTGTCCGCGACTTTTGCAACGCGCATCCGGGCGAAGAGTTGCGCTTCATTGCCTGCGGCGGCGACGGCACGCTCAATGAAGTCATCAACGGCGCGGTCGGTTTTGCCGGCGTCAGCGTGAGCTGTTACCCCTGCGGCAGCGGCAACGATTTTGTCAAAGCCTTCGGCGGCGCGGAAAAATTCCTCGACGTCAAGGCGCTGCTGGATGCACCGGCGCGTCCGCTCGATCTGCTCAAGGTCGGCGACCGCTACAGCAACAACGTGGTCAACTTCGGTTTTGATACGACCGTCGCGATCACGGTCAACAACGAACGCGAAAAGACCGGTTCCGCCGGCAAGAGCGTCTATACCAAAGGCGTTGTCACCGCGCTGATCAAGTCCATGAAAAACCGCTTCACCGTCAAGGCCGACGGCGAGATCCTCAATCCCGACGGCAAGGCGCTGCTTTGCACCGTCGCCAACGGACAGTATGTCGGCGGCTCGTTTCGCTGCGCACCGCGCGCCGAAACCGACGACGGGCTGATTGAGGTCTGCCTCATCAAGCCGATCTCCCGGCTGCGCTTTGTGCGGATCCTCGGCACCTACACCGAAGGCAGACACCTCGACGACCCGGCGGTGCAGGACATTGTGGTGTACCGCCGCGCAAAAACCGTGGAAGTCACCGCGCCGGATGGCTTTGCCTATTCGCTCGACGGCGAGATCATCTACGAAAACCACTTCACTGTGGAGATTGTCCCGGCCGCCGTTTCGTTCGCCGTACCGGAATAAATCACGCTAAAAAAAGAAACGACCCGAGGCTACTGCTTCGGGTCTTGTTGTTATTTGTTCGCTTCGGCGGCAAGAATCTTTTTCCATTCGCCGACGGCAAGCGCGTCGCAGCGTTCGTTCTCCGGATGGCCGTCATGGCCGCGAATCCAGCGAATCGTCACCTCATGTCGGTCAATCTGCTGCAGCAGCGCATCCCAGAGGTCGGGATTCAGCGCCGGCTTCTTGTCCTTCTTCCGCCAGCCGTTCGCCTTCCATGCCTTCGCCCAGCCGAGGGTAATCCCGTTCGCCACGTACTGCGAATCGGTCACGACCGTCACGCGGCAGGGCTCCTTGAGCGCGCGCAGCCCTTCGATCACCGCCATAAGCTCCATACGGTTGTTTGTGGTTGCCGGGGCACCGCCGGACAGCTCCTTGCGGCTGCCCTTGTAATCCAAAATCACGCCCCAACCGCCGGCGCCTGGATTGCCCGAGCAAGCGCCGTCTGTGTAAATCGTTACGTCTTTCATATCATCACCGCCGGTATTATAGCAGAGCGGGCGGAAAAATGCAAGAAAAAACGAAAGTGAAACACCAAATGATCCCCGGAATCTGTTGTGCGGTGCGGGTTGAATCGGTAGCAATGAAAGTCAAGTGAGCGTCAAATGAAACACAAGTGAAAGTCAAGTGGCAAACAATTGGCATACAAGTGGCAAACAGTTGGACCCTATATAGAATGAATAGAGAGATAGATGACATACACCGCATATTGCGCGCACGCGCACGAAGGGCGGATTTTTTTCTGAAAAGCTTTTTCTCTCATACTTTTCTTTTCGAAAAAAGAAAAGTATGCAAAAGAAAACCACTTGCCCTGATGGCAGCGCTTTCGGCGCTGTTGGGTGCGCGCCGAAAGCTGCCTTGTCCGGAAACACCGCAGCCCCAAAAGGGGGGCGCCCGGCGATGTGACGCCTGCGGCGCATCAGAGTGCTCATCCGCATTCCGCATTTTTTCTGTCCTTTCTCTGCCACTTTTCTCGACATCTGTCGCCGAGAAAAAATATTTCCGTAAAATTTGCACAATTGTCGCAGCTTTCCTGCAACAAAACGCCGTTTCCGCCCTTATTATGGGAGGATCTTTTTTCTCCTGCAAAAACGAACCCAACAGGAGGGCTGATCTATGGCGGATCATTGGATCAAATTCAACACAAACGTCTGGCGTGACAAGGTCATCACGTCCGACACGGTGCACCTGGCTGTCTGGTGCTATCTGAAATGCTACGCCGTGTTCACGGAAGTCAACGCGGTCTTTGCCGGCAAAGCCGTCAAGCTCACACCGGGCCAGCTCATCACCGGGTGCCGGCATATCGCCGAAGCGCTTTCCGTCGACAAAAACAAGGTCCGCCGCATTCTTGATCGCTTTGAGGACGCGGGACTCATCCGGCAGACAGTCACAAAGCACGGGCGGCTGATTACGGTCATCGAAAACGAAAACGCGCCACGCCAGCAAAAGACTGCCGCATCGCCGCGAAAAACGCCGAAAGAAAGCGTTTACAACGGGGATGCTTCATATGACCTGGAGGCGTACCGGCGCACGGCAATCGGCCTTTATGACTGAGCTGTACGCCTTGCGGATTTACCCCGTGTATCGGCAAAATCACTTGACAAACCGGGTGAAAGACGGTATAATGTACTGACTATAATAAAATGCGTGAGTTTTTCGTTTTTGAAGCGTTTCAGGATAAAAAACACGTGCCCGCGGGGGCAAATCCCACATGTGCATCGGCGCATGCAAAACTGAACAATGAGGTGATATCAGATCATATGAGTGAAAAATCCAACAAAGCAAGACTCGACAAAAGTTTCAATTCCATCAAAAACCAAGGCCGGCAGAAAAAAGCGAGAAAAACGCAGCCGTTTTATTATAAAAACAACCGCAAACGTCAAAAGAACCAGCACCGCACCCAGCCGCAGGCGCCGATTCGCATCGCGTTTCTCGGCGGCATCAACGAGGTCGGCAAGAACCTGACCGTCTTCGAATATGAAAACGACATGATCATTGTCGACTGTGGACTGGCGTTTCCGGATGAGGACATGCTCGGCATCGACGTGGTCATTCCCGACTTCTCCTACATCGAAGCCAACGCCGACAAGCTGCGCGGCATTGTCATCACCCACGGTCACGAGGACCACATCGGCTCGCTCGCGTACCTGCTTAAGAAGATCAACGTCCCCGTGTACGGCACGAAGCTGACGGTCGGGCTGATCAAGGGCAAGCTCGAGGAGCACAAGCTGCTCTCCAAGGCGAAGCTCAACGTTGTTTCGCCCGGCGACACGGTGACGCTCGGCGGCTTTTCCGTCGAATTCATCCATGTCAACCATTCGATTCCCGACGCGGTCGGCTTTGCGATCCGCTGCAAGGGCGGCACGATTGTCCACACCGGCGACTTCAAGTTTGACGCAACGCCCATCGACGGCGGCATGATTGACCTTGCGCGGTTCGGCGCACTCGGCAACGAGGGCGTGCTGTGCCTGCTGGCCGATTCCACCAACGCCGAACGTCCGGGCTTTACCGAAAGCGAACGCAAGGTCGGCGAAAGCTTTGAGCGGCTGTTCCGCGCGGCGGGACAGCGCAGGATCATCGTTGCGACCTTTGCCTCGAACATCCACCGCGTACAGCAGATCATCGACGTTGCGCAAAGCCTCGGCCGCAAGGTCGCGCTCTCCGGGCGCAGTCTGGAAAACGTCGTTGCTGTCAGCCGTGAGCTGGGGTACCTGAAGGTGCCGGACGGCATACTGATCGACCTGAACCTCATTAAGAAGTACAGCGATCAGGAGCTGGTGCTCATCACCACGGGCAGCCAGGGCGAACCGATGTCCGCGCTGACCCGCATGGCATTTTCCGACCACCGGAAGGTCGCCATCTCTCCGAACGATTACGTCATCATTTCCGCAACACCGATTCCCGGCAACGAAAAGACCGTCGGCCGCGTTGTCAACGAGCTGATGAAGCTCGGCGCACAGGTCGTTTACGAAAAGATGTACGACGTGCACGTCTCCGGCCACGCCTGTCAGGAGGAGCTGAAGATGATGCTCGCGCTGATCAAACCGAAATTCTTCATTCCCGTCCACGGCGAACAAAAGCATCTGCAGCACCACGCCGCACTGGCGCAGGCGGTCGGCATTGACCCGCAGCGCATTCTGCTGGTGGACAACGGCGCGCAGGTTGAGCTGACGCAAAACAGCCTCAAGCGTGTGGCGGACGTGCCCGCCGGACAGGTCTTTGTGGACGGCATCGGCGTCGGCGACGTCGGCTCCGTGGTCATCCGCGACCGCAAGCTGCTGGCCGAGGACGGCATCATCGTCGTCTGCGCCGCGCTGGACGCGGACACAGGCTATCTGCTCAACCGTCCCGAGGTGTTCTCCCGCGGCTTCGTGTTTGTGCGCGAATCCGAGGCGCTGCTCGAAGAGGCGCGGACCATGGCGGAGCGTACGCTCAACAAGTGCTTTGACCGCAACATCCGCGACTTTAACACCATCAAAAACCGGGTGCGCGACGACGTGTCCCGCCTGATGTATGAACGAACCAAGCGCAGCCCCATGGTGCTGCCCATTCTGATGGAGATTGACGAATGAAACAACTCTGGAAGAACCTGGACGTCTCTTTGATTGCCTTTGCCGCAGCGCTGGTCTTTGCAGCCGTCACATTCTTTTTCAGCAAACCGCTGGCCATTGCACAGGCGGCAGTCGCTGCTGTGCTGTTTACGGTGAAACTGCTGATTCAGCATTTCCGCAACGAACGGCTGCTCCACCGGGTGCAGAACGTGTCGCAGGCGCTCGATTTTCAGAACGGCAACGTTTACAATGAACTGACGGTGCCCTGCGTTGTCGTTGACGCAAACGGCGACATCCTTTGGTTCAACGACGCCTTTATGGCTGCGTTTTCACTCAGTGAAAAGACGCGCGCGCTCGATTTGCAGTCGCTGCTGCGGCTCGAAACCCTTGACAAGCTCTTTTGCGGGCGCGGGTATCACATCCACGCCGCAAACCATCATTTTTCGGTGTATTCCGGTGCGCTGCAAAGCGAAAGCGGACCGGAGTACCTGCTGTATTTCTTCGATGAAACGGCGCTGCGCGAGACCGAGCAGTCCTATCTGGATTCGCGGCCGTCCGTCCTGCTGACCACGGTGGACAACGCCGAAGAGCTGTATCAGACCTTCAAGGAAAGCGAATGCGCCGCCGTGTTCTCCCGGTTTGCGCAGATGATCGAAGACTGGGCGGCGTCCTTCGGCGCGCTGTGCCGCAAGCTGTCCGGCACGCGCATGATCATCATTGCCGAAGAGCATATGCTGCGGCGGATGATTGAAGAAAAGTTCCGCATTCTCGATCAGGTGCGTGCGTTCACGCTCGACGGGCGGCAGACCGAAATGACGCTGTCCATCGGCGTCGGCCGCGAGGATGATTTCATCGAATCCAACAATTCCGCCAAACAGGCGCTCGATATGGCGCAGAGCCGCGGGGGCGATCAGGTGGCCATCCGCCGTGAAACGCAGTATCAGTTCTTCGGCGGCGTTTCTGCCGGTCACGAAAAGCGCGGCAAACAGAAGACGCGACTGATTTCCAAGACCATCTGCGAAACCATGATGGACAGCGACAGCGTTCTGATCATGGGACACCGCTTTTCCGATTACGACGCGATCGGCAGCGCCATCGGCGTCTGGGCAATGGCGAATCACCTCGGCGTACCGGCGCATATAGTCGTTGACCCGAAGACCACGCTGTCCCGGCCGCTTTGCGACCGCTTTGCGGCGTTTGCCGGTCCGCAGTACCTGATTACGCCGGAATACGCCCTGACCGCGGTGAAGGAGCGCACGCTCGTCGTCGTTGTCGATACGCACAAAAAAGACTTCACCGAATGTCCGGCGCTTGTTGACCGGGCGCATCAGGTGATCGTGATCGACCACCACCGCAAATCCGTCGGCTTCATTGAAAACACCGTGGTATTCTACCATCAGCCGAATGCGTCCTCCGCGTCGGAGATGGTGACCGAGCTGTGCCAGTATGTCGATACCAAGCCGATTCTCTCACCGATGACGGCGCAGGCGCTGTTTGCCGGCATTTCGCTGGACACGCGCAACTTCATCATCCGCACCGGTGTGCGTACCTTTGAGGCGGCGGCGTACCTGCGTTCGCGCGGCGCAAACACCGTGGAGGCGCGGCAGCTCTTTGCCATTGACATGGAAATCTTCCACCGCCGCAACAAGATCATCGACACGGCGGAGTTCTTCGCGAACGTCTGCGCGATCTCCGTCACGGAGCAGAAAAACGAGCATCTGCGGCTGATTACGTCGCAGGCGGCGGACGAAATGCTGTCCATCGACGGCGTCAAGGCTTCGTTTGTGATCTTCCGGCAGGGGAGCGAGGTGCAGATTTCCGCACGCTCCTACGGCGAGATCAATGTCCAGCTCATCATGGAAGCGCTCGGCGGCGGCGGCCACCAGACCATGGCGGCCTGCCAGCTCGGCGACATTTCGCTTGACCGGGCGAAGGCGATGCTGGAGGAAGCGATTCAAAGCCGCCTTCAAAACGCATAATCATTTTCAATTTTCAATTTTTATTTTCAATTCGTAAATAAGGGAGGTCCATACACCATGAAAGTCATCTTAAAGCAGGACGTCAAAGGACTCGGCAAGAAGGGGCAGCTCGTCAACGCATCCGACGGCTACGCCCGCAACTTTTTGTTCCCGAAGGGGCTCGCCGCCGAAGCAAACGCCCAGGCGATGAGCGAGCTGAAAAACAAGCAGGACGCCGAGGCGTACCGCATCAAGACCGAAACCGAAGCCGCAAAGGCAAACGCCAAGCGCATTGAGGGCAAGACGATCCGCATCAGTGCAAAGGCCGGCCAGAACGGCAAGCTCTTCGGCTCCGTCACCGCAAAGGAGATTGCCGAAAAGCTCAAAAGCGAGTTCGGCATCGACATTGACAAGCGCAAGATCACCGTGGAGGAGATCAAGAGCTTCGGCACGTATGAATTTGAAGTGAAGCTGTATTCCGGCATTTCGGCAAAACTTTATGTAATGGTCGGTGAATAATATGCCCCAGGACACGTTTCTCAGCCTCGATGATGTGCAGCTGCCGTTCAGTATGGAAGCAGAGCAGGCCGTCCTCGGCTGTATTCTGACGGATCCCGCCTGCATCTCGCAGGTGCTCATCCAGCTCAAAAGCGATTATTTCTACCTCCCGCAGCACCGCGCAATCTTTGGCGCGATGCAGGAGATCGACGCCGTCGGCGGCAAGGTTGACCCGCTGGTCGTCCTGGAAAAGCTGAAGGCCGCGCGTGTCTATGACGACGCGGCGGGCAAGACGTATCTTTATCAGCTTGCGCAGGCCGTGCCGTCCACGGAGAATGTGGAATCCTACTGCAAGATCATCCGCGAGCGTTACTACGTGCGCACGCTGATCCTTGTGTCCAAGACGATCATCGAAGAGTCGGTCGGCTCAGACAGCAGCGCGGATCTGCTGCTGGATTCCGCCGAACAGAAGATTTACGATATCCGGCAGGGTCGCGTCACGCGCGGTCCGACAAAGATCGGCGACATCATCGTCAACGAGGTCTACGACAAGCTGCAAAAGCTCTCTTCGGACGACCGGGAACAGTACAAGGGCTATACGACCGGCTTTACCGATCTGGACCGGATGATCACCGGACTCAACCGCTCGGATCTTGTCATTGTCGGCGCACGTCCGGCCATGGGTAAGACAAGCCTTGCGCTGAACATGGCGCGCAACACGGCAATGCTCGGCAAAAAAAAGGTGCTGTTCTTCTCGCTGGAAATGACCAAGGAACAGCTCGCCCAGCGCGTTCTGGCCACAGAGGCCCGCGTGGAAAGCACAAAGATGCGCTCGGGCGCCATCACCGGTGACGAATGGGGACGGCTGGCGACCGCGACGGCGCTGCTGTCCAAATGCGAATTATACTTCGACGATACGTCGAACATGACGGTACCGGAGATGAAATCCCGCATCCGCCGCCTGCGCGACGTGGACGCCGTGTTTGTAGACTACCTGCAGCTCATGAAGAGCGGGCAGCGGTCGGAAAACCGCGTGCAGGAGGTCTCCGAGATCACGCGGAACCTCAAGCTGATGGCGAAGGACCTCAACATCCCCGTTGTGGTGCTCGCGCAGCTCGCCCGTACCACGGAAGCCCGCGGCAAGTCCCACCGTCCGCAGCTTTCCGACCTGCGGGAATCCGGCTCGATCGAGCAGGACGCCGACATCGTCATCATGCTGTACCGCAGCGAATACTATAACGACAGCCCGGACGCCGTTCCCGACGACGACGCGCCCTCCATCAACGAGGCCGAGCTGATCATCGCCAAGAACCGTCACGGCCCGACCAACACCGTCAAGCTCGCCTGGAACGGCGATTACACCATGTTTACGAATCTGGAGACGCTGCGCAATGATCTGTAATGTTTTGCGCACGATTGAAGAAGAACACCTGCTGGATGCCGTTTCCAGCATCTGCGTCGGCGTGTCCGGCGGCGCGGACTCCGTGTGTCTGCTGGATGTGCTCTGCGCGCTGCAGCCGCAGTTCGGCTACCGTCTGCAGGCGGTGCATGTCCACCACGGGCTGCGCGGCAAAGAAGCCGACCGCGACGCGGCGTTTACCGAAGACCTCTGCCGGCGGTTCGGCGTACCGTGCAAGGTCGTGCATGCCGACGCTGCCGCCGAAGCAAAGCGGCTGGGCATCTCCGTAGAGGAAGCCGGTCGGCGCATCCGTTACGAGGCGTTCTTTGATTCCGGCTGCGACGCTGTCGCGGTTGCCCACACAAGGGACGACCGCATCGAAACGGCGCTCTTTCATCTGGCGCGCGGAACGGCGCTGCGCGGCGCCGCGGGGATTCCCGCAAAGCGCGGCAGGGTCATCCGTCCGCTGATCCGCGTTTCCCGAGCGGACGTGGAAGCGCATCTGGCGTCACGCGGACTGTCCTATGTCACGGACAGCACCAACCGCAGCGACGATTATACGCGCAACTATATCCGTCACAACATTGTCCCGGCCTTCCGTTCGCTGCAGCCCGCGTTTGATGAGACCTTCACACGGTTTCTTGACACCGCGCGGCAGCAAAGCGACTGCATCCGTGCAATGGCGCAAGACGCACTCAAAGCGGCCGCTTTGCCAAACGGGTACGCTGCACCGGCGCTGCAAAAACTGCACCCGGCGGTCCGCAGGGAAGCGCTGCTGCTTCTGCTGACAGACGCCATGGACAAGCCCCCAGAGGCGCGGCACCTTGCGCTGTGCGAAACGGCAGTTCTTGCCGGCGGCAAGGTACAGCTTTCGGAGAAGTGCTGCTTGATCGCGGACGAAACCGCCGTGCGCCTTTGCAAAGCAGCAGACCCGTTTGCACCGTGGGAGGTCCCGCTGGACGCTGCCGGTACGGATACGCCGGCAGGGTTCATCCGGCTTGTGCCGGCAAGCGGACAACACGCGCTTGCAAAAGAAAAGCTACAGGGCGATCTTCTTCTGCGCTCGCGGCGGGCAGGAGACGTCTTCTGCGACGCGAAGCGCGGCTGCAGCAAGACGCTCAAAAAGCTGTTCAACGAGGCGAAGATTCCGCCCGAAGACCGCAACCGGATCGCCGTTCTCACCGTGAACGGCCAGATCGCCTGGGTGCAGGGCTTTGGCGCAGACAAGGCGTTCCTTTGCGCTGACGGCGAAGGGCTTTTACCCGTTATTCAACCGAACCATCCAAACGCAAACCATATACAGCAATATCTTTGAGGAGCGTGCAACACCCATGACCAATGACATCCAGGAAATCTTTTTCAGCGAACAGCAATTGCAGGACATTGTTGCAGATCTCGGCCGCAAAATCAGCA
>CACYCR010000177.1 GCA_902772935.1 Oscillospiraceae bacterium
ATCAGCACCATCTTTTCGTCGCTGACCTGTTCCGGTTTCACAATCACGCGAACCTCACGACCCGCCTGAATCGCATACGCCTTTTCCACGCCCTTGAAGGATTCGGTCAGGCTTTCCAGCTTTTCAAGCCGCTTGATGTAATTCTGCAGGTTCTCGCGCCGTGCGCCCGGGCGTGCCGCGGAAATCGCATCCGCCGCCTGCACCAGAACCGCGATCGTGCTCTTCGGTTCCACATCGCCGTGATGCGCGTGGATCGCATTGATCACCGTATCGTTTTCCTTGTACTTCTTTGCAACTTCAACGCCCAGCTCAATGTGGGAGCCTTCCTGCTCATGGTCGAGCGCCTTGCCAATGTCGTGCAGCAAGCCGGCACGCTTCGCCAGCTTCACATCGACGCCGAGCTCCGCCGCCATCAGGCCGCAGATGTAGGACACCTCAAGGGAATGGATGAGGACGTTCTGGCCGTAGCTGGTACGATACTTCAGACGGCCAAGCAGTTTAACAAGCTCATGATGCACCCCGTTGACGCCGGCGTCAACCACCGCGCGTTCACCGGCCTGGCGGATCGTCTGTTCGACTTCGCGCTTGGCCTTGTCGTGCATTTTTTCAATGAGCGCCGGATGAATCCGTCCGTCGGAAATCAGCTTTTCCAAAGTGACGCGTGCAACCTCGCGGCGTACCGGATCAAAGCAGGACAGCGTGATCGCTTCCGGCGTATCGTCAATAATGAGATCAACGCCGGTGATCGTTTCGAGGGTACGGATGTTGCGTCCCTCACGACCGATGATGCGACCCTTCATTTCGTCGTTCGGCAGCGGCACCACGGACACGGTCGCTTCTGAGACCTGATCGGCGGCACAACGCTGAATCGCCGTTGCGATGATTTCACGTGCAAGCGTATCCGCTTCATCGCGGGTGCGTTCTTCAAACTCCATGATCTTCATCGCTTTTTCGCGTGTCAGCGTTTCTTCAAGCTGCGCGAGCAAATAAACTTTCGCTTGTTCTTTCGTATAGCCGGAAATCTTCTCAAGCATTTCTAACTGACTTCTTTTGATGCTTTCTGCTTCGGTAAGTTGGCTTTCCGCCTGCTTGATTTTCTCAGCAAGCTGCGCTTCTTTTTTCTCAAGCGCATCAACCTTTTTGTCAAGGTTTTCTTCCTTCTGAATCATGCGTTTCTCTTGACGCTGGACTTCATTGCGGCGTTCGCGCAATTCTTTTTCCGTCTCGGAACGGGATTTATGAATCTCTTCCTTCGCTTCGAGAATCGCTTCTTTTTTTCTGGTTTCAGCTTCTGTCACTGCCTGATTGACAATGCGGGTCGCTTCTTCTTCCGCAGAGCCGAGCAGTCCTTCCGCCGTCTTTTTCCGATGATTACCACCGAAAATGAAACCGAGAACCCCAAATACAGCCGCGCATACGACTGCAATAATGATTGCAATATACCAAGGAACCAAAGTAGCAGCACCTCCTTCTCTCATCATTTTTGTGTCAAATTCAAAAATCACCAAAAGAATTACAGTATTGTTACTTGAACAGACAGATATAGTAATACAGAGTATACTATCTTTGTTATTTTAACGCAAAAAAGCAAATCTGTCAAGTCTATTTATTCCGGTTTTTCAAAATGCGAAAAAAACAGCAGCAAAACGTTCTCCCCAAAAAAAGCTGCGCCGCCCCAAAAGGAACGGCGCAGATGATTATGTTTTCGGTTCGCCTTACAGCGCGTTGATCATTTCCATGACGTGCAGCAGATACTCCGGACCGCGCAGATTCGGGCTGAGCACGTCGCCGGTCAGAGCGACATGGGTACCGCGGAACACCGGCAGCACATTATAGACGCCGGTCGAAACCGTACCCGCGATTGCCGGGGACGGGCCTTGTGTCAGCTCGTTCATCGGTTCGCCGAACGGCGCTTTCTGCGAGATCGTGTTCGCGCAGCCGTCATTTGCCGCCCATTCGGAATCCATCACAAGACCATCGGGCGTGATCATGTTTGTGCGCGCAAGGATCGGCACAAAGGCGACCAGCAGCGGATCGGCGATCTCGGGATCGGCAATCAGATGGCCGTCGATCTCACTGGGCTTTGTCGCGTCCTGAATGACGGAGAAGTAATACACGCTGTCCACGGTCTTGATCGTCTTGTTGATCTTCAGCGCATTGTCAGGATGCATATCATAAACGGCGGTATCCGGGTCGGCGACCTTGCCGCTTGTGATGTCCTCCAGGATGGTGAACAGACCGTCCATGGAGGTTTCGATGATCTTGCGCGCGGCAAACGGCACAAACTTCTTTTCGGCAAGCCGGTTCTTCAGATAGGTTTCCGTGTCGCGGACCGCCTGCGCATTGACAAACAGCGATGTGCCGTTATACACCGAGGCGAGACCTGTCACCGAATACACCCAGTCGGCTTTGCCGCCGGTGAAGTACTCGGACAGCGTGCCGTCCGTTGTTGCGGCGATCTCCTCCGGGGCGCCGTTGGCAAGCACACTCGTCAGCATCGTACAGGTCGGGCCGCCGAGCGAATGGCCGAAGAGGTTGACCTTGTGTTCGCTGTCCCAGGCGTCAAGCATACCCTTGCCGGTATAATCTTCGCCGTAACGGTCATGGCCGCAGGCCTCGCTGTGCGCTTTGCCGTAATCGACGCGGGTGCCCTTGAGTTTCGCGTACAGCTCGCAGGCGCGGTCCCACACGCTGGACACCGGGTCAAGCGTCGGCGCAACACAGGTGAAGCCCGCTTCCCGGTACGCCTTGAGCGCGTCGCCGTTGAGCAGACCCCAGTACGGCAGGCCCTTGTAACCCTTCACGTCTTCGCCCCAGCCCTGAAAGCCGTGCACCATGACGAAGGGGTAATTGGTGCGGTCGGCAGTGTGATCCGCCGCAAAATGCACCTGTTTGTTTTGTGTAAACGGAATGAACGCGATGAACAGTACAAGCAGAAACGCGTTGAATTTCCGGACAATGAATGTGATATAATCGAAACGCATGGCAGAACGCCCCTTTCAAAAAATATCCGACTATAAATATTGTAGCAAATCTTTGCAAAAATAGCAATAGGCGCAGCAAATTTTTGTGCAAAAGAGAAAGCCCCGCCGGGGGGGCGGGGTGCAGACTGTCGTTTTATTTTGCTGTCGGGACGTTCAGCACGAGGTCCGTCAGCGGGAAGGAGCAGCACGGGTGGATGCAGCCGAATTCGTGGTCGGCAAAGCGGCGGTATTCCAGCTGCTTCGGCACATAGACCTTGCCGGAGAGCAGATGGGAGTGGCAGAAGCCGCATTCGCCGCTGCGGCAGCGCGCCGGGACAGCGATGCCGTTCTTTTCAAGAATCTGCATCACGGAGTCGGACGAGGCGCCTGTCACGGTCGTTGTCTTATCCTGCACGGTGACGGTGATCTGTACCGTTGCCGGAACGTCGGACGGATAATCGTCCTGCGAAGCCGGGTTGTGGAATTCGCCGAACATCTCGTGGCGGATGTACTTTTTCTCAAGCTGCAGCTGTTCAAGCTCCTTGTCCACAAAGGCGTACATCTGCTGCGGACCGCAGAGGAAAACCGAGTACGCCGCATCCGCCGGCGCATATTTCTGAATCAGCGCTGCCGTCAGGAAACCCTGTTCGGCGCCGGGCAGGGCCTTCGCCGCGTCCGGGTCGCTGAGGACATGGACGACCTTGACCTTGTCGGTCTTTTTCGTCAGCGCGTCCAGTTCGTCATAAAAGAGGATGTTGTCCTTGTTGCGGCTGCCGTACAGCAGGATCATTGAGAAGTCCTCGTCGCCGTCCGCAATGGCGTTCGCCATGGAGAGGAACGGGGTGATGCCGCTGCCGCCGGCAAGGCAGATCACCGTTGCGGCGTCGCGCAGCGGCTGATATTCGAAGTTGCCGGACGGTGCGGAGACTTCAACCGGCGTGCCGACCGTCCAGTTGGTCAGGATGTACTGCGAGAGCAGACCGCCATCCACGCGCTTGATCGTCAGCTCATACTTGCCGCGCAGCGCGTCCTGCGGCGCAGAGGAGATCGAATATGCCCGGGTGACCGGCATCCCGCTGACGGTTTCGAACACCGTCAGGTATTTGCCCGCGCCGAAATACGCGAGCGCCGTTGTGCCGCGTTCGGGGTCGGGCACAAGGGTGAAGCTCTTGCAGTCCGCCGCGCGTTCGGTCACGGCGGCAACCTGCAGGTACTGGCGTTTCGGGTGCAGCGCACGGGCGATCTCCCGCGCCTGATCCGTTGCCGGCGGCATCTTCGTTGTCGCCGCATCAAACGTTGCCTGCCGGTTTTTCAGCATCGGCAAAAACTCTTTGAAATCCAGAGATTTGATCGGACTTGCCATGTTATTTGCCCTCCTTCATTGCCTGAATGGTCAGCTTTGCGGCTTTTTCGCCGGAGTGGTAGGCACAGCCGTAGCCGTCGCCGCGCTCCTGCGACGCACCGCAGAACAGGAAGTTGTCGAACGGCTGATCCTGCATGAACTGCACCGTGCGCGGGATCATGCTGTCCCATTTGTCAAGCATATAGCCGTACGGCGTTCCCTGCGGCGTATTGAGATACCGTGAGAAGGTCGGCGGCAACGCGATCTCAATCTCTTCGATGTAGGGCTGAATGGAGATGTTCAGCGCCTTTTCGCACGTTTCGATCATGTCCTTTGCGACCTTCGTCTTGAACTTTTTGTAATCCTGCGGGCGGACGTCCTTCATCACGTCGCCGAAGGTCATTGTCGTCAGGAACAACTGGCTCGTGCCTTTCGGCGTACAGTCGGGAATGATCTCGTTCAGGCAGTTGATGATGCAGTAGCCGCTGAAGAAGTCCTGGCAGCACGCGAACTGCGCGTCGGAATCGGCCGTCGGCGCAATGAACACGGAGTAATCCGTGATGCCGAGCTCCTCCTTGGTCTTGTTCATGCCGAGATAGACCGTGGTCAGCGCCGCAGCTACGGGACGCGCGTTGGTCATCTTGATCTGCTTTTGCGGAATCGACGGCGCATCGAACAGGTCGGTCCAGACAAAGTTCGGCGAGCCGTTGCAGATGAAGCGTTTGCCGTACACCTCTTTTTCGCCGTTGATGACGACGCCGGCGGGCTTGCCGTCCTTCATGATGACCTTGGTCACTTCGGCGTTGTACCAGATCTCGCCGCCGTAATCGCGGATGACCTTGTCGATGGCAAGGCTCATCGCGTGGCTGCGCAGCAGCGGAATGCCCGTACCGTTCTTGATATAGCCGTGCAGCATCGCCATGTAATACAGGAAGTCAAAGCGTGAGGCGGGCGAGCCCATGTAGCACCAGTAGGTTGTGAAAATGTCCTGCGCCTTCTTCGGCATACCGAGCGCATCAAGGCCCTCCTTCAATGTGTGCGAGGTCATACGCATCACGTCCGGCAGATACCGCAGCACCTTGAATATGCCGCCGAGGTTGTCGCCGTCGCCGAGCGCGTCAAAGGCTTTGTACATATCCTCCGCCAGACGGAAGGCGTTCTTCGCGCTCTCATAGGAGCCGGGCACCAGTTCGTCCAGCTTGCGGGAGAACGCCTCAAAGCCGACCGGCATACGCGCATCCACGGAAACCAACACACCGTTTTCGTTGACAAAGGCGTCCTTGTCGCCCTCCTTCGCCGGAACGATCAGCCGGAATGTGGAACTGTCCTTGCACCAGTCCACCTTTGCGCCGATGCGGTTAAAGAATTCTTCCACCATGCCGGGCTCCTCCGGCGTACCGATGCCGGAAAGCTCATGCAGCGAGGGTTCAAACTCAAACCGTCCGCGCACAAACGAAGACGCGGAACCGCCGGGAATATTGTGGCGCTCAAGAAGAAGCGTGGACAAGCCCGCTTTCGCCGTTGTGGCTGCAGCGGCAAGACCGCCGTTTCCGGCGCCGATCACAATGACATCATACTGTTTCAAAGGTCTTCACCTTCCCCTTCTTTGATTGTTGTCAAGGCTTGTTTTTTCTTTTTACGTTTACTCATGAAGACGGACGCCGCGATGGCAAACAGCAGCGCCGGCAGCACATACAAAAAGGAAAGCGGATTGCTCAGATCGCCCTTTGCGCCGAGCAGCGTCCAAAGCACGTTGAGCACCAGCATGCCGAGGTTCGCGGCAAGGAAATAGGTGGTGAACGGAATGTTCATCGCGCCGAAAATCAGACTGCTCAGATCGGAAGGCATAAAGCCGCCCGCCTTGAACACGAAGACCACGGCAAAGCTGTTCGCATCCGCAAAGTCATCGAGCTTTCGGATCGCTTTGAACCGCCCCTTGAGCGCGTCCACCATCCCCTTCCCGGTGAACCGGCCGAGGAAGTACGGCAGGATGAGGCTTGCGGCTGTGGCGATGAAGTTGACCAGCACCGCAACCCAGAACCGGTCAAACACGATGCCCGATACGACGAACAGCACCGCCGGCGGAAACACCAGCGCAAAGGATTTGACAATGCTGAAGCCGATCAGGATCAGGGCGATCGTCAGCGTGCCGCCGGTGAGATACTGCGTGAGCGTATCCACATTTTTCACGGAGATGTGGTTCTTCACAAGGAACAGCACGCACAGCACCAGCATCACGAGCATGAACACAAAGGAGATGATCTGCAGAATTTTGATGAGCTTTCCGTATTGTTTTTCTGCAACAGCCATCGGCAGCCTCCTTTCACAGTTTCGTAATAATTGCACAACAACTTTTCTATATTATAGCTTTTTTTCAGCACCTTGTCAATAAAAAAGAGGCAGCACACCTGCTGCCTGTTGAAAAATTTTTATGAACTTCAATCGGGGATACCGTATTTTTCCAGTACGTAATCCATATCCTTGTCGCCGCGGCCGGACAGGTTGATCAGCACCGAGCCGTGGTCAAGCGTCTTGGTGAGCTTCATGCCGAACGCCACCGCATGGGCGCTTTCGATCGCCGGGATGATGCCCTCGAGACGCGAGAGTTTGAAAAACGCGTCGATCGTCTCTTTGTCGTCGATCACGTCATATTTGACGCGGCCGAGGTCGCGCAGGAACGCGTGCTCCGGGCCGGAGGAGGGATAATCGAGACCGCTGGCCACCGAATACACCGGTGCAGGGTCGCCGTTTTCATCCTTGAGCATGATGCTGTTGAAGCCGTGCATGACGCCTTCGGTGCCGTACTTGAGGCTTGCCGCGTGGTCGCCGAGGGTTGCGCCGCGGCCGAGCGGCTCAATGCCGTAAATGTCCACGGGGTCGTTCAAAAAGCCGGCGAAGAGACCTGCCGCGTTGCTGCCGCCGCCGACGCAGGCGACGATCG
Source organism: Oscillospiraceae bacterium (assembly GCA_902772935.1). GTDB lineage: Bacteria > Bacillota > Clostridia > Oscillospirales > Acutalibacteraceae > UBA6857. The sequence continues at coordinate 7,247 of CACYCR010000177.1, forward strand.
CGTTCGGCAGATGGCCGGTCATGTTGATGAACTGCTCGCGGGCTTCGATGCCGACAACACTCTGGAAATCGCGCACCATCATCGGGAACGGATGCGGACCGAGGACGGAGCCAATACAGTAGATCGCGTCGTTGTATTCTTTGCTGTAAGCGTCGAACGCCGCGTCCACCGCTTCCTTCAGTGTCTGCAGGCCGTGGGTGACTTCGATCACATTGGCGCCGAGCACCTTCATGCGTGCCACATTCGGCGCCTGCTTTTTGATATCGACCGCACCCATGTAAATGTCGCACTTCAGACCGAAGTACGCCGCCGCGGTTGCAAGGGCAACGCCGTGCTGACCGGCGCCGGTTTCGGCGATGACTTTTTTCTTGCCCATGTATTTGGCAAGCAGGGCTTCACCCATACAATGGTTGAGCTTATGCGCGCCGGAATGGTTCAGGTCTTCGCGCTTGGCATAGAGCTGCACTTTGCCGCCGAGGGCGTCCGAGAGGCGTTCCAGGTGGGAGATCGGCGTCGGTCTGCCCTGGAATTCGGTGCGGATCCGGCGCAGCTCGGCGATAAACTTCCGGGACTGGCAAATGGAGAAATAGGCCTGGGTGATTTCGGCCATGGCCGCTTTGAGTTTATCGTCCACATAAACACCGCCGTATTTGCCGAAGTAGCCGTCCGTATCGGGATAGTTGTTGAAATACGTTTCGAAATCGACATTGTTCAGGATCATCATATCATCCGCTTTTCAAAGAATTTTTGCTATTATAGCATGAAGTACCGAAGTTGTCAAATCAGAAGCAAAGCCCCGCCTGCACGGCGTACAGACGGGGTTTTATGAAAAGTTTCTCACTGCGTCGGGGGAAACAGCCGTGTCAGCAGCGCGTTCATGCGCCGGTCAAAGTCTGCTTTCGGCACCAGCTTCATCTGCGTGCGGTAATAGTCCCACAGCTGTGTGCTGCCGCCGCCCGGCGTCATGGCAACATAGTGGTCCTCCCCTTCTTTGTCCGCCGGCACGGGAACGTCGGTCTGCTGCGGCTGCACGAGCACCGGAATATTGTCTCCATAAAAGACATCTGCGTCATGCTTGCGTACCAGATGCACCCAGTCCGCCGATACGATGTAGCCGCGCCCGTCGGCCGTCCGTTCGATCGGCGGGATGAAAGGATACAGCGTGGCGTACCGCGACACCCGGGTGAGATCGCCCGACAGCAGTTCTTCGTCGCTTTCAATGTGATCGATCGCGGCGGCTTTTCCATGATCCTCAACAAGAAACACATAGGCCGCGCCGGTCTTGTAGCCGAAAATGCCGTCATAGCTGATGATCTTGTCTTCCAGTGTGATCGTCTGCCCTTCCAAAGCAGCGTCGCCGTGCAGCACCCGTTCCACGCGGAAGGTCGTCACAACGCTTTGCAGCGGCGTCGTGATCGTCATGGTCTTTGCGCCGAACTTGCCCGGCGCGCGGACAACATAGGTGTGATCCTGTATGTGCGTTTCCAACACAGTGCCCTCGAGCAGCCACACCGCAGCCTTCACCATTATTGTTTCGCTGAACCCGACGAGGGACAGCATCCCGCTGCCGGCGTAGCAGGGCACCGCTACCTCATCGACAAGCACTTCATAAGGAAATGTTGTCTGTGCCGCATAGTCATAGACGCCTGTGGGAACGCCTGGCGTCGGTTCTGCGGTATCGGTCTGAGCGGTCGGCACATCCACCGGCGGCTGCGCGCCGCGCAGTGCAAACGCTGTCACTGCCACAGCGACCAGCAGTACCGGCACAAAAACAGCGATTGCTGTTCTTGCGCGGCGGTTTCGTTTTGCGCGGGCGGCCTGCAGCGCATCCCGCTGCTGCAGAACAGCCTCATATAGTTCACGATTCGTTTTCATCAAACAGCCCTTCTTTCTGCAAACGGTCCCGGAGCGCGGCTTTTGCGCGGCTCAGGGTCATTTCGGCGGCATGGGTACGTTTGCCGAGGATGGCGGCGCAGTCTTTAAGCGGCAGATCTTCGAAAAAGCGCAGCCAAAGGATCTGCTGCTGTGCCGCAGGCAGGGTCTCCATGGCGCGATGCAGCGACCGGGTCTGCGCATCCCGCAGACACTGCGCTTCCAGAGATTCCACCTCCGCGTGACAGGCGGCAAGGGTTTCGCTGTCGGTCGGCAATTCTCTTTTCCGCTTGCGCAGGTGATCAATTGTCACGTTGCGGCCGATACGGTACAGCCAGGTTTTGAACGCCGACCGTCCGTCAAAGCGCGGCCGCTTCACGGCAAGGCGCAAAAACGTTTCCTGCGTCATATCCTCCGCCAGAGCAGGATCGCCGGTCAACGTCAGCAAAAACAGCTGCAGACCGGCGCGGTAGGTTTCGACGAGCTGCGCGAGGCCGTCATCCTCGCCCTGCAGATAGCGGCGATAGTTTTCGGCGCCGTGATCCATGCCATCATCTCCTTTGTTTTGAAGGTCCTTCGTTGATTAGACGCAAACGGGCAGGAAAATCTCACGCCCGAAAAGTCACGCTCCCGTGCGATCTTTTTGGTGGCTCTTTCTTTCGTGAAAGAACAGCGAGCAAAAGGCCATTGTTTCGCATGCTCCATTATGTTTCGCGTTACATATACGCAGGCGGCGGTTTCATCTATTGAAAAGGACACGCACGCCTCCGGGAAGAGGCGTGCGTAAATTAGCTTTTTTAAAAAAGTTAAGTTGGTGAAAAAGGATTTATTCCTTCTTCATGAGGCAGACAAATGCTGCAGCCGCTGCAACGGAAATGGTACCAAGCGCAACAAAGACTGCGGAAGTGTCGCCCGTGTTCGGCGTTGCCGGTGCAGAAGGTACTGCCGGAACATCGCTGTCGCTCGGGGTCGCCGGTGCTGCCGGTGCTGCCGGTGTGTCACTGCTGCCCGGATTCACAAGATCACCAATTCCCATGAACAGATTCGCAAAGAAATTGACAATGTCGTTATCCATCAGACCGTCCAGGAAAGACGGGTCCAGACCCAGCTTTTCAAGACCGCTCTTCAATGCGTCTGCAATGCCCGCAGTGATGTCGCTTGCGCCGGATGCCGCGCCGCCGATACCGATGTTGCCAAGCAGGCTGCTGATATCGAACGAACCGAGATCAAAGTTGCCGAGCATCGAGTTCAGATCAATACCACTGCCGCTGAACGCGCCGGAGATCATGTCCTTCAGAGAAGAAAGATCAAAACCGGAAGATGCGGAATCGGAGCTCGTGAACATCGAAATGATCGCGGAAGGATCGGAAACAACATTCGACAGCCAGGACATATCAATGCCGCCAAGCATACCGGAAAGGTTCGAAAGCGCAGAGTCTGTCGCCGGAGCAGCGTCATCCGTCGAAGAGGACAGGCCGTCCGTGATTCCGCCGAGTTTGTCCTGCAGTCCATCCAATGCGCTCGAGCTGCCGTTGGAAAGAGACTCTTTCAGGGAATCCAGGTCAACGCCTTCCAGATTCAGGTCGCCGAGAAGTGACGCGAGTTCGGTGTCGCTCAAAGAAGAGATGTCAACGCCGTCCAGTGCCGCCGTCAGCGAATCCAGCGTGTTCGCCGCAAATGCCGCCGGTGCGAGCAGGGCAACGCACATCAGCGCGACCACCAAAACGCTCAAAAACTTCCTCATGATTCATCATTCCTTTCATAATATTTATATCCACGGCACAAGCCGAAAATATACGATATTCTGACAATTGATTATACTATATCTTGTTGCAAATTGCAATAGAGTTTCACAACTTTTTTAACTTTTTGTGAAATCGTCCGCCCATCAGGTCCAAGCAAGATACACGTCTCTGCCGGACACCGTGTACTGGAAGTGGTATTTCTGGCTGTTGGCCTCCAATGTCGGCACAAACGCATCCAGCATCGTCTTGTCCTTCATCGTCAGTCGCGCCCGCATCGTCAGCTCCGAACGGTCACGGAACGAATCCAGCGTACCGGGAATGAACGCGGTGCACCACCAGTATTTCGCGTAATCGCGGCTCGCACGCTCCTCGCCCTTGCGGTACAGCGTCATCGACATATACAGCATGTCCTCATCGGCAACGGCGTCATAATGCGCGTTTTCGCGGTCGAGCGGTCGATAGTAGCAGCCGATCTCCGAGCCGAGGAACACCAAACCGTACTGACCCTTCCAGAACTGGATCATCCACTCTTTATCGCCGTATTCGAACTTGCAGCGGAACGTATCATAATAGAAATTCATGAACGACGCGCCGAAGTCGTACCATTCATTGAAGCCGAAGTTGCGCTGCCACGGATCCTTCTCCGTGAAATAATACTGGCCGACCGGGTCAAACTGGTAGCCGAGGAAGCTCTTGTTCGTCTTCGCCGCCTCATTAATCACCTGCTGCGCCTCCTGCGGCGTCGTGTAGGATGTCCGCGTCGTCGGGATCGTCGGCGACGTCGTGGTCGGCGTTGTGGAGTACCGCGTGGTCGGCTGCGTCGTGAACGAACCGGAATATGCCGACGTCGGCATCGTTGCAAACGTCGTAAAGCGGTTCTCGTCTGTTGTCGCCGGGTCCGTCGCTGCGCTTGTGGGCGCAGCAGTCGTCAGCGCAGGCGTCGGAATCAGTTCGCCGCTCTCTGTCGGCGGCGTTGTCGGCGCTGCGGTCGGCTGCGTCGTCTGCGATGCGGAATAAGCGGAAACCGTTATCGCCGGCGCCTTTGTGCTCTTATTGAGACTGCGGACCGCATAGAACGATGCGCCGCAGATCACGACCACCGCAGCTACAATAATCATCGCGGTTCGGGATCGGTTCATACTCATGTAAAAACGTCCTTTCTGTAAAAGCGATCTTGAAAATCACAGAATGTTCCATCTAATCTAACTCATAGTACATTATAGCAGAAAACACAAAAAGGTCAAGCCCTTTTCGGCATCTTTTACAGATTCGACATCAGTTTTTCGCTTTTCTGCAATGCGGCGCGCCCCGCGCACG
>CACYCR010000178.1 GCA_902772935.1 Oscillospiraceae bacterium
CCATGTAATCATGAAACTTATGCTCATTTTCCGATCCGGGCAGACGGCCGCCGATTTCATTCGCGGCATACTTGACAATGTCGTAGGCCGCATATCCGTATTTTTTACTGGCTTCATTCATGTTCCAATCACTCCCATTTTTTATGAATAAACCTTTTTTATCATACCATCTTTTATACGCTAAATTGTGAACAAATAATGAAACTTTCAAATTTTTATCTCATTTTCAATATTCTTTTGTTCAATAATAACAAAGAATGCAGAAAAAAATGAGTCAAGATTACACTCGACTCATTTCTTACATTATCGTTTATACGCATTGCTTATTGTTCCGGAAAATCGTACCAGTGTTCGCGGCGGCGTTTCTGGACAGCCTTCGTCACGGCATAAATCACGATCACCGCCGCCGTTGCCGCAAAGCCGACATAGACGCGCACCGGGATGTCCCCTGCCGCCTTCACGTCGTTCCAAAGCTCGCTCATGAGCGTCAGCGTTTCCTGCGGCAGATTGTGGAAATATTCCACCTTCGGCATGTGAGCCGCGTCCGGATAAAGGTACTGGTCGGTGCCCATCTCTTCGGCGTAATCCGCATCTTCGAGCACAGCGGTGTTCGGCGAGGCGTAGCCGATGTACCAGGCGTTTGCCAGCGCGACTTCGGGATCCATCAGGAAGTTGATGTATTTCATCGCGGCGTCATAATGCTTTGCCGTTTTCGGAATACAGATCGCGTCCACGAAGATGTTGACGCCTTCCTTCGGATAGACGAAGGCGAGGTCTTCGTTGTTTTCCTTCATCACAATGTAGTCGCCGACATAGTACGGCACCATGGCCGCTTCACCGGTCTCCATCTTGTTGAACACCTCGTCCATGACATAGCCCTGCAACAGCGGCTTTTGCTGGATGAGCATCTTTGCCGCTGCTTCCCAGTCGCTTTGATCGGCGGTGTTGAACGACTGCCCGAGGATCTTCTGCGGAATGGCGAAAGCATCGCGCGGGTTGTCGATCATGAGGATCTGTCCGATGTACTGTGAATCCCAGAGCACGTTCCAGCTGGTCGGCGTTTCCGTCACCATCTTGGTATTGTAGATCAGACCGACCATACCGACATTGTACGGCACGGAATAGGCGTTGTCGGGATCGTAGTACAGATTTTTGTACTGATCGTCAATGTAGTGATAGTTCGGCAGCTTTGTCACGTCAAGCTTTTGCAGCAGCCCTTCGGCAATCATACGCTCGATCATGTAATCCGACGGGATGATGATGTCATAGCTTGCGCCGCCGTTTTTGATCTTGGCGTACATATCCTCGTTGCTTTCAAAGGTGACATAATTGACCTTGATGCCGGTCAGCTTTTCGAATTCCTTGTTGACGTCGATATAGCCGTCTTCGTCGCTGTATTCATCGCTGATGTATTCGCCCCAGTTGAAGACGTTGATCACTTCGCCCTCCCGGCCTTTGTACCAGTCTTCGTCCTCATAGGCTGCGGCCGTGGCGGCAAAGCAGAACAGCAGCAGCGCAGACACCAAAGCAATCAGAACCTTTTTCATGCCGCGCCCCCCTTCCCGAGCTTGTTGCGTTCGCGCCTTTCACCGCGGATCTGCGTGATGTTGAGCAGCACGAGCAGCAGCAGGATTGTCACAAAAATCAATGTGGACAGGGCGTACATATCGGGCTTGACGCGCTTTTTCGTCATGGAGAAAATGCGGATGGGCAGCGTTTCAAAGGACGGACCCTGCGTGAAATAGCTGATAACAAAGTCGTCAAGCGACAGCGTGAACGACATCATCAGACCGCTGACGATGCCCGTGGAGATGGACGGTAGCGTGACCTTAAAGAAGGCCTGCAGCGGCGTGCAGCCGAGATCCATCGCTGCCTCCGGGAGATGCGGATCCATCTGCCGCAATTTCGGCAGGACGGACAAAATGACATACGGCAGATTGAAGGTGATGTGCGCGATGAGCATGGTGCCGAAGCCGAGAACGTCGGTCTTTCCGACCAGACCGGCGGCAAAAACGAACAACAGCATCATGGAGATACCGGTCACGATCTCGGGATTCATCATCGGAATATTGGTCACGGTCATGGTTGTGCGCTTGAGCCATTTGGACTTGAACTTGTCAATGCCGACCGCAGCGGCCGTACCCATCACCGTTGCGCAGAGCGACGATGTGACCGCAAGCAGCAGCGTATTGCCGAGCGCCTTGATGGTTCCTTCATCATGCAGCAGTGACAGATACCACCGGGTCGAAAAGCCGTGGATGACGCTGGTGCTGTTGGAACCGTTGAAAGAAAAGACGATCATGACCAGGATCGGCGCATACAGAAAGATCAGAATCAGCGCGATATAGAGCTTGGATGCAGGCGAAAGCTTTGTTTTCATATCAGCACACCTCCGTCATCATCGTCGCCGGTGAAGTGGTTCATGATGGCAATGCTGATCAGGATCAACACCATCAGAACGAGCGAGAGCGACGCGCCGAGATTATAGTTGTTGGCGGATTTGAATTGAATTTCAATCAGGTCGCCGATCAGCGCAAACGTGCTGCCGCCGAGCTTCTTGGAAATATAGAATGTTGAAACGGACGGAACGAACACCATGGTAAAGCCCGAGGCAATGCCCGGCATGGACAGTGGAAGGATAATTTTGCGCAGCACGGTCAGCTTGTTTGCGCCGAGGTCATGCGCTGCTTCAATCAGACCGTAGTCCATCTTGGACATGATGGAATACAGCGGCAGGATCATATAGGGAATATAGTTATAGACCATACCGAGGATGACGGCGCCGCGCGTATTGATCATGTGCAGATTCGACAGGTGCAGCGCGCCGAGCAAGGCGTTGATGATGCCGGTATCCTGCAGCAAAATCATCAGCGAGTATGTGCGGATCAGCAGATTCATCCACATCGGCAGCATCACGAGCATCATCATCGTCCGCTGGACATTCTTTGTTGCCCGTGCCATGATGTAGGCCAGCGGATACGAGATCAGCAGACTGATGATCGTTGCGACAAAGCCGAGCCAGATGGAATTGAGCATGATGTCGCTGTAATCGGGAATGGCTTTGATGTTCTCCCAGGTGAAGGCGCCGTTCGCGTCAATCAGGGAGTAATAGACGACAAAGATCAGCGGTACCACGATGAAGATTGCCGCCCAGATCAGATACGGCGCGGAAATCAGGCGCCGCGACAGCGGGCTGTTTTTCATCATGCGTCCTCCTCTTCATCAATATCGGACAGGTGATCCATCTCGTCGGAGAAGGTGCTGTAATCGCCGAACATGCCGCTGTATTTGCTCTTCTTCATGACGTGGATTGCGTCCGGTTCGATCTCGATGCCGATTGTGGAGCCGACGGGATAATAGTCCGTGGTCTGGATCATCCACTTGAAGTTCTGAATGTCAACAATCATTTCAAAGTGAACGCCCTTGAAGGTGTTGGACGTGATGACGCCGGTGATCTCACCCTTTTCAACGGGGACGACGTCAACGTCCTCGGGACGGATAACGATGTCGACAGACTCGTTGACGGCAAAGCCTTTATCCAGGCACTGGAATACCGCGCCGGAAAACTTCGCCTTGAAGTCGTCAAGCATCACACCGTCAAGAATGTTGGATTCGCCGATAAAGTCCGCAACAAAGGCATTTTTCGGTTCATTATAGATATCCTGCGGTGTTCCGATCTGCTGAATTTCGCCTTCGTTCATGACAACGACTGTGTCGGACATGGACAGCGCTTCCTGCTGATCGTGGGTGACAAAAATGAACGTGATGCCCAGACGCTTCTGAATGTTTTTTAGTTCGACCTGCATATCTTTGCGCAGCTTGAGATCGAGTGCGGCAAGCGGTTCATCCAGCAGCAGCACACGGGGTTCCACGGCAAGCGCACGCGCGATCGCAACACGCTGCTGCTGACCGCCGGAAAGCGAGCCGATGTCCCGGCGCTGGAAGCCCTTGAGGTTGACCAGTGCGAGCATTTCCTCGACTTTCTTGCTGATGTCTTTTTCTTTCATACGGCGGTTGCGCAGTCCGAACGCAATGTTTTCATAGACGTTCAGATGCGGGAACAACTGATAGCGCTGGAAAATCGTATTGACCTGCCGTTTGTGCGGCGGCAGGGCGCTGATGTCTTTTCCTTCGAAAATGACCTGCCCGCTGTCCGCTTCCAGGAAGCCCGCGATAATACGCAGCATCGTTGTTTTTCCGCAGCCCGACGGACCGAGGAACGTGATGAACTCCTTGTCCTTGATGTTCAGATTCAAGTTATTGAGGACGACCTCATCGCCGAATTTCTTTGAGATGCCCCGAAGTTCAATGATCGTGTTATCTGCCATGGAAAACGCCCCTTTCCCTGCATGGCGGTGTTCGGTCAGCCGTCCATGCGCGCTCGAATAATATATGATTCAGGATCCGCTGGGCAGATCCGGAATTCCGCAGAAAAAGTGCCGTATAAAGAAAAAAACGACGATAGAAACTCCGCCTCTTCGGACGTGTTCCCTCGTCGGTTACCACGGGTAAGCAAAAACTTGTCAGCCGCTCGGCCAAAAATTTATGTTACGCAGTGTGTCACCATTGCAATTTCTGCAACGTTCTGTATTCACTATCGACAATGATAATGCAAAAATGTGCAAATGTCAACAGTTTTTTCGGAATTTCAAAAATCTTTTTTCCGGATCTTCCTTTCAGGTTTGGTTGACAAGGCGGTATTTCTGCTTTATAATGGAATCATATGAAATAAGGAGTGATCTCAATGCAGAAGATTCTGATGTTTTTCCGAAAAATCACCGCCGTTTTGCTCGGTCCGGTCTTTTTTCTGTCGACGCTGACCGCAGCACCTGAAAAAATTCAGCCGCGGGACCGCGACAGCTTAAAGCTGGATCTTGCAATCCTGGCAGATGTCCACATGGAGGGCAATAACTTCGGTCGGTTCGCCATGCTGTCAAAGGCATTCAAAAACCTGAATGCCGTCAAAAACGACGCCGACGCGCTGATTCTGCTCGGCGACAACACCATGAACGGACAGACCGGCGAATTCCTGCTCTTCTACGGGATGCTTGAAACTGTCAACCCCATCAAGCCGTATTACACCATTGTCGGCAACCACGACGTCGGCAACAGCGAAAGCGCAGACTTTGCCGCGTATCAAAAGCGCAACCTCGAGTTCATGCAGACCTTTGTTGATCAGGACCTCAAAACCTTGTATTATGCGAAGGTTATCAACGGGTATCATCTGATCTTCCTAGCGCCGGACGCCGGCGAAAGCGCACAACGCACCTTCTCAGATGCGCAGATGGACTTTTTGGAAACAGAGTTGAATAAGGCAAAGGAAAGCGGTCTGCCCGCATTCGTGTTCAACCATTATCCCGGCTCCCGCGCTAGCAATTCACGCTTCACCGATATTCTGGAATCCTATGAAAAGACGTTCCTGATCGTTGGGCATATGCATTCTTACACGCGCTTTACATCTGTCAGCGGCACGAACATCCCGGAAATCTGGGTTCCCTGTTTCGGGAGAATGGACGACAAGAATGAAAAAGCCTCGGGGAGATCCGGCTGGGGCTATCAGATGGAAGTCTATGACGACAAGGTCAGCTTCCGCGGCGTCAACTATTATGCGGGCACGCTGCTCGAAAACGTCACGCAGGAGTACACACTGACAGACGACGGCGTGAAAGCGATTGATCCGATGATCACGCCGCCGATCTTTCCGCCTGTGATCTGGGCGTAAGGCGCATAAAATTTCAGCGCTACGTCCGAATTCACGCAGCCGTGTTCTGCGTTATTAAAACATGAATGCAACGGCGGTACCGTGCAGGTACCGCCGAAATCTTTTTTAAGCTGCGTCAGATTCTCGCAACGCCGCTGTCGATGGCTGCCTGGGCAACCGCTTTTGCGACGGCGTCCTTGACGCGCTCATCGAAGGCTGCCGGGATGATGTATTCCGGATTCAGCTCTTCGTCGGAAACGAGGTTCGCCAGCGCATAGGAGGCGGCGACCTTCATCTCGTCGTTGATGTCGCTTGCGCGAACGTCAAGCGCACCGCGGAAGATGCCCGGGAATGCAAGCACGTTGTTGATCTGGTTCGGGAAGTCGCTGCGGCCGGTGGAAACAACGGCTGCACCCGCTTCTTTCGCTTCGTCCGGGAAGATTTCCGGCGTCGGATTGGCGCACGCGAAGATGATCGGATCCTTCGCCATGGTGCGGACCATGTCCTTCGTCAATGTGCCGGGGCCGGAAACGCCGATGAAGACGTCTGCGCCCTTGATGACGTCGGCGAGCTTGCCTTTTTCCATTGCCTGGTTGGTGATCTCCGCCATCTCTTCCTTGATCGGGTTGAGACCTTCGCGGCCCTTATAGATCGCGCCGGTGCGGTCGGTCATGATGACGTTCTTGAGACCCATGCTCATGAGCAGCTTGA
>CACYCR010000179.1 GCA_902772935.1 Oscillospiraceae bacterium
CGAATTCTATCTGGACTTCTCCTTCAGGACCGAAAGCTCCCGTCCGGAGAACAAAGCGGACGCCGAAGCAATGTATGCCAACGGCACATGGCTCATTGACACCAACCAAATGCTGCTCAAGGGCGAAATCGACATCCCGGCGTCGATCTATCCGTCAGACAACGGCACACCCAGAAGCTATCACATGCGCTATGACGCCTCGCCCTTTACCCTGTCGTTTGCCCTGCGCGAAGCAGGCGTGGACTGGCTGCCGGTCGCGACTTCGACTGAGGGACTGCAGGACGGCGACTGGTATCTGGACAAAGAGGCGTTCGTTGACGGCTATGCCGCCTATAAAGCGAACCGCCTCAACAATGACAGCAACCCGTTGAACGATACGACGGCGGCGCAGGTGCGCGCCGACATCGTTACGCAGGGCGTTGATTCCTGGATCGCCAGTTTCTTCCCGAACGATCTGGAAATTTATAAGGGCAACACCGCGCAGCTGTACCGCTTTGTGGTGCCGACACCGAGCCAAGGCTATATTTATCCGACGGAAACGGTCTATGTCGCCACGGCAGACAGCGATTTTTACGCGGTCTTCGCCGCCAGTGTCAAGCAGTACAGCGCCCCCGCGCCGCAGGAGGAAGAACACTGGGTCGTCCTGCCATATACCGCCGACGGCCTGAATGAAGGCGACTGGTATCTCGACACGACCACGTTCATGAACCTCATCGGCGAAGGCAAGACCGCCGATGAGAAGGCTGCGGTGCTTGAGACGATCAAGCAGCACGTGACGTTCTTCTACAACCCCGACGGCATTCAGCTCGTTTACAAGTACATCTACACCGATCTGCCGGACGAGAACGGCAACAACAGCAGCAACACAGTGATCCTTCCGTACGACCTGACGACGGGCAACGCGGATGCGTTCCCGTTTGATTACAGCGCCCTGCAGCAGAGCGTCAAGCAGTACACCGCACCGACCACGCCGGACGACCCCGGAGACAACACGCCCGACGAACCGCAAAACGGCGGCAGACTGAACGGATTCCAGCGCTTCATCGCGCAGCTGCGGTCCTTCATGCAGTCGATCCTGAGTTTCTTCCGCAGACTGTTCAGATAACAACACATTCTCAATACTCCCCAGGAAACCACCCGCTGCTTTGACAGCAGGTGGTTTCCGCTTATACTGAAAAAAGGAGCAGTCCAACACCTGCTCCTTTTCATTTCATCTTGTGCAGAAAGCGCCTGTCTTAAAGCTGTTTGCAAACTTCCCGCAGCCGCTTTGCCGCTTTTGCGGTCTCTGCCGGGCTGCCGAAGCAGGAAAAGCGGAAGTACCCCTCGCCGCACGCGCCGAAACCTGCGCCGGGCGTTCCGATGATCTGCGCGCGCTGCAGCAGGACGTCAAAGAAATCCCAGCTTTCCATGCCGCCCGGGCATTGCAGCCAGATATAGGGGGCGTTTTTGCCGCCGGTGTACCAAATGCCGAGGTCATCCAGCGCAGCGGTCAGGATTTTGGCGTTTTGTTTATAGACGGCGATCTGCGCTTTGATCTGCGACTGCCCTTCGTCGGTGAAAATCGCTTCGCCGCCTTTTTGCAGGATATAGGAGATGCCGTTGGTTTTGGTGGTACGGTTGCGCACCCACATGGCGTTGAGATTTTGGCCGCCGCGTTCAAGCGTCTTCGGCAAAACCGTGTAGCCCAGCCGCGTACCGGTGAAACCCGCCGTTTTCGACAGCGAGCAGATTTCGATCGCACAGGTTCTTGCCCCAGGGAGTTCAAAAATGCTGTGCGGCAGCGCATCGTCTTCAATAAACGCCTCATATGCCGCGTCAAAGAGGATCACCGCACCGGTGCGGTTCGCATGATCGATCCATTGCTGCAGCAACTCTTTAGGCAGCACCGCGCCGGTTGGATTGTTCGGCGAACACAAATAGATCACGTCTGCTTCGATCGTGTCATCCGGCAGCGGCAAAAAGCCCCGGGCCTTGCCGGTCGGCAGGTGGACGATACGGTTGCCGGCCATCACGTTGGCGTCCACATACGCAGGATAGGCCGGCTCCGGAATCAGCACCGTGCTGCCGCGGGCAAAGAGATCCAGAATATCGCCGAGTTCATCACTCGCGCCGGAGGAAACGAACACCTCACTTGCATCAAGCATGACGCCGCGCCCGGCATAGTGCGCAGCAATGGCTTCCCGCAGAAACTGTGCGCCGCATTCCGGCATATAGCCGTGAAAGGTTTCCGATGCAGCCTGATCGTCCACCGCCTGATGAAGCGCGTCAACAGCGGCTTTGCAAAGCGGCTGTGACACGTCGCCGATACCGAGCCGATACAGGTGCGTACCGGGATGCGCATCAAGATAGGCTTTTGTTTTTTGCGCAATGTGATAGAACAAATATGAGTCTTTCAATGCGGTGTAGTTTGTATTCGGGTTCAGCATCCGATGGTCTCCCCTTCATAAACAAATGTTGCCGGTCCGGTCATGGTGACGGCGCCGTCGGGCGCAACCGTGATTTCCAGCGCGCCGCCGTCGAGACGGACAGTAATCGGCGTATCCGGCAGGCAATACCCTTGACGAACCGCTGCCGCTGTACTGGCACAAGCGCCGGTGCCGCAGGCCATCGTAATGCCGCTGCCGCGCTCCCAGACGCGCATACGGATCTCCCGTGGAGACAGCACCTGGACAAATTCCACATTGACGCCGCCGGGAAACACCGGATGATGCTCCATGACGCTGCCGCGTGTGGCAACGGGCGCGGTCTCAGCATCGCTGCAGAACACAACCGCGTGCGGGTTACCGACCGTCACCGGTACATACTCGACTGCTTCTCCATCCGCTTCGAGTGTTTGCGGCGAGGCTACAACAGCAGTCCCCATGGAGACGGTGACGGTATCGACGACGCCGTTTTTCAGGCGCAGCCGCAGAGTTTTGACACCGGACAACGTTTCAATTGTCAGCCGTGTCTTATCTGTATACCCCTTGTCATAGACATATTTGCCCACGCAGCGGATGCCGTTGCCGCACATTTTTGCTTCGCTGCCGTCCGCGTTAAAAATACGCATTTGAAAGTCAGCAATCTTTGACGGCGAAATATAGATCATGCCGTCGCTGCCGGCGCCGAAATGCCGTTCGGACAGCTTTTTCGACAGTGCTTCAATATTTTCAGGCACGGCACCGTAAACATAAAGGTAGTCATTGCCAAGCCCGTGCATTTTTGTGAATTTCATGCCTGCACTCCCCTTTCCTTTGCCGCGCCGACAAAGCCGAGAAACAGCGGATGCGGTTTGTTCGGACGGCTTTTGAATTCAGGATGAAACTGCACGCCGACAAAAAACGGGCGATCACACAGCTCCACCGTTTCCACAAGACTGCCGTCGGGTGACAGACCGGACAGCGTCAGCCCCGCGTTTTGCAGCGCTTCGCGGTACGCATTGTTGAATTCATAACGGTGGCGGTGCCGCTCGCTGATCATACCGGCACTGTAACAGCGCGCCATTGTCGTCTCTGGCGAAATCACACAAGGATACGCACCCAGACGCAGCGTGCCGCCTTTGTCGATCTCATCGCTCTGTCCGGGCATGAAGTCGATCACCTTGTGTGGACACCGGTCGTCGAACTCGCCGGAATTCGCATCTGCAAGCATCGCCTTGTGACGCGCGAATTCGATCACGGCGATCTGCATACCCAGACAGATGCCGAAATACGGAACGTTTTGTTCTCTTGCATACTGCGCGGCGAGGATCATCCCTTCGATGCCGCGGCTGCCGAATCCGCCGGGCACCAGAATGCCGTCAAGACCCGAAAGCGTCTGCGCTGCCGTCTGCGGCGTGATCGTTTCAGCGTCAATCCATGCGATATCCACCTGCAGATGCTGCGCAAAGCCCGCATGCCGCAGGGCTTCCGCAACAGAAAGATAGGCGTCATGCAGCTGCACATATTTGCCGACAAGACCGATGGTCACCTTTTGTGCTGCGGTTTTGGTGCGCTCGACCATCTGCGCCCACTGTGTCAGATCCGGCGGCGGCACATCCAGCCCCAACTCCCGGCAGACAACGCCGGAAAGATTGCTTTTTTCAAGCATCAGCGGCGCTTCATACAGGCACGGCACCGTGCGGTTTTCGATCACGCAGTCCGTTTTAACATTGCAGAACAGGGAGATTTTTTGAAAAATTGACGGTTCCAACGGGCGGTCACAGCGCAGAACGATGATATTCGGATGAATGCCCATCCCCTGCAATTCTTTAACGGAGTGCTGGGTAGGTTTCGATTTGTGTTCCTCTGAGCCGTGCAGATACGGCACGAGGGTCACATGGATGAACAGGCTGTTTTCCTGCCCAACTTCCAGCGAGATCTGCCGCACCGCTTCGATGAACGGCTGGCTTTCAATGTCGCCGATGGTGCCGCCGATTTCGGTGATCAGCACGTCGGCGGCGGTCTTTTTCGCGGCACGGTAAATGAACGCTTTGATCTCGTTCGTGATGTGCGGAATGACCTGCACCGTCGAGCCGAGGTACTCGCCGCGCCGTTCTTTGCTCAGCACATTCCAGTAGACCTTCCCGGTCGTGAGATTTGAATATTTGTTGAGGTCCTCGTCAATGAACCGCTCATAGTGGCCGAGGTCGAGGTCGGTCTCCGCACCGTCTTCGGTCACATAGACCTCGCCGTGCTGATAGGGGCTCATCGTACCGGGATCGACGTTGATATATGGATCGAGCTTTTGCGCAGCAACCTTGAGACCGCGCGCTTTGAGCAGCCGCCCGAGCGACGCGGCGGTGATGCCTTTGCCGAGGCCGGAGACCACGCCGCCGGTGACAAAAATAAACTTGGTCATGAAAACGCTCCTTTCTGTGTAAAGCTCACCGGAGTGGTGTGCTCCGGATGAATTCAACCTGCGGTTGAGCTTATTTCAAAAACTGCGTTATTGCAACGCGGGATATATTGCGATATGATAAGGGCAGACGGTACCGCAAAGACAAAAAATGAGGTGATTTTATATGAAAATCTGTTTTGACGAAAATATCAAGCGTCTGCGCAAGCAGCGGGATCTGACGCAGGAGGCGCTGGCAGAGGTCTTCGGCGTCAGCTTTCAGGCGGTCAGCAAATGGGAGCGCGGTGAAAGCTGTCCGGATGTAGCGCTTCTGCCGGAGATCGCAGATTTCTTTTCCGTATCCGTCGATGAACTGCTTGGCGCGGACAAGGCGAAAGCGGAAGAAGAAATTCTCGCGTATATCGACAAATTCGACAACGGCAAATTCAAAGGCACTGAGGGTGCGCTCGGCTTCATGACAGAGGCAAATAAAAAGTATCCCTCAGATTTCCGGATCCTGGTGCGTTATATGCACGCGCTTGTAAATGACGATCTTGCTTCCGACGACAGTCCGAAAAACAAAGCGGAAATTCTCACGGTCTATTACCGGATTCAGAACTACTGTACCAATGACAGAATCAGGATTTATGCCAAAAATCTTTTGATCCATTATTACAGGCCACTGATCGACGTGGCAAATAGCGGGATTACACCGCAGAATCTGTATGACCTGATCGAGACCATGCCCGCGATCCAAGATTGCAAAGAGATTCTGATGATCTCCATGCCGCTGAAAATTGAACAAATCGAAAAAGGCTGTCGAAATCTGTTTGACAGCTTACTATTCTATTTTGACAATGCGCTATCACACTTTGTACACCGTTATTCTCCAACTCCGGCAGCATTGACAACAGCTCAAATGAAAGAAGCGGTCGAAGGGTTTGAATTGATGAAAACCATATTTGAACTTGTTTATTCCGACGGAAATTATGCGGTCAACTGGCGCAACATGATCTACACCTGCGGATACCTCGGTCAGTACTATCACCGACTGGGTGATGACGAAAAGGCGCTGAGGTACCTGGAAAAATGCGCCGGGCTCGCAAAGCGCTTTGATACCATGCCGAATATCACAGAACGCAAAGCACTGCTGTTCAACGGCACGACCATGAATAAACAAAAGGACGTTGCTGTTTTGCTGGACACCAGCCTCTGCAAACAGATGACACAGCATATGCTGGTCAATTATCCGCTGTCAGACGCATTCAAAGCAACGCCGGCATTTCAGGCGATCCTTGCAATCATGCAATGAATTATTCCCATTCCACCGTGGCGGGCGGCTTGCTTGTGATGTCAAATACCACGCGGGTGATGCCGCGTACTTCGTTCGTAATGCGGCTGCTCGCTTTTTCAAGCGCTTCATACGGCAGGCGCGTCCAGGCAGCGGTCATGAAATCGTCCGTCGTAACCGCACGCAGCACAACGGTATACCCGTAGGTGCGCGCGTCACCCATGACGCCGACCGAACGTGATTCGGTAAGCACAGCAAAATACTGGCTCGGTTTTTGTTCAAGCGCGTCGACCGTTTCGCGGAAGATCGCGTCCGCTTCCCGCAGCAGCGTCAGCTTTTCTTTAGTGATTTCGCCGAGGATGCGCACGCCGAGTCCCGGTCCCGGGAACGGCTGCCGCCAGACAAGTTCACGCGGCAGACCGAGCGCCTCACCGATTTTGCGCACCTCGTCCTTGAACAAGTCGCGCAGCGGTTCAATGACCTGCGAAAAGCCCATACGTGCCGGCAGGCCGCCGACATTGTGATGACTTTTGATGACGGCGGCGTCACCTTTGCCGCTTTCGATCACATCGGGATAGATCGTTCCCTGTGCAAGCACGTCGATCTGCCCGAGGGCGGTCGCTTCCTTTTCGAATACGCGGATGAAGGCTTCGCCGATGATTTTCCGTTTTTGCTCCGGGTCGGTCACCCCGCGCAGCGACAGCAAAAACCAGTCCTCGGCGTTCACGCGCACAAGGCGCACACCGAATTGATCGCGGAAGGTGCGCTCAACAAAATCGCCCTCCCCTTTGCGCAGCAGGCCGTGATCGACAAACACGCAGATAAGATTTTCGCCGATCGCCTTTTGCAGCAGCACCGCCGCGACAGAGGAATCCACACCACCGGAAAGCGCAAGCAAAACCTTTTTCCCGGCAAGATCTTTTTGGTACTGCGCAATCAGTTGCTGCGCAACATTTTGCATCTGCCAGTCGGCGCTGCAGCCACAGACGTCGAAGAGAAAGTTTTGCAGTATCCGCTCCCCGCAAACGGTGTGCGTCACCTCCGGGTGAAATTGTACGCCGTAAAGCTTTCGCGCATCGTCCGCCATTGCGGCAACAGCGCACTGCGCGGTGTCTGCGATGGCGTGAAAGCCTTTCGGCAGGCACTGCACCGCATCCGTGTGGCTCATCCAGCAGACCGTGTTTTCCGGCACACCGTCAAACAAGACGCTCTTTTGCAGCCGGACTTCGGTCTTGCCGTATTCGCTGCCATCCTTTGCCGGCGCAATCTCCCCGCCTGCAAGAAATGCAAGCAGCTGATGCCCGTAACAGATGCCGAGAATCGGAATGTCGAGCGAAAGCAGCTCTTTTTCACATCGCGGTGCATCAGGCGCATAAACGCTGTGCGGGCCGCCGGTGAAGATAATGCCGCGATAGCCCGAAGCCTTGACGTCTTCGGGCGAGATTGTATTGTAAGGTTTGATTTCGGCAAAAACGTGTGCCGCTCTGACGCGGCGAGCGATGAGCTGGTTATACTGTCCGCCGAAATCCAGAACTAGAATTTTATCCATAAGGGTCCTCCGTTATGTGCCGCTCGCACCATAGTTTGACAGCACGCGTGCAGAGGGATCGTTCACATTGCAGCCGTCCCAATCCTTGTTCGGCATCCAGAATCCGGCAATCATTTCACCCTGGTCCGGATAGTACCGTTCAAAGATTTCCCGGTACAACAGCGATTCCTTGGTGAAGGGCTGCGCATGGGTGTACTGTCGGCGTTTCTCCTCAAACTGCGCGTCGGTGTAACAGCGTTCGGCATACGCCTTCAGATCGTCCACCATCGAATGTCCGACCGCGTCGGAGAACGCAGCCTTTTCGCGCCACAAAATTTCCTCCGGCAACAGACCGAGTCCTTCAAACGCATGACGCAGCAGGTATTTTCCCTTGCCGTAGGTGTTCAGCTTCATCTGCGGATCGAGTGCCATGACGTACCGCACAAAATCAAGATCACCGAACGGTACGCGCGCTTCCAGCGAATTGACCGAGATACACCGGTCGGCGCGCAGAACATCGTACATATGCAGCTCCCGCACACGTTTTTGCGACTCATTCTGAAACGCTGCAGCCGACGGTGCAAAGTCGGTATACTTATAGCCGAACAGCTCGTCGGAGATTTCACCCGTCAGCAGTACGCGGATGTCGGTTTGTTCATGGATCGCCCTGCACAGCAGGTACATGCCCATAGAGGCGCGGATGGTCGTGATGTCAAACGTGCCGAGCAGGCGGATCACCGTTTCCAGGTGGTCGATCACATCCTGCGCTGTCATATAGATTTCCGTGTGATCGCTGCCGATATGGTCGGCAACCTGCCGCGCATACTTGAGGTCAATCGCGTCGGTGTCCATGCCGATGGCGAACGTGCGGATGGGTGTGCTGCTTTCTTTGGCGGCGATGGCGCAGACGAGTGAGGAATCAAGACCGCCGGACAGCAGAAAGCCGACCTTTGCATCCGCCACCAGACGCTTTTTGACGCCGGCGGTCAGCTTTTCACGGATGTTCACACATGCGGTCTCCAGGTCGTCATGACGGACGTTCTGCACATCGGCGATGTCGCAGTAGCGAATGAATTTTCCGCCTTTCCAGTAATGTCCCGGCGGGAAAGGACGAATCGGCCCGCACCATCCCACAAGGTTTTTCGGCTCGCTGGCAAAGACGATCACGCCGCTTTCGTCATAGGCGTAGTACAACGGCCGGATACCGATCGGATCGCGTGCGGCAAGGAACTCGTTCGTTCTGCCGTCATATAGGATCAGGGCAAACTCCGCGTCGAGCATGGAGAACATCTTTGTCCCGTATTCAAAATACAGCGGCAGCAAAATTTCGCAGTCGGAGCCGCTTTCGAACACATGACCCATTTCTTCAAGCGTACGTTTCATCGTCTGAAAGCCATATAGCTCTCCGTTGCAGACCACGGCACAGCCGTCTTTCTCAAACGGCTGCATTCCCGCGTCGGTCAGTCCCATGATGGAAAGCCGGTGAAACGCGAGTGTGCCGGCACCGAGGTCGAGTACACGGTCCATGTCCGGTCCGCGGGAGACGGTTTCGGAAAAGCCGTGCCAAAACGCGTCAGGCAGCGGCTTCGGGCCGCAATACCCCATAATGGAACACATAGAATCACCTCAATCAAATGCTGTTGTGTTTTGCGCGTAATCACTTTGATTGTCAGCTTCGGGATTCAAAAACGCATCTTGCGTCTTCGGGTCTGTCTGTGAAATATTCAACTGTGCTTGTTCTCTTGCTTCCATGAAAAAGACCTGTGCTTTTTGTTGTTCGGTTGCCGGTTTCATAAAAACACTCCTTTACCGGAATAATAAATCTTCATAGATCGGGAACGACCAATCCTCCCCGGCCGTAAGGGTTTCGGCTTTGTCTCAGTTTTCGCGCAGCGCATCCATGGCAGGCAGCATCGCTTTCAGCACGCGATCGTCAAACATACGTGAGCCGAATATTCGTTGACTGGTTTTATGAGATCATCCTCCGAAAAAAAGAGACAAAGACGCCTTCAGAGAGTCGGGAAAGACGCCTTTGCCTTTATCGATACAGACATGAGAAAGGAAAATTGGGTAGAAAACGCTTTGTTCAGAGAGAATCTCCCATGCCATGTATGATCTTTGTGTTGTGATCAGACGATGCCCTGCGCGTTCATCGCTTCCATGACTTTTTCGAAGCCGGCAATATTCGCACCGACCACATAGTTGCCGTCGAAGCCATATTTCGCCGCCGCATCGTCGATGTTATGATACAGCTGCACCATGATGTCTTTGAGCATCGCATCCACTTCATCAAACGTCCAGTGCAAACGCTCGCTGTTCTGGCTCATCTCAAGCGCGGAGGTCGCGACACCGCCGGCGTTTGCCGCCTTTGCAGGCAGGAAGTAAACGCCCTGTTCGTGGAAATAGTTCGTTGCATCCTCGGTCGTCGGCATGTTTGCGCCCTCAGCCACAGCAATGACGCCGTTTGCAACAAGCTGTTTTGCGTCTTCAAGATGCAATTCGTTCTGTGTAGCGCACGGCAGCGCAATGTCGCAGGGAATGCTCCAGACGCCTTTGCCGTCGCGGTACTGCGCGTGCGGTCTGCCGGCAAGGTACTCCGTCAGGCGGGCGCGCTTGACTTCTTTGATCTCCTTGAGCAGTGCAACGTCGATGCCTTCTTCGTCATAGATCCAGCCCGTGGAATCCGAGCAGGTTACAACCTTCGCGCCGAGCTGCTGTGCCTTTTCAATCGCATAGATTGCAACATTGCCCGCGCCGGAAACGCAGATCGTTTTGCCGGAAAGGTCGATGTCATGGCAGCGCAGCATCTCCTGCGTAATGTAAAGCAAGCCGTATCCTGTCGCCTGAGTCCGTGCCAGAGAACCGCCGAACGGCAGTCCCTTGCCGGTCAGCACGCCGGTAAACTTGTTGCGCAGGCGCTTATACTGACCGAACATATAGCCGATCTCCCGCGCACCCGTACCGATATCACCGGCCGGTACGTCGGTGTCTTCACCGATATGCTTGGCAAGCTCCGTCATGAAGCTCTGGCAGAATGCCATGATCTCACGGTCGGTTTTTCCCTTCGGGTCGAAGTCGGAACCGCCCTTGCCGCCGCCGATGGGCAATCCGGTCAGAGAATTCTTGAAGATCTGCTCGAATCCGAGAAATTTAATAATACCAAGGTTCACGCTCGGGTGCAGGCGCAAACCGCCCTTGTAGGGACCGATGGCACTGTTGAACTGCACGCGGTAACCTGTATTGACATGAACCTGACCGTTGTCATCGATCCACGGCACGCGGAACTTCAGCTGCCGCTCGGGATTGACGAGCCGCTCCAGCAGCGCATCACGGCGCATCTGCGCTTCGTGCTTTGCAACGACCGGTTCCAAGGATAGCAGGACTTCCTTGACTGCCTGATGGAACTCCGGTTCGTTCGGGTTTTCTTTGATCACGCGGGTAATGACTTCGTTGACGTATGACATAATTTGACCTCCTTAATATGGAAAAAGACGCCCAGCGGCAGATGGACCTGCCGCAAAGACGTCTTTGCCTTTACTGAATAAGATTGTGATAAAAAAAAGAGTCTCCAAGCGCTTTTGCTCGAAGACCCCTTTGCCTTACAAACGCAATTCTACACCCATTCCCGACAATTTGTCAACATGAATTTTGCAAATTTTTCAGAATTTTGCAAAAGAACCAAAAATATACAGAATCCGGAAAATGATTTTGTGAAATGTGTTTTTTTGCATTGCTTGACGCGGAAAACAAAAACGCGTATAATAAACTCAATGAGCAAAGGCGTTCATTCCTGCAGCATTCGTCTGCTTTGGAATGGACGTTTTCTTTTACAGGAGGTGTATTCTCTTGCAGTTTTCGAAAGAGGAAGTGCTGCAATACGTGCAGGAAGAGGATGTCAAATTCATCCGGCTGGCGTTCTGCGACGTATTCGGCAAGCAAAAAAATATCTCAATTCTCGCCGAAGAGCTTGAACGTGCATTCATTTACGGTATCGCGTTTGACGCTTCAGCGATTGCCGGTTTCGGTGACGAAGCACGTTCCGATCTTTTGCTGTGGCCGGAGCCGGACACCCTGACGCTGCTGCCGTGGCGACCGGAGCAGGGACGTGTTGTACGCATGTTCACGCGGATCACATATCCCGACGGCACCCCATTCGAATGTGACACGCGCAGTCTGCTCAAAAATGCAATGTCAGCCGCGCGGGAGAAAGGCTATACGTTTTATTTCGGCGCGGAGCAGGAGTTTTATCTGTTCCGGCTTGACGAAGAGGGCGAGCCGACCAATAAGCCGTATGACAAAGCAGGCTACATGGACATCGCCCCGGACGACCGCGGTGAAAACGTGCGGCGCGAAATTTGTCTGACGCTTGAGCAAATGGGTATCCGCCCCGAAAGCTCTCACCACGAGGAAGGCCCCGGGCAAAACGAAATTGATTTCCGCTACGCCGACGGGCTGACCGCTGCCGATCAGGCGATGACCTTCCAGACAATTGTCAAAACCGTGGCACACCGCAACGGACTTTGTGCCGACTTTTCGGCAAAGCCGCTCCCGGATGCGCCGGGCAACGGCTTCCATATCAACCTTTCCGTGCAGCCCTGCGACCGGGAAGGCGTGTTTCAACATGTCATCGCAGGGGTACTGTCCCATGTGCAGAGCATGACGGCATTTCTGAATCCGACGGAGGCATCCTATCAGCGCCTCGGCAAAAACAAAGCACCGAGCTATCTTTCCTGGTCCTGTGAAAACCGCTCGCAGCTCATCCGGATTCCTGCCGCCGCAGACGAATA
This sequence comes from Oscillospiraceae bacterium, assembly GCA_902772935.1. Taxonomy (GTDB): domain Bacteria; phylum Bacillota; class Clostridia; order Oscillospirales; family Acutalibacteraceae; genus UBA6857. Next base: position 12,401 of record CACYCR010000179.1, read on the forward strand.
CCGCCGTATGGAGCTGCGCTCCGCCGATCCGACGGCAAACCCGTACCTGACTTTTGCACTGATGATTTACGCTTCACTGGACGGCATGGAAAAGCGCCTGCCTCTGCCGGCGTCCTGCGACGTGAACCTGTTCAAAGCGGACGCACAGTTTCTCTCCCGCTTTGAGCGTTTGCCGGCATCACTTTCCGCGGCATGCAGTGCTGCGGCAGGCAGCGATTTCATTCGCGAGCATGTGCCGGCGCGCGTACTGGATATCTACTGCAACCGATAAACCCGAAACACCGTAACACACCAAACGGAAGAAAGGAGGCGGCAAAATGGATCTGCAGGAACACGTCTACAGCGTGCTTGTGGTTTCCGCGGCAGAAAAGCTCAATGCTGTGCTGCTGCCATTGCTGCCCGCTTCCGGGTACGAGCCGATTACGGTGGTGTCCGATATCAGCGCCGCCAAACGTGCAGTGCTGCAGCGCACCTATGATCTTTGTATCATCAACACGCCGCTGCCGGACGATATGGGCGTGCGCTTTGCTGTGGACATCAGCGCCAAGGGTGACACGATCGCACTGCTGCTTGTGCGCGAGGCGTTTTATGCCGAACTGACTGCACGGCTGACACCCCACGGTGTGTTTACACTGCTCAAACCGACCTCTACCGCCCGGATGGCGGTAGCGCTGCACTGGATGGCAACGGCGCGCGAACGGCTGCGCAAGACGGAAAAGAAAACGCTCACCCTGCAGGAAAAGATGGAGGAGATCCGCCTTGTCAACCGCGCAAAATGGATCCTCATTGAGCAGTACGGCATGGATGAACCGACTGCGCACCGTTTCATTGAAAAGCAGGCGATGGACCGTTGCGTCACACGCCGCGTGATCGCACAGGAAATATTGGACCAGGGATAATACCTGCAGAAAAAAGAAACAATAAATCATGCCCGCCACGGCAACCGATCCGGTCTGCTGTGGCGGCGTTTTTTGTCCGTGGATTGAAACCGAATGATGCACACTGCACCGGAAGCTTCTTACGCCCGAAAAATCAAAAAAGAAAAGCCGCTTGTTTTGCAATCTGCACGTCGCGATTTCGAAACATCCACCGTTCAGACTCGATATATTGTGCGCAACTATATTTTTCCGAATAAAAATTATGAACTTTTTTTTAATAAATAACACTTATTTTTGTATAATAGAAATATGTTTTTCAAAACAAGGGGTATAATTGTGTACATGTAATATATAATTATGTATTTAGAATAATTATTTTAAACATAGTGTAATAAATTTTAAGAAAATATGACCGAGTTTACGGATGCCGCCGTGTTTTTCGGTGTCCGCATTTTTGGCTTTTTGCAAATCATTCGCCGAATACGGATTTCTGCAATGAATCATTCCTGCCGGTTTGATACACCGCGAAACCTTGTTTGCGCGTCTGCTTTGCCTGAGCATACATCATTCATAGGAAGAAAGGAAGCTATTCATGAAAAGCAAGAAGATTTTAGCCATCATTATGGCCCTGATGATGCTCCTCTCTGTATGTCCGGTCAGCGTTCTTGCGGCAGCAGTTCCCGATGAACAGTCGGAAACCGCAGCCGAAGAAAACGAAACGCCGGCTTATACTTATGAGGAACTGGTTTCGATCTCCGAAAAAAACGGATATGATCTGACCCAGGGCCAGATCCAAGCGGTTCTTTCCGGTGAGAAGACATTATCCGAAATTGTCGGAGACCGGGAAGAAGAAGTCACAATGATCGTTCAGCTTTCTTCTGAAGGTGCAATTGCTGCCGATGATAAGCCGATCGATGCCAATGGCGATCTTTCTGAAGCTGTGCTGAAAGAGCAAAAAAGCATCGAAAAGCAGCAGTCAAAAGTCCAGAACAAAGTCGAAAAGAAGGTCTTCAACGGCGAAGATATGGATATCATGTATTCTTATTCTCTGCTGACAAACGCATTTGCCATTCAGGCAAAGCCGTCACAGATCAATGAGATTGCTGCCGTCAAAGGCGTTGAATCCGTCTATACTGCGCCGATCTACGAGCCGGTTCCGACGGACGCTTCGTCTGTAACAACGGACGACCAGAAGGCCGCAAAGTATTTCACCAACAGTGACAATACCACATCCAACAAAGGTACGGGCACCGTCGTTGCCATCATCGACACCGGTCTGGATTCAGACTACACCTATGATTCGGCGACGGATTCTGTTAAGACGACCTTCCACAAGGCATTCCGCACTGATGTGACCAATCCGAAGCTTGCAAAATCGGATATTGCTGCAAGATGGGAACTGACCAACGCATATCAGCGTTCCAAAAACTCCGCTGCGATCCGGCAGTTCACACGCAGCCTCTATCGCAGCTCGAAGGTTCCTTATGCGTTTGCATATTCTGAAGACGACATTTTCGTCGGCCACAAGTACTTTAGCTACTCTGATAACCCGAGCTACTGGAGTTGGGCGTTCAGCTATTTCTATGACGATGAGCAGGGCGATCATGGCACGCACGTTTCCGGTATCACTGCCGGTTACGAGACGGATTCCGAAGGCAAAGTTGTGTTTGAAGGTGTCGCACCCGACGCACAGCTGCTTGTCATGAAGGTCTTCGGTAATGAACGCGCCGGTAACTTTGCCGACATCCTTGCCGCGATGGAAGACGCCGTTCTGCTCGGCGCCGACGTCATCAACCTCTCCCTCGGTTCCTGGGCCGGTTTCACCTATGGCGGTGACCGTCCGGAATACGACGCCGCATTCAAGGCGGCCGCCGATGCCGGCGTGGTGGTCTGCGCTTCCGCCGGTAACGAATACTCCGCCGGTAAGGGTAACCTTTACGGCACGGAAGAATCGCTTGCGTCCAATCCGGACAACGGTATTCTCGGCTCTCCGGCGTCTTATGACGACAACCTTGCTGTTGCATCCATTTCGAGTAACAGCTACTATGCAAAATCCGTTTCCGTGGATGGAAGAGGTATTGCATATACGAACAATGCGACGGAAGATGTCCGCAGCATTGAAAAATATTCCGGCACAACAAAAGGCTATGCGCTTTTGAAGGATGCGGCCGGCAATCTTTTGACCGGTACGCCGGGTGACTTTGAAAACTACGCGAAGTCCAGCGGTATCAAGGGCAAGTTTGCTGTGATTCGCAGAGGTGAAACCTTTACCGAAACAGTTGCCCGTGCAGAAGACGCCGGTGCCATCGGTCTGATCGTCTGCGACCATTCTGACGGTTCGCTTGTCAACATGATGGAGAACAACGACGTGGAAATTCCCGCGATTTTCATCTCCAAGGCTGACGGTGACTATCTGGTCGATCTTGAATCCAATCCGAATGCTTCTCATGAACTTGTAATTACGGATGATACAACGTACATCAACAACCCGACTGCGGGCGAAATGTCCGACTTCTCCTCCTGGGGTGTCACACCCGACCTGAAACTGAAGCCGGAAATCACCGGTTACGGCGGCAGCGTGTACTCCACCCTTCAAGGCGGCAAGTACGGTCTGATGAGCGGTACGTCCATGTCCTCCCCGTATCTGGCCGGTGTTTCCTCCCTGATCGTGCAGCGGCTGAACAACGCGTATTACACGGAAGACAACTCCTTCCTGCAATACGAAGCTGCTTACGTCAATCGTCTGGCGAGCGAGATCGGTACGCTTGACGGTTCCGTCGAATGCGAAGCGAAAATCCATGCACTGGAAGCAGCAATCGCCGCACTGCCCGAGGAATCCAGATCCGGACGCGACGGCCGTGTGAACTATGCAATCGGTGTATTAAAGAGCTATTACGATCAGTTTACGGTTGCGAATGCGACTTCGAAGCTGAATGCCATCGGCTCCGTTGCTAACGCCACCGGCGGCTATCTTGGATATATGGAGCGCATGAATATTGCGAGAATCGCGCTGGAATCTCTTTCTGCGAAGGAACAAAGCAGCGTGTCCGCAAGCAATAGAAATAAGCTCAGAAACGCGCAGCGTACACTGTTGAATTCGCACATCATGCCTGCAATCAAAACTGTGGCGTATACCGATGATTATAAATCATTGGTTGACGCTACAAGATTCTGGTATAACCGCTGGCTTGCAAACACATACAGCACCATTTCCGCCACGAATTTGAAGAGACTCTTCAACGCGGAAGCAAAATTGACGGTTTGGCTGATCAACAACATCGGCACCGTTGAGTTGACGCTCGAATGCAAGGAAAAGATTGACGAAGCAAGACGTTATTATGATAATCTGAACAACACGGCTGACACCAACGCAACAGCTTATAAGTCGCAGGTCACGAACCTTGCCACGTTGGAAGCTGCGGAAGCAGCCTATGCCGCACTGCTGCAGGCAGCGTCCACTGTCGAGAACGTGAACGCGCGAGCCAACGATGTGACCGCGCCGGCAGCAATCGACGATTACAAGGCCTCCGTAACCTACACCAGACTTTTCTACAATGCCCTGAGCGATGATGACAAAGCGCAGATCACCAACTATGCGCCCGTTCCGACAGAGGTCGCCGGCACAGAAAAACAGATCATCGCCAAGGCCCTCATGATGAGCACCGCAGCGCCGGTTCTGTTCGATTCCGATGCAGGTACGCTGTACTCCCCGCGGAAACAGGGTGCAGGTCTTGTCAACATTGACGCAGCCCTCGCCTCGAAGGCATACGTATCCGTCAACGGCAGCCTTACGCCGAAGCTCGATCTCGGTGATGACAAAGCAAAGACCGGCGTGTATGATCTGACCTTTGACGTGGTCAACATCGGCAACGAAGCGCTGACGTTTGACATTTCCGCAAATGTCCAGACTGAAAAGGTCGACATTCAGGATGTCTCTTATCAGACCCGCCGTGTCGACCCCGCAAAGGCAGACGCATTCATGGCGACCGGACTTGAATTCCGTGAGAATTCCTATGGTCACCGTGTCTATGCGATCGACGAACTGAAAGACGTAAAATTCATGTCCGGCGAGCCGTATGACCTGACGGCAATGTCCACCGTAACCGGTGCCAACACCATCACCGTTCCGGCCGGCGAAACCGCGACTGTGACGCTGACCGTGACACTCGGCGCGGACGCGAAAGCATACATGGACGAAAACTTTGTCAACGGCATTTACGTGGAAGGTTTTGTCACACTGACCAGCAAGACTGCCGGCCAGCCGAATCTGACCGTTCCCTACCTGGGCTTCTACGGCGACTGGACACAGGCCCCGATGCTTGATGAAGGTACATGGGAAGATGACTTCCTCGGCAACCCCGTTCACCCGCAGATGGCTGTTTCCACCGGCGCCAACGTCTACTGGGGCTCTATGGTCGGCAACTTCCTGTATCCGCTCGGTCTGCCGAACTCTGACGGTTCCAAAACACCTTATGATATTTATAAAGAAGGCGTCACCTATGTTAAGGACGTCCGCAATGTCTTTGGCGGTGAACTTTCGCTCAACACGAACATGCTCGGAGCGGAGCTTGGTCTGCTGCGCAGTGCCAAAACGCTGAAGTTCACTGTCACAGATACACAGACCGGCGAGGTTTACGCAACTGCAAACAGAGATTATGTCCGCAAATCCATTTACTACAGCGATTCTGTCGGAATGGTCAATGCCGGTTATTTTGACAGTGACCTCTTTAAATGGGACGGCAAAATCGACGGCACGCAGCGCTTTATTGAGCCCGGCACCCAGGTGACCTACAGCGTTGAAGTGCTGCCGGATTACGGTACGGAAGAAACCGTCAACAACCTGCGGAATACCTTCTCCTTCAATGCATACTTTGACGGCGAAGATCCGCACCTTGACTATTTGAAATGCTACCTGGATGAAGAGACCGGCGACGTGATGCTCGACGTCGAAGCGTCTGATGACACCTTTGTGGGCGAAATCAACTATGCAATCTGCGGTTATTATCCCGGTGAAGTGGAAGAAACTACGTATATTCACACCTTGTTCTATCCCGAACACGCGGGCGATACCGTCAGCGAAACGCTGAACCTGTCCGAATGGGCAAGAGAAGGCGGTCTGGTACAGATGCGTTCCGTGCGCATTACTGTGGAAGACTTCTGCCAGAAGGACGCTGAGAACCCGAATCCTGTTTTCAGCGATAGCTATAATAACGAATACTGGATCAGCTTCTTCGACAAAGTGAAGGTCAGCAGCATCACAGATATTCTTCCTGTCGGCGCCGAAGGCCAGCTGAACGTGGATTACATCTACGGCCGCAAGCTCCTGAGTCCGGACACGCCGTGGTATGACGCGGAAGGCGACGCCAACAACAACGACTACGGTCTGGAAGAAGACTTCATCTATGCTTCCTCTAACCCCGATGTTCTGAGAATCACCTCGGAAGGCAAGCTCATTCCGGTCTCCGCCGGTTATGCTGACGTGACCGCGACCGGCCGTTACGGAAAATCTTCCGACACGATGCGCATCCGCGTCGTCGAGGATCCCGTACAGATTCAGGTGGTCAACGCGAACGCAGGCGACACCGTGACAGTTACGGAAGATGTGGCAGCTTCCTCGCTGCTCATCGACAAAGACATCGTCATCGACCTCGGCGGTCACACGCTGCACGGCGTGGACGGTTCCCCGGCGATTCGCGTACTTGGCGGCAACGTCACAATTAAGAACGGTTCCTTGGACGCTGTTTACAGCGAAAACTCCCTGAATGCACCGCTGGTCGATATCCTTGAAGATAACGTTCCTGCAATCCTTGTGGAAGGCGGCAACGTGACGCTTGAAGACCTGAAGGTTCAGGGCGCAACGATCGACGTTGACGGCGAAGACGTCGTCGCCGGTTCGGCAGTCGTTCTGAAGGATGACGGCAATCTGACCGTGAAGTCCTCCGACCTGCTTGGTTTGTATGCCATCAATAACAGCGAAGCTTCAAACAACGCGACACTGATCTCCGGCAACTTCGAGGGCGTGCTCGGCGCTGTCTCCGACATGAAGAAGATCGGCGCAGGCGAAGGCTCCGAATTCATCGACATCACCAACACGCTCGCTGATGACACGTATTCTTACCTCGGAACGATCGAAGGCGGCTCGGCCGGATATTATCTGCCGCATGGCGGACTGTATTACAGTGCGAAAGATCTGAGCGAAGCGGAATTTGTGAACGGTACCGTGACCTATGACGAAGAAAAAGACTGCGCCGTGATCGACTTCACGGACAGTAGCTCTTACTTTGTTCTGCCTGCGGATATCAATACCAGCGACTACACTTTTGCCGCAATGATCTCGAACGGCGCTCCGTCCAACTTTACCTATCATAAGCCGTGCTTCAGCTCCACTACGACACCGGTGAACAATTATCTGTCCGGCGAAACCAACCTTTCGTACAGCGGCGTTACCGCTCCGTATCTTTACGTAAAGGCGCTTTCGTCTTGCGGAAACTTCACGGGCCAAGCCAATCCGCTTTATTTCTGGCCTGCTTATAACAGCTACGGCAGAACCGGCACGATGGAGCTTTACGGACTTTGTTTATTCAACAATAAAGCGGACGCTATGTCGTTCTCGATCGGCAGTGCAAATGCTTACACCAACAATATGAAGGTTGCGGCGCCGCAGTCCTTCAACACCCAGATGATCATCGACGGCACCACGCTGAACGTCTCCACCTCCTTCCCGGATGAATCCGACGGCAAGTACAAGTGGACGGCGAACGAGCTGTCGCTCTACACCAGAGTGGTCGACGGCTACAACAACTTCACGGATACGTTCGTGGAGTCCAAGCCGATCACGCCTGACGAAAACGGCGACGTTTCCGTGGCATTCGAAGGCATCGATCCGACGAAGGCCTACGTGGTCAAGGTCAAATTCGCGCTTTCCCTGACTGCAGACAGCAAGTCGAATTTCTTCTCGCTTTCCGAATCTTCTGCGGCCGGTCTGGTCAAAGCATTCCCGGATCTGCTGAATGATATGCTCGGCGTTGACGAGCTGGAATCTTCCGTGGCAGACCTTCTGAACTTCTTCCTGTACGATATGCGTCAGGGCTTCATTGAGCGTGACGCCCGTCACTATGACTGCCCGCTTGGTCCGAGATATATCGCGAACTATCCGTTCTACGACGAGTATCCCGACATCATCGGTCAGAACGCAATCAATGAGTTCACAACCTGGCTTGCATTCTGGGACGGCAGAACATTCAATGAGTTCATCGGTACGGACAAGGTCAACTATGACGATACCGTAACGCGCATCTCCTTCGCCGTATTGTTTGCCTCCATCCTCGGCGACGCCAAGATGACAGAGCTGATGGCAAACATCGAAAGCACGATCCCCGAAAGAACCTGGAACATGCTGAATCCGGATATGCGTGTCGGTCACTTCGGTCTGGTCGGTTCCATTCCCACCTACAAAGCACAGCTCGAAGGCTTGCAGAACGCAGCCACCGGCGCAACTCCGCGCGAACAGCTTGTGAACGCTGTCAGCTACCTTGCGAACAACTTCATTGACCTGTACGCATCCGTTCTTTCCGTGATCAACAGTACGTATACGGAAGGTGTTTCCTTTGCATCCTACAGCGATCCGACGTCCAACGACAGCCTTCTGAACGTCATGCAGGGCAAAGCGATCTACGATCACTATGCGTACGGCAAGTATAACGACAGACGCGACGTTCTGATTGAAAAGCTCGACGCTGTCTACGCTGCGGTTGCCTATATCCAGAACGCAAAATCCGGTCTGATGAAGGCGATGAACGCCGCCCTCTACGGCACGCTCGCAAGCTATCAGACCGAAGCAGCCGACCTCATGAATCTCTACTTCGGTGACGAAGCGATTCCGGGCGGCACGATCGATCTCGGCATCACTGCAGAGTATGAGGCGCAAGCCAATTATGACGGCTTCATCACCTATGAACTGAACGGCGGCGTGAACAACGCAGCCAACCCGATTGGTTATCAGCACATTCTGCCCGTCACCTTCGCCGAACCGACAAAAGAAGGTTTTGTTTTCGGCGGCTGGTACACCAGCGCAGATTTCGCGGATGGTACGGAAATCACAGGAACCACTGCAGAGACTGATGGTGATCTGACCTTGTATGCGAAGTGGGAAATCAACAGCTATACCATGACCTTCATGAATGGTGATGATGTGGTTGACAAACTGGTCTTTGCATACGGCGAGCAGACCCATGCAACCGACAGACTCACAATTGACGTCGGTATGACCTTCAAGTACTGGTATGAGACTGATGCAGCGAAAGAATACGTCTTCGGCACCATGCCTGCGCATGATGTCACACTGCATGCACAGCTCGGCTATATGTCCATTGATGACTTTGACCTCGTGGATGGCGTATATGTCTGGCCGAAGAACAGCGGCGCAGCATTGCACCTTGCGGTCGACAAAGACTGCACCATTGATTTCGGCGGAAAGGTCGTCACCAACATGTCTGACCTTGAGATCATTACCGTTGAAAACGGTGCAAAAGTCACCATCAAGAACGCTGTCTTCCAGCCCGCAGCATATCAGAACAGTGCAGACGCGAACTACACGATCCATGTGACAGGCCACTCGGAACTCACGCTTGAGAACTGTATTGTCAAGGGCGCAAAAGCACAAGGTACAGAGTATTATGCCTGCAGCGCCATCAAGGTTGACGACGGTACTGTCGCAATGGATAACTGTGTTGTTTCCGGCTTGTACGCCGTTGATAACACCAAAGGCTCCGGCGTTCTCGCGTCTCCCAGCGTAACCTACACGACCGGCATTTATACCGGCATGGTTGCTCCGTTCGCCGTGGCAGATAAAGCAACATGCAAGAATGCACAGCAAATCGATATTTCCACTCTGGTGGCTGATTCCGATGCAGCGGCAGCACTTGCAGGAAAGGCAATCATTACGGCACCGAACTTCGATGTAACTGACTTTGCGTATGAGTATTTGCCGGACAACGATGAAGTTTTGATCAAACCGGTCAATACCGAACCGCTGACACTGCCGGATGGCTCCAGCTTCTTCTACACACCGGTCAAAGCCAAGGTGGATGAAGGCGAATTCCAGACTCTGACTGACGGCAGCGTTACCATCGGCAACTTCATGGTCGGTGAGCGTATCCTTGCAACCGCTTATGAACTGGCGGTTCAGCTGAATGACGCAACGGCTGCAGAACTGTATCAGATCGACGACGGTCTGACAACGGCTTCCATCGCTGAAATTGCTCCGTTTGATGCCTTGATTCCGGAGTACAATCACATTATCAATCTTTGGAACAACAACAAGGACAAGATCATCAGCAAATTCTCACAGTATGCCGACAATGCATTGCTTGCACCGTATCTGAAGGATATCCGCACCTGTGTCGACAACATCAACGGCACCGGCAGCACGGAAGGAATCCTGCCGAAACTTGAAAGCAAGATCGATGTATATAAGGAATTGACAACCGATGCAGAAAAACTGCAGTGGATGTTCGAAAACAAGAGCGAGACAATTGCATTGACTGTTGCGCTTCAGGAAAATGTGAACCAAATCACTATAGACTGTATCTACCTCAATGCGCTTGCGCAGACCTTCTTCGGCACAGACTACTCCGACAAACTCGCCCGTGTCTATGAGATGAACGAAGAAATCGCTGCGCTGCGTGTATCAGCAGAGAAACAGCCGAGTCTGCTCGCTGCGGAATATGCTGCAGCCGAAGATAAGACCGCATTTGTCAATGCGCTGTTCAATGCACCGCAGGCCTATGACGGTGAAACGACGGTCAACGGTTCTCTGGATCTTGGCAATCTCTGCCAGATCACAGCCCGCATCAGTAAAACAGACCCGCCGTTCACAATCCCGACGTTTACGGCACTGCTCGGAACAAAGCTGAGTGAACTCACACTTCCCAACAGCTGTTACACTTGGGTGGATGGTGACATTCAGCTCAACACCGTCGGTAATATGACCTATCAGGCCGTATACACACATGAAAACACAGATAAATACAACCCGGTCACGTTTGATGTTCCGGTGGAGGTCATCACCCCGCGTACCTATTGTGAACGCAATGGCCACGACTTTACCGAAATTGTTGTTCAGCCGACCTGCACAACAGACGGAAAGGTTGAAAAAATCTGCAAAACATGCGGTGTTGTCATTCTCGTCGAAGTCTTTGAGGCAACCGGCCATACCGACAGTGACGACGATGATATCTGCGATGTCTGCGGCGGAGAAGTTCCGATCACCTTCCAGAAGGCCTTCTCAAGATTGACCGGCGGTCTTGCGTGGTGGATTATTGCGATCCGCAAGATTATCCAGGCAGTTAAGCAATTCTTCCGTGCAACCGGAAGTCTGATCGGCGGATAAGTCCCCAAAATCAATCAGCGGCTGCTGCAAGTCTGAAAAGGCTGCAGCAGCCTTTTTCATGGCCTCACATTGTACCATTCCATCTGAACCCACAAACACATAAATGAATAAAGCCGGGCAGAAATGTCCGGCTTTTAACGTAATGGTGAACTGGGCAGATAACGCTTCAAACACGGGTTGAAGCGGTGTGTCTCCCCCTCTTGCGGATTAAAGCGAAAAAGCTGTATTGCAGCACGAATAATGCTGTTCAATGGCAAAGCATATGATCCCTGCCGGAATCAGCTAACCGAGGTCACGTTGGCTTTGTACCGCTTTTTCTGATCCTTCATAAACAAAAAACGGCCGCTTGCTTTAAAGCGGTCGTTTCTTTTGACACATCGTATGTGTTGAATCGTATATATCCGGCGGGTGCAATTTCTTTTTGCCGAAAGCGCCCACGTGCAGTTATGCATGGATCATCGTATAGAAGTACGCAACCAATCCGAACAGCGGCGGAAATGCAACCGCCAGCTTTTCTATCTTCATCTGCTTCTGACAATCTGCATTGTTTGTATTGCCGGAGTGCCAGAAATCAGGCGTCGCATAACGGATGATTTCAGGGTCAATCGCCGTAACATCATTTCCGGTGTACTCACCGAAGTCAATCACGCCGCTGGCAAGAAGATCCTGATAGAGCTTCTCTTTTTCTTCGGGACGACGCGGATTGAAGAATGAGAACTCGCACTTGCCGGCACTGGCCTTCCACCAACGCCAGGAAAGCTTGCTGCGTTGAATATTGGAGCGCTGTTCATCGGTCTGTGCGGCACATTCCGCCAGCTTCCACAGACCGTCCACCAGATGGGCCTCCACCGAAGTGAACGGACGCATACAAGCCCATGAACCGTAGTAGATATGAAGGTCGTTGTCGAATGAGCCGGAATGCTTTGCAAACATGTTCACAATCTGCTTCACATACTTGCCGCCCGGTCCATAGTACGCATCGCAAAAGCCGGCGACCTCCCGATCAAGATCACAGTAAGGATTCTGTAAACACTTCGAGATCATATATGCGCGCAGCTCCCCGAATTCTGTATCACAGCGATCCATATAGTAGTTGCCCTCTACATATAAACCCTTGACATTGTTTTCATAAAAGATCTGAATATTTTTTTGAATGACATCGAAATTCGGAAATACCGTGCAGGTATGCAGATAGTCTGTTGCGTAATCCCAGATGTAAAGCCGATCACAGATTTTTGCCCAATCGGTAAGGTCTTTGTAGAATTCACCGTTGCACTTTGCCGTATCCAACGGATGGGAAAAACAGCACATAATTGAGCAAAGCCGAATGATGACATTGTCACGCGGCACAATACCCTCCGGCGCCGACTGCGAATAATAATAGGCAAAGGTATCAATGGCAACATTGTCATAGCCCTTTTCCTTCACAACATCGGCTATCTGATTCACAAAGTTGACAACCGTTGCCGATGCTTTGCCGCCGTGAGCGTCTTCAAACGCTTTGCAGGTTTCGCATTGACAGTTGGAGAAGTTATCGTTCTGCGTAACGGAAACAATCTGCAGCGGGGCGTTCGGATTGTGCTTTTCTTCCAAAATCTTCAACACACTTTTCGTGCAGATCGAAAGCACATCCGGATTGGTCAGACACGGCTGATCGGTCGTCCGTTCTCCGTCATGCAGCGCCAGATACTCGGGATGCGTATCCTTGTATTTTTCAGTTTCACACAAGCCGCCGATCGTATGGCAAAAGCCGCCGAGATAATCAACCGTACCGCCCATTTCCGCGCTCAGGGTTCTGCGTGACCCATTGGTCAGTCCGTTCGCCATGGAATACTCTGTGTCAAGCGGGCTTCTCCAGTCGGTGTCGGTGCTTTCAAAAAACGGCTCGTAGATAATATCGGTATCTTCGGGAATCCGGATCTGATCCTTTTGCGGCATCACAGTGATCTTTGAAGTATAAACCTTCCGGTCGCAGAATTCTTCCAAAAAGCGATACGCCGCGATCTGCAGACCACGCTGCGCTGTCCCGCTGATATGGACATTCCCGTTGATCGCCTGGATCCGGTAGCCATTATCGGCAACAGCGGAAACATCCGCATCAGACACTGCACCGATCGCAATATATGCTTCGTCTGCATGCGTAACCGTTTCGGGTGCTTCTCCAAACACTTCGCCGAGACACGTCGCCAGCTTGTTCGCCGCAAAGGTTTCCG
>CACYCR010000180.1 GCA_902772935.1 Oscillospiraceae bacterium
GCAAGCTCTTCCGGCTGCATCGGCTGATGCGTCCCGGGCTTGAGCAGCGGCGCCGGTTTTTGCTTCATGTCCGCGCGGACATTATACCATGCTTTCGGCATCTCGGATTCGGTCAGATAGATTTTGTACGGGATTGTCTTTTTTTCGCTCATGGGGATACCACCTTTCATCATTATTTTTAAGTCTGAGCGATTTGCCGGGACAAAACAAAAACTCCTGTCTCAGCGTTTTGCTGGGACAGGAGATCATCCTGCGGTGCCACCCGGCTTGGTGCTTTCGCACCCACTCATGCGTACTGCCATACGCTGACGGTTGTTGACGGAGGGTCAAGCTCCGGCGTCCATACTCTGCGGCAAATCTGCGCATTTCCGGTTGCCCTCGGAAGTCCATTCGATCGCCTGCTCCCCGCTGCGTTCCCACCATCGGCAGCTCTCTGTGCGGGAGGGGAGGTGATGTACTCACTCTTCCTCATCGGTTTAACCGCATTTTAGCACTTTAAAGTAGTTTTGTCAATAGGTTTTTCAAAAGATTTTGAAAAAATTTTTTTCGTCCGGAAAACCGCCGGATTCCGATTGCATTTCATAAAATCTATGGTATAATAAACTATAAATTGCCGGGCGGCGCTGTTTTGCAAAGCAAGTCCGGCACTGTGATTCACCGACGGAGACGAACCATGAATTATCTGATTACCTTTCTGGAGGGCGTGGTGTCCTTCATTTCGCCGTGCATGTTGCCGATGCTGCCGGTGTACCTTTCTTATTTTGCGGCGGGCGACCGGGAAAAGCGTGCGCGGACGTTTTTGCGCGCAGTGTTTTTCGTGCTGGGGTTTTCCGTCGTGTTCTGTCTGCTCGGTTTGTTTGCCGGCACGCTCAGCCGTTTGCTGCTGCGGTACCGCACGGTGCTGAACATCGTTGCGGGCGCGGTGGTGATTCTCTTCGGTCTGTCGTATCTGGAAATCATCCGCCTGCCGTTTTTCAAGGGCATGTCCGCCGGACGGAAGGTGACAAGCGTGCTTTCGGCGTTTTTGTTCGGCGTGATCTACTCCGTCAGCCTGACGCCCTGTGTCGGCGCGTTTCTCGGCTCGGCGCTGGCACTGGCGTCAACCGCCGGCACCGCGCTGCAGGGGACGCTGCTGCTGCTGGCGTACGCCGTCGGGATGGGACTGCCGTTTTTGCTGTCGGCGCTGCTGCTGGATAAGCTCAAGGGCGCGTTCGGCTTTATCAAAAAGCATTACACCGTCATCAACCGCATCTGCGGCGGTTTTCTGATTTTGATCGGTGTTTTGATGGCGAGCGGTCTGCTCAGCCGGTTTTTAACTTTGTTCAATTAAAGGAGCGATTATATGAAACAATCTGTAAAACTCATTTTGCTGGTCGTGCTGCTTGCCGCTGTTTTGTGCGGCGCGTATTTCGGCTATCGCGTGTTGTCGCCGAAGCTGCAGCCGGAAGCGGACACCGGCGCGACGCAGCAAACGGCCGGTGCGCTGACCGATGATGCGGCCGACCCGTCTGCGCAGCCCGCAGAAACCGCCGCCGACTTTTCGGTGGTTGACCGTGACGGCAACACCGTGAAGCTGTCGGAAAAGTTCGGCAAACCGATTGTGCTCAACTTCTGGGCGAGCTGGTGCGGTCCGTGCAAGTCGGAACTGCCGGCCTTTGACGCAGCGGCCAAGGCCCACGCAGACGACGTGGAATTCCTGATGGTCAACCTGACCGACGGCTACCAGGAGACACAGGCGGACGTGGACACCTTTCTTGCTGAGAACGGCTACACCTTCCCGGTGTACTACGACCTGACGCAGCAGGCCGCCGCCGCGTACGGCGTCTATTCCATTCCGCTGACGGTCTTCATTGCCGCGGACGGCACCGTTGTCCGTCAGCATACCGGTGTGATGAGCGAAACGCAGCTGACCGCCGGGATTGACGCGCTGCTGCACTGAGGCGACCGCATGAACGCGTATGAAAAAATATATGCCGTTGTGATGCAGATCCCGCAGGGGCGCGTTGCAACCTACGGACAGGTGGCACGACTTGCGGGAAACCCGCACTGGGCACGCGTCGTCGGCTATGCACTGCACGTCAACCCGCAGCCGGGCGTGATCCCCTGTCACCGGGTGGTCGCCAAAGGCGGCAGACTGTCGCCGGCATTTGCGTTCGGCGGCGAAAATGTGCAGCGTGCGCTGCTGGAGGGCGAGAGCGTGACGTTCTTGCCGGATGGTACCGTCGATATGGATAAACACTGTATTTGCATTGAATAACAGACAAGGAGGAATTCTGCCATGCCGCTCTGGACAGGCCGATTCAAAAAACAACTGGACAAACAAACCAACGATTTCAACGCCTCCATCGGGTTTGACAGCCGGATGGCGGCGCAGGACATCCAGGGCTCTGTTGCGCATGCGACCATGCTCGGCGCACAGGGAATCATTGACAAGGGGGAAAGCGACGTCATTGTCAGAACGCTCAAGGACATTGCCGCCGACCTCGAAAGCGGCGCGCTGGAGATCGACATGAACGCCGAGGATATCCACACCTTTGTGGAGGGTGAGCTGACAAAGCGCATCGGCGACAGCGGCAAACGGCTGCACACGGCGCGCAGCCGCAACGATCAGGTGGCGCTAGATCTGCGGCTGTACCTGATGGCACAGGCCGACCGCCTGGATGCGTCGCTCGTCCGCTTTCTGCGCGTCATCGGCGAAAAGGCACAGGCGACCTGTGATTACGTCATGCCGGGCTACACCCATCTGCAGCGTGCGCAGCCGATTACCTTCGGGCATCATCTGCTGGCGTACGCAGAAATGCTGCGGCGCGACCGGGACCGCCTTGCGGACTGCAAAAAGCGCATGGCTGTCTCGCCGCTCGGTTCGGGCGCGCTCGCAGGCACGACTTATCCGCTGGACCGGGAACTGGTGGCGGATCTGCTCGGGATGCACGGCGTGAGCGGCAACAGCCTGGACGGCGTTTCCGACCGCGATTATGTGCTGGAGCTGCTGAGTATGCTGTCCATTCTGATGGTGCATCTGTCGCGGTTTGCCGAAGAAGTCATTCTCTGGTGCTCTTGGGAGTTCAAGTTCCTCGAGCTGGATGACGCATTTTCAACCGGCAGCAGCATTATGCCGCAAAAAAAGAACCCCGACATCGCGGAGCTTGTCCGCGGCAAAGCCGGTCGCGTATTCGGCGATCTGATGACACTGCTGACCGTGATGAAGGGTCTGCCGCTGGCGTACAACAAGGATATGCAGGAGGACAAGGAAGCCGTCTTTGACGCGGTGGACACAGCGGTGATCTGCCTTGACACCTTTGCGCCGATGCTGGAAACGGCAACCGTGCTGCGCGACAACATGCGCGCCGCCGCGGCCAAAGGCTTCATCAACGCAACCGACTGCGCGGATTACCTCGTCGGCAAGGGGCTGCCGTTCCGCGACGCGTATAAATGTGTCGGACAGCTTGTGGCGCTGTGTATCGACAAGGGCGTGACACTGGAAACGCTTGAACTTTCGGCGTACCGGGCAGAGTGCGACCTGTTTGACGAGGACGTCTATGCGATGATTGATCTCGACCGCTGCGTGGAAAAACGGACGGTCAAGGGTGCGCCCGCGCCGGAAAACGTCAAAGCCGAAGCCGCCGCGTTGCTGGCGTCGCTGGAAGAAGCATAAGTGCATAACTGATATAACAACCCCGCCGATGCGTTTTCGGTGGGGAATTTTTTTGCCCAAAAGTATCATTCATTCCCTGCAAAGCACTGTCTGTTCCTTTTCGCTTGACAAGGGAGGCCCTTCTGTTATACTGAAAGCAGGCAATCCATAAAATTAATTGCAAAGGAGACTTCTCTATGAAACGCACAAAGAAACTGCTGTCCGTTCTGCTCGCGCTTGTGCTGCTGCTGTCGTTTGGCACACTGGCATTTGCACAAGAAGATCCCAGCAACCCTTCGCATGAGGGCAGAGACTGCGAATGGGACAAGGGCAGGGTTGTAACCGCGCCCACCTGCACAACGCCGGGTGAAGTGAAGTATACCTGCAAGATCAATGGGCTTCACACCAAAACCGAAGCGATCCCTGCCACCAACCACGATTACGAATGGATAATCACCGAAAATTCGTCCGCGACCGCACCCGGTACGGCGACGGCTGTTTGCAAAAACGATCCGGCGCACACGGAATCCATGACGATTCCCGCGTGCGGCGTGGCGGCCGAGGTCGGTTACTGCGGCACAGGGCTGAACCACGCATACTATGCGCTCTATGAAGACGGCACACTGTTCGTTTTCGGTGCGGGCGC
>CACYCR010000181.1 GCA_902772935.1 Oscillospiraceae bacterium
CCGCTGTTCCAAGTATGGTTTGCTTTTTCAACATGGCTGCTGTCGCGGGAACACACGCGCTGATGCTGGGTGTCATTCAGCTTTGTCCATGCGCCGTAGCTGTGGCCGAGGGCGGCGATGGTTTCTGTTTTAGTAGCGTTGCAGACCGTGCAGGTGTAGGTTTTTGTACCGGTTGCGCTGCAGGTTGCTGCCTTTGTCACAGTGCCGTTGTTCCAAGTGTGGTTTGCCTTTTCTACATGACTGCTGTCACGAGAACAAACACGCTGATGCTGCGTATCATTCAATCTTGTCCATGCACCAAAGCTGTGGTTAACAACTTCAACTTTCACTTTGCCCGAACGACACCAGTTTCCATCCAAATACCCAACTGCATTAACATAGTACGTTCCGGCATTTTCAAAATAGGTCGAAAAAGTGGTTGAACTGGTGGAGTCCGGTGAATAATATACGGTTCCATTTTTGGAAAACTCAAATTGTACCTCTTCGCAGAGTGTCAGACCGAAATAAGTAAAAGTAATTGATTCACCAACGCAAACAGTGTTCTTATTGTCACAAATTTCTGGATTCAAAACTGTGACTTTTATTTTTCCTGAGTTATACCACTCACCATTGTATAATCCGCGTACAAAAATATAATAGGTCCCGGTTGCTTCAAAATATGTTTTGAAAGTTGTAGAAGAAGTAGAATCTGCTCGATAATATACTTCTCCGTTCTTTTCAAAACAAAACTCAACCTTGCTGCACTCGGTTAATCCGGAATACCAAAAAGTTATGTTTTCTCCAACAACTACAGCATTTTTATCATCGCCAACAACTGGTGTTGGAGTGTAGGTCGGTGTGCCGGGGATATTTGAACCACTATACGGGGGAACCGGCGTTGAATTACGATAGTAATACTCTCCGCTTTTCTTGTAATACGTGTCAATAACGTCAACAACAAACTGATCATCGTTGTAGGTTGCATTGTTGCTTCTGACATTCTGCTGATAATAAATTTGATCTGCGTATTTATTCCAAAAGACTTCTTTCCACGGATCGCCGCCTGACCATTCAAAATGTAAATGTGTTCCAGATGAGTCTCCGGTACTTCCCATCACACCGATGTACTGACCCTTTGAAACTGTTTGATTCACGCTAACCGCTCTAGATGCCAAATGTCCATACAGCGTTTTG
Source organism: Oscillospiraceae bacterium (assembly GCA_902772935.1). Taxonomy (GTDB): domain Bacteria; phylum Bacillota; class Clostridia; order Oscillospirales; family Acutalibacteraceae; genus UBA6857. Next base: position 1,174 of record CACYCR010000181.1, read on the forward strand.
TCACCGTTGTTGTGTTGAATTACAATATAATTGCCAAAGCCGTTGGTAGAACTATATTCAGAAGTGACAACGGTTCCGCTCTCAGCAGCAAGGATGTTGCCGCTTCCGCTGATGTCAATTGCATGCTGATATCCCCATCGTGTTCCATGCTGACTTCCGGTTTTGTAATAATATAATGTGAAAACAGCCCAACAGCTTTCACAGGGCCAAGATAAATCTAAGCTTGCCGCTTTTGCTTTTATTCCAATATCGCTCAAATTCGCCACCGGCACAACACCCAACAGCATCACCACGGCGAGCAGTACCGCAAAAAACCTTTTGGTTTGTTTCATGAATTTTTCCTCCTCTTAATTGTGTTTGGTAGTATTTTATCCTGCTTTATACGAATTGTCAATGCTCCCTGTGGAAATGTGCTACTCTAAACAAAAAAGGATGAAATGTATGAAACCGCTCAAAGAAAAAGTCAGCATCACCCTTGATGAAGATATCGTGAAACGCATCCGGGAACTGGCCGAACAGGATGACCGTTCCTTTTCTCAATATATCAACAAGGTCTTGAAAGACTACCTCTCAAAACAAAAAAATAACTTCTTTGAGATCATTCCGTAATATATGCAAAAAAGCCACCCCAACCGGAGCGGCTTTCATTATTGTATGTTGTCGGCTTATTCTTCCGCCAGTGCTTTCGCTTCTTCAATGACCTTCTGTGCCACATTGCCCGGCGCGTCTTCATAACGCGCAAAGGTCAGCGTGAAGTAACCGCGGCCTGCGGTCACGCTGCGCAGCATTGTGGAGAAGTCGCCCATTTCAGCCATCGGCACTTCGGCAACCAGTTCCTGCATCTTCGGCTCATCCGCAGCGCCCATACCGAGCACACGGCCGCGACGCTTCGTGACGTCGCCCATGATGTCGCCGAGGTTGGCGTCGGGAATGTAAACCTTCAGCTCGCCGATCGGCTCAAGGATGACCGGGTTCGCCTGCGCCATACCGTTCTTGTACGCAATCTTTGCTGCGGTACGGAACGCCATATCGTTGGAATCGACCGGGTGATAGGAACCGTCATACAGCACAGCCTTCAGACCGACAACCGGATAACCGGCAAGCGGGCCCTTCTGGATCGCTTCCTGCAAGCCCTTTTCAACGGCCGGGAAGTAGTTCTTCGGCACGCTGCCGCCGACAACTTCGGTTTCGAAGATCAGCTCGTCGCCGTCATGCGGCTCAAAGCGAATCCAAACATCACCGAACTGACCGGAACCGCCGGACTGTTTCTTGTGACGGCCCTGGACCTGGCAGGACTTGCGGATGGTTTCACGGTACGCAACGCGCGGGATCTTGAGATCGATCTCCACGCCGAATTTTGCCTTCAGTTTTGCAAGCACGATGTCAAGGTGCTGCTCGCCAAGACCGGAGAGAATCATTTCGCGGGTCTCTTCATTGGTGGAGAACACAACCGTCGGATCTTCGCCCATGATGCGGCGCAGACCGGCTGCAACCTTGTCTTCTTCGCCCTTCTTCTTCACGACGATCGCCATGGAAAGCGACGGTGCCGGGAATTTCACCGGAGCAAGGTTCACGACCTTCTTCGGATCGCAGATCGTGTCGCCGGTATCCAGAGAGTTCAGCTTCGTCAGCACGCCGATGTCGCCGGCGCCGATGACAGAGATGTCTTCCTGTTTGTTGCCGCGGACGGAGATGATCTTACCCATGCGCTCGCTGCTGCCGGTGCGGGCAACGTACGCCGGAACGTCCGCCGTGATCTTGCCGGAAACGACCTTGACAAAGGACATCTTGCCGACGAACGGGTCGGCAACCGTCTTGAAGCAGATCGCCGCAAGCGGGCCGTTCGGGTCGCATTTCACTTCAACATCGTTATCGTCGTCATCTTTTGCAGTCTCGCCGCCGGCCTGCAGCGGGTTGGGTGCGGAGAAAACGATTGCGTCAAGCAGCAGATCCACGCCGTCGGTCGTCAGACCGGCGCAGGCGTATACCGGATAAATCTCGCCGCTCTCAACGCCCTTGGTCAGACCGTCGATGATCTCTTCCTTCGTCAGCTCTTCGCCGTCGAAGTATTTCATCATGAGATCGTCGTCCACGGAAGCGACAGCCTCCATGAGCACTTCCTTCATTTCGTCGAAGTGCGCGTCGGACGGCATATCGACCGGCGTTGCTTTGCCGTTCTTGTAGGAGAATGCCTTGCCGGAGCAAAGGTTCACGTACGAAGCGACCTTACCGCCTTCCATATGCGGAACAACGACCGGGCAAAGCTTGGAGCCGATCTCTTCCTTGAGGGCTTCAAAGGTCTTATAGAAATCGCGGTTTTCCGCGTCGCATTTTGTCACAGCGAAGAACTTCGCAATGCCTCTTGCATCTGCAGCCTTGATGGCTTTTTCCGCACCGACGTCAAGGCCGGAGCCTGCGCTCGTCACGATCAGGGCGCACTCCGCAGCGCGCATTGCCTCATAAACGCCGCCTTCGAAGTCGAATTTGCCGGGCGCGTCAAGCAGGTTGATTTTCGTGTCTCTCCATTCCAGAGAAGCAAACGCCGTCGACAGCGAGCACTGACGCTTTTTCTCTTCCGCGTCAAAGTCCATGACGGTATTGCCGTCGCTGACCTTGCCGAGACGATCGGTCGCTTTCGCGAGGAAGAGCATAGCTTCCGCCAGTGTGGTTTTGCCTTTTCCGGTATGGCCGGCAATGGCGATGTTTCTGATATTTTTCGCATCGTAAGATTTCAAAACAGTATCCTCCTTGATTTAAAGCTAACATTGTTATTTTATCATACCTGACAAAAAACTTCAAACTGATTTATTACTAATTTTGTGCAACTTTTTTTGTATATATTGAATAGTGCGATGGAAAGCGGAGATCTCTATTTCAAAGTAAGTTAATTGTTTTTAACTTCTTGTCGATCCTTTTCAACCTGTTGTTTCTTACCGACCCTTCGGGACCATGATAACCGCCATCATAAAGAATGCTTCCATCACGGCAAATCCCAACTAGGACACCATAATCTCCTACAATCTCTATTATATCAGTCCACCTAATTTCAAGAGTTGGATCATATTGATATTTTCTAAAAAGACTATACTTAGAATCATTGTAATCATCATTCAAATAATACTGAACTCGTCCGTCTTCCGTCAACACGGCTGTGCCATCCCTTCGCGCAGCAATTTGTTTGACGTTGTGTAATACCGAAGTGTATTCACCATAACGTGAATAAAATGACCCATATGCATTCCCATTCTTCCCAAGGAAAACGTTGTCGCTAATTTCAATAATTTTCTCTCGTGTTGAAATTTCAGTTGCCTCGTCATGGTCTAGATCATATTGTTGAACAACACCATCCGAACGAAGAGCATAAATCCGTTCCTCGCAAGCCACAATTGATGTAACCTGCGTCATGGCTGAAATCCATTTTTTAAATTGTTTGTTTTTCTTATTCTCTTCTCGCTTTTTACTTCTTATATCATCATTTAAAAAACTATCTAAATCATCTAAATCAAAAATTTCGCTTTCATCTGATCCAACACGTTTACCAATAAGGTCATACGCTTGTCCTGCAAAAAGCACGCGCCCCTCAAAAGTGATTCCAAATGTCATGTTGCGGCCAGCAAAAATAGACTTTATTCTTTTCCATTTATCCACCTTACATTGCCCGTATTCATTAGATCCGGCAGCAACAACGGTTCCGTCTTTCTTCAGGCCAACCACATGCTTGTTATGACCCTTTCCAGCAGCAACCATTACTATATTATTCCATGCTTCCACTTCGTCTTTTAAGTCTCCATAAACAGCTCCTACCACAATTGGCCGTTTGTTCCTTGGCAAAAATATAAGTAACTCGCTCAAAAATCCCCCAATCGCGACCCGATTCTTTCTTTCATCTAGCAAAAAGGTCGCTGCCGCCCTTGTTTTATTCACTTGTATTTTCGCTGGCACCGGTGGTGTTTCTTCTTGTATTCCCGATTTTGAGTTTTCGTTCTTTTCTTTTTTTACTTCTGAAACAACTGTAGGTTCTTTTCGCTCCCTCGTTTCTTCTGCAGAGTTTTCCTCGTCTGTAGGTGTCTGAAAATCTCCCTTTTTCTGTAGAGCAGCCTGTTGTTCTGCTTTTGTATCCATCATCACATGATGCCGAACGCTTTGAATGATCTTGCCGATCTCTTCCGATCTTTCATCAATCTTCAGAACGGGAACCATTTGACAGTCATGCAAATACAGTTTCATGCTGCTGTTCAATTCAACATCTTCCACTTTTACGGGAATGATTGCTTTCCCATTGGAGATTGCAATGCCGATTTCTTTTTTTACCCAAGGAGACTCCTGCGCATTATTTGTCAACATCAAAACCAGACACGAACATCCGGCAAGTGCATCAAACAACACTTCGGCATATTCGCTTCCTGGGGGAATATCACCCGGCGCCATCCAGGTCTCAATGCCCTTTGCGTTGAGCAGATTGCGCATGGCGTCTGCGGACGCCTGATTCTTTGAACTGTAGCTGATAAATGCGTATCCCATATCATCATCTTCCTCGCTGTAGTTAGCATCACTGTATCATATTTTGTCGAAAAATGCAAGTGCGTCTTCATCCAACGAATCACAACACGGGAACGCTTTCATATTTCTTCTTCCGTCCCTAAAACAATACACGAGTTTTCTTTTGCTGCGGAAATCTGACCGGAACCAAAGATAGATTTGCGCGACAGATTTTTGTTCTGCAAGGCAGAGGACGCAGGCGGGCTGGCGCCCGACAAGGACGATAACACCGCAGGGCGGAAATCTGACCGCAAAGATGCTTCGGGCCTCGGTCGGATTTTCGCAAGCTTTTCTTTTTTCGAAAAGAAAAGTAAGGCAGCGCAGCGAGCGAAAAAACGAAAGTAAAAATGGTTCTAATAAAATAAGGTTATTGAAGTATTAAACAATTGATTCCCTTTTTTCTGTTACTTTTTCTTTTCAAAGAAAAAGTAACCAAAAAGAAATGATGTCGGGCTGCGTGGCGCGTTTCTGAAACGGTACACCGCTTTTCTTTTTCCGAAAAGAAAAGTAAGAGAGAGCAGCCCATTGGCCGCTCTCCCGTGTTTTCGGTTGATTCCCGTTCCTTTTCTTTCGGAAGAAAAGGAACCGAAAAGAAACGCTGTCGTGTTTCTTCTTCCGTTGTTGAAACGGTTTGCCGCTTCGTTTTTATTCGCCGATGCACTTCGTGCAGGGCGTGTAGCCGGACTTCTTCGCATCTGCCGCCGTCGTCGAAATCATGTTCGCACCCTGCATGTAGACACAGGTCGAACGGTGATAATGCTTGCCTTCCTTCGTCACATACACCGTATCCGCACGGGCAGGAATCTTCACGCTTGCCACCGGTGAATAAACGCTGTATACCTTGCCGTTCGCCGCGGAGAACGCGCGCACTTTAAAGTAATAGGTTTTTCCTGCCGGCAGTACCTTCGTCGTAAACGTACGCGTCGTGCTCGTGCCGAGCTTCGTGTACGTTCCGTTTTCCGACGTCGCATAATAAATCACGTATTTCTGTGCGCCGACCACATTGCTCCAGGCAATCTTGACGGTACCTTTCTTTGCGTTCACCGCTGCCTTGACCGTCTTGGGCGCTGCAAGCGTAATCTTGTAGTACAGCTTCTTCGTACCGCTGTAGTTGCCGGTGAAGGTCACCTTAACCGCGTACTTGCCGGGCTGTTTTCTGCCGGTGCTGTAAACCAGCGTGTAATCCGTACCGTTGACGAGCTTGTTGCCTTCCGCGTCCTTCACAACGACTGCCGGTTTCTTCGCCTTGCCGTCGCAGACATAAGACGTCGCCGACAGTGCGATGCTCGCAACGCGCGGCACATCCGTCACCACTTCGCCCTCACCGCAAACTGCGCAGACCTTGCGCACAACGCCGTCTCTGGTCAGTGTCGCTTTCTTGATGCTCGTGGTCGCAGCTGTGTATTTATGGCCGGCGGCCGGAATCGTCTTGCTCTTGTACTGCTGGTTGCAGACCGCGCAACGCACAGATTTTCTGCCGGGCGCAGTGCAGGTTGCCGCCTTGTCAACGGTCCAGAACTTGTTCCACTGGTGACCCTTGGCTTTGATAACCTTCTCCGCCGTCTCATGGCCGCAGACCTTGCAGACCTTCTTGCCGACGCCGTCCACGTCACACGTTGCTTCCGAAATCACGACCAGTTCATAGTCATGGCCCGTCGCCGCTACTTCCTCCGTCACGGTTTCATCACAGTAGGTGCAGGTCTTCGTCACCAGACCGGAGTCGGTGCAGGTCGCAGCCTTGATGATCTTTTCCACATAGTTGTGGTCCGTCTTCGGGAGATCCACGGATTCTTCAAATACTGTTTTGCAGTATTCGCAGTACGAGCCTGCCGTGCGGCCCGCGTTCTGGCAGGTCGGCGTAATCGGCGCAATCGTTACGATCTTGTGTTCCTTCACCGGGATCTCCGTCTGCGCAACATAGATCTTACCGCAGCGGTCACACTGCTTACCTTCCGTCAGACCGGTTTCCTGGCAGGTCGCTTCCTTCGCTTCCATCTTCACGATGTGATGGCCGAGACGGTTTTTCGGATCGGTGTCATACGTATCGCCGCAGACACTGCAGGTATAGGTCGTCTTGCCCGGTGCTTCGCAGGTCGGTTCAATGATTTCCTTTTCATATTTGTGTCCCGGTGCCACACCGTTCTGGGTCTCCTTTTTGCCGCAGACGCTGCAGACGCGTTCTTTGGTCGCGCCGTGCGTGCAGTCACCCGCGCTGACTTCGACCCATTCGCCGAACGTATGACCGTTCGCGGCAACGATGTTCGTCTTGTAATTGTCGCCGCATTCCGAGCACTTATGCAGAACGTAGCCTTCGGTTTCGCAGGCCGGCGCAACTGTCGTTTCCACATACTTGTGCGCGGGCTTTGCAATTGATTCCGTCTTTGTTGCCGCACATTTCGTGCAGGTGAACACCTTGCTGCCTTCCCGGTCGCATTTGGCTTCCACAGTCACCGTACCGGCATTCCAGGCGTGTGCTTCCGTCTCTGTTTCGCCGCAGCGGCCGCAGGTACGCTTATGCATACCGTTGCCGGCATCGGTATACGCTCCCCAGTTGTGGCTGCCCGGGGCGCTGATGGTTTCACCGCCGAGTATGAACTTGTTGCACTTTGTGCACCAGACGCCTTCTTCATGACCGTCAACAAGGCAGGTTGCGGCCTCTTTCGCCATACTGACATATGCGCCTGCCACGCCGGCATGCTCGCAGCCCCCGTCGGCGGCGAAAACCGCAGCCGGTACTGTGCCGAGCAGCAGCAGAATCATCATGCAGAGTGCAATGCTTCTTTTCAACCCAGTTCTCATAGTAAACTCCTCTCTGCCGCGTCCGCAGCATAGAATTCTTCAGTATACGTTCATCATAAACGAACAATATTGTGTTGTCAACGGGATATTTTTAAACTTTTTATTTCAGATTTATGAAGAGTTCCTCACCCGCAGATCTCGATCAAAAAGCTGTGGCTGTACGCCGTTCCTTTGTGCATGATATACGGCTCACGCAATGTCGCGCTGCCCGGCATATCGCCGCCGACGCCGCGCTGTGTTGCGTCGATGCAGACCGTTGTCAGATCGCGGTGCTGCAGCGCGTGGATGTGCGTCGCCTTGTCCAAATCTTCGATCGTATACGGGAAGCAGTTGAAGGCCATCGGCGTTTCACCGAGCGCCGTCAGCTTCAGCCCTCTGCCGTCTTCGGCGGTAATCTCCAGCGTGCGGACGTCTGTGCGGTGTCCGTTTTCCTGCGGCCGCATATAGTGATGTTCCAAATCCGCAACGGACATCTCGTACTGCGCGATGCGCGCGCCAGTCTTCCGGTCGCAGTAATTCTCCTGCGGACCTCTGCCATACCACTTCACGCGGTTGAACTGTCCCGGCATGGCAAACTGCAGACCGAAGCGCAGCATATCCTTGCCGGCCGTACCCTCATGGGTCACTTTGATCTTGCCGTCGGGGAAGACCGTGTAGGTGATTTTCTCTTTCGCAATGCCGGCAGCGCTCACCTCGGTTTCGATGTACGCGCTGTGGCTGTATTGATGCACCAGAACGGCCTTGCTTCTCGCGCCGTCTGTCGCACGCTTCCAGGCATACAGCGGATGTGCGAAAATGAACGGCGGCGCAAAGTTCAAAAAGTCGATATCGTTGTCGGTCAGCGCGCGGTAATAGTTCGGTGCAAAGGGCTTAAGCAGATAGAAGCCGTCGCCCTTCTGCATCGCGGCAAGCTGTCCGTTTTTGAACGTATAGATGAAGCCGTCGCCGGTCACGGTGAAGGACTTCTCGGTACCTTCGATCTTCACCTTGCCTTCGCTGACGGGGGCTTCCTCCTTCACGTCGGCCGGCTTCAGAAGGAACTGATCGAACGCCTGCTCATAGCCTTTCTGTGCAAAACGGCAGTCCGCTTTGCGCAGGAACGAGAAGGTCAAAAACACCTCGCCCGCCGGCAGTGCCGGCAGATCGATCCGGAAGGTCTTTTCCGAAAGCGGCGCCGTATCGGCGTAATCCGCCGCAGGAACACTGCCCGCGGCAATCTTTTTGCCGTTCTCCTCGATCACATAGACCAGATCGAACGCGGAAAGGTCGGAGAAGAGCTGCTTGTTTTTCACGCGGAACGTGCCTGCTTTGAGATCGACCGCTTCGATCTTCATCTCGGCATAAACCTTTTTCACCTCGTAATAGGACGGGTGCGGTTTGCGGTCGGCAGCAACAATGCCGTTCGCGTTGAAGTACGTGTTGCTGCCCACAATCGCCGCGTAGTTATACGGCGGCTTGAACCAGTTTTCTTTTTCGTTGAAGTCGGAGCCGTACAGCCACCGGTCTTCGCCGTCGACCGTTTTATGGATTGCCTGATCGACGAAGTCCCAGATGAAGCCGCCCCAGAGGTTGTCGTATTTTTCAAACGCATCCATGTATTCCTGGAAGTTGCCCAGACTGTTTTCCATGGCGTGCGCGTATTCGCAGAACAGCACCGGCTTGGTGTAGTCGCTTTCCTTGATCGGCTTGTTGTCCGCTGCCAGCGCATTCGCAATGTTGTCGAACCAGGTGGTAACAAGCGGTATACGGTTGCCGATTTTTTCGACCTGATCTTCGGTCGGATACATCCGGCTGATGACGTCGCTCTTTGTGAAATCGAAATCGCCCTCATAATGGAACGGACGGGTCCGGTCATGCTGCTGCGCCGCTTTTTTCATCTGGACGAAATTGTCGCCGTCGCCGGCTTCGTTGCCGAGGCTCCACATGAAAATGCAGGGGTGGTTCCGGTCGCGCAGCACCATGCGTACCATCCGGTCGCAGACCGCGCGGGTCCAGAGCGGATTGCTGCCCGGGACGCCCTTGCGGCGGACGCCGTGCGTCTCCATGTCACATTCATCCATCACCCAGAAGCCGTACTCGTCGCAAAGCGTATAAAACAGCGGATCGTTCGGATAATGGCTGCAGCGGATGGCGTTGATGTTTGCGCGCTTCATCAGATCAAAGTCCTGAATATACCGCTCGCGGGAGACCGTCCAGCCGGTGTCGGGGTCATAGTCATGCCGGTTTGTGCCGCGGATCAGCAGCGGCTGTCCGTTGACAAGGATGCGTTCGCCGTCGATCTCCACCTGACGGAAACCGATGCGAAGCGCCTTATAGGTCGTCACACCGTCGCAGGTGAACTTGAACAGCAGCGTGTACAGGTTCGGCTGCTCACTCGACCAGAGCTTCGGCTGCACAAAGCGCTTTTTGAAGACCGCCTTGCTTTCACCGGCACGGGTGATCAGTTCCGTGCTGCCGACGGGAAGCGCCTTGTCGCCGTCAAGCAGCGTCGCTTCGACGGAAAACGATTTGCCAGCGTCGGTGTAATCATTGATGAACAGCTCCGCAACAAGGTCTGCGTCCGTGTAATCGTTCACAAGCGTTGTCGTGACATAGACATCGCGCAGGGTCTGCTTCGGTTCGCTGAAGAGATAGACCTCGCGGTAAATTCCGGAAAGGAACCACATATCCTGATCTTCCAGATAGGTGCCGTCCGTGTAGCGGTAAACAATGGCGGTCAGCTGGTTCTCACCCGGGACCACATACTTCGTCACATCAAATTCGTGCGGCGTGTTGGAGCCTTGCGAATAGCCGACATAGGCGCCGTTGATATAAACCTCCAGGCCGGCCTTCACGGCGCCGAAATGCAGGAAGATCTCACGGTCCGCCCAAGCCTGCGGCAAGGTGAACGTCGTGCGGTGCGCGGCGATCTCCTGATCCGCATAGTGGATCGTCGGGATCATCTTTTCGCGCACGTCAATGGCGTTCGGATAGGAGTTTGCATAATACCACGGTTTGGTGTAATCCTTCTGAAACTGCCAGACACCCGGCACCGCAATGTCTTCCCAGGCGCTGTCGTCAAAGTCTTTTTCTCGGACCTCCTGCGGCAGCTCGGTCACACCTTTTTTCCAAAGGAACTTCCATGTCCCGTTCAACGACTGCTTGAACGCGGTTTCGCCGCATGATACGGCGTCCGCCTGTGCTGCATAAGGCAGCGCAATCACGTGACCGTCTTCCTTGTTTTCGCTGACAATGAGGGGATCTTCCCAGATGTATTTCATGGCAATTGGTCCTTTCCTTTAATTGATAACCATATCATTTCTATTGTACCTGAACTTTTTGCTCTTGTCAACCGAAAAAGCAGCGGCGACTTCAAAAATCAGAAGCCGCCGCTGTCTGTTACAATATTTCCCGGTGATACGCCGTGCCGTCAAGTGTCTTCCAGCAAAGCGTACTTCCCTCGAGCGTCATATAGCCGCGCCGGCTCTCCCCTTTCGGCAGCGACACCGACCCGGGATTGCAATAAAGGATTCCGCCGGTGCGTTCCCATGCCGGCACATGCGTATGGCCGTGCAGCAGTACGTCGCCCGGCTGCAGCGGCGGCAGATGCCCGGTGTTGAACAGATGGCCGTGCGTTGCAAAAATGAGCTTCTCACCGACCGGCAGCAGCAGCGAATCCGAAAGGATCGGAAAGGCGAGAACCATTTGATCGACCTCGCAGTCGCAGTTGCCGCGGACACAGCAGATGAACTGCTTCTTCGCGTTCAGCAGCGCAATCACCCGCTTCGGGTCATAGCCGTCCGGCAGGTCGTTGCGCGGCCCGTGGTACAGCAGATCGCCGAGCAGCAGCAGCCGGTCGCATCCCTCGCGGGCAAACGCGTCAAGCAATTGTTCGCAATACAGCGCAGACCCGTGCAGATCTGATGCAATCATCCATTTCATAAGCCTCATCCTTTATGTAAAAATCCCGTATTTTTCCCGTACCCGGTCGAGCGTCTGCAGCATCGTCGGCGCAAGGAACCACAAGAACAGCGCCGTTGCCGCCGCATGGATGCAGTCCATTGGAAAGCCCGCCGCGTAATACGTCAGCAGGATTCTGCCGTTCAGCGCCTCCCCGCCCCAAAGCAGCGCCGAAGCGGGATTCATGATGCCGCCGTAGATCACAATGGCGCTGACTGCGCCGAAAGCGCAAAGCGACAGCCGGCTGCGCCGCAAAATACCGACGCGCGAAAGGATCCCCGCAAGGCACCCGATGATGCCCATTGCAAACATCTGCCACGGCGTCCAGGCGCCCTGCGCAAACAGCAGATTGGACAGCAGCATGGTCACCGCACCGACCAGAAAACCGCTTTCCCCGCCGAGCGCGACACCCGCGAGAATCGTGATGGCAAGCACCGGCTTGCACTGCGGCAGCATAAAAAACGCCGCCCGTCCCGCAACGGCGAGCGCACAGAGCGTCGCCAGCAGCGTCAGCTCCCGCGCCTGCGGTTTCCGCCCTTCAAAAACCAGGAAAAACGGCAGCATTGACAGCACCAGCACCAGCAGCGCCGTGATGTAATACTGCTTTGTATCGAGTACCGCCACCGAGAGCCACAGCACTGCCGGGATCAGCGCAATCGCACACCCGGCGCTGACCCAGGTCCGCGCCGGAAGCTTTTGTCTTGTCTGCGGCAGCGGCACCGGCTGCTTTTGCGCTGTGAAAACGGCAAGCAGCAGCACACTCAGAAAGAAGCCGCCGCCCAGCAGCAGCTGCGGCAGTTTCAGCGTTGTCTGCACCGCAATATCGGAAAATGCGGAAAAATCCGTGCTGCGCATAAAGAGCACACTGCACACCAGCGCCGCCAGTGCGCTCAGTCCGGCGCACCATTTTCGCCAGCGCGCAAGCGGCATCTTTGCCGGACTGACCTGTTCATTCTGCGGCACCGCCGACGAAACAACCGTATTTTGCGGTTCGGGCGTACCGCCGAGGGCAGCAATCAGCTGCGCCGTGGTCACAACGTCCGGCAGACAGCCCTGCGCCATCCGCGCCGCCTGTGTTGTATAAAACCGGTTCTCCCGGAAAAACGTCTGCGGCGTCCCTTCGCTGACAATCGCGCCGTCAAACAGCAGTGCGCACCAATCGGCGTACTGCGCGCAGAATTCAATGTCGTGGCTGACCATCAGAATGCCGATGCCCTGCGTCTGCAGGGTCTTCAACAGTGCCGCGAACTGCGTCTTGAATGCCGCGTCAAAGCCTTTTGTCGGCTCGTCCAGCAGCAAAATGTCCGGCTGCGTGAGCAGCACCTTTGCCAGCGCCGCCCGCTGCAGTTCACCGCCGGAAAGATCAAACGGATGCCGCTGCTCGAGCCCCTGCAAACCGCACTGCGCGATCATCGCGCCGACCCGCGCCGCCGCCTCTTTTTGCGGTATCCCGTCACACGCGCACAGCAGATCCTCCCAAAGCGTCGGCTTTGTAAACAGCGTCTGCGGCTGCTGCGGCAGCAGGGCTGTTTTGCCGGTACAATGTACAGTGCCGCTGTCTGCCGAGAGCCGGCCGTTCAGCAGCGAAAGCAGTGTCGATTTTCCTGCGCCGTTGCCGCCGAGGATACACGTCAGCCGGCCGCTGTGCGCAGTGAATGAACAATTCTTCAGCACCGGCGTCTCTTCATAGGCGAAGAACAGATCCCGCGCTTCCATCACAGCCGCGCCGCCTGTTGCCGTCGGCATCGGCTTCACCGGCTGCGGTGTATGGCTTTGCAGATAGGTTTTCAAAAAGGCCTGCCCCGCTTCCACGGAAACCGGGCATGGCAGCGCACTGTCCACACTGCTCCAGACACGCATCGGCGCCGGCAGCGCCGCACACAGCGGACTACGGTTTTCTTTCAGATGTTCGCAGACGGCCTGTACGCTGCCGCAGCACAGCAGCGCGCTGTCCTCCAGCACCGCCGCCTTTGTCGCGGCGGCAAATACCGTTTCCGTCCGGTGCTCGGTCAGCAGAACCGTCACGCCGAGCTCACGGTGCACTTTTTGCAGCATGGACAAAAACGTCTGTGCCGCGATCGGATCAAGCTGCGCCGTCGGCTCGTCCAGAATCAGTATGGTCGGCTGCAGCACCATGGCTGCCGCAAGGTTCAGCAGCTGCAGCATCCCGCCGGAAAGTGTGTGTGTCTTTTCGTGAAACAGCTTTTCCAACCCGAAAAATGCCGCCGTCTCCGCAACCCGCCGCCGGATCAGGTCCGGCGCCATGCCGAGACTTTCCGCGCCGAACGCCAGCTCATGCCAGACCGTATCCGTCACAATCTGATCCTGCGGGTTCTGCTGCACAAAGCCGATCTGTGCGGCCGTATCACGCTGCGGCAAAGCAGAAAGCGGTGTCCCGCAAAACAGCACGTCGCCGGCCGTCGTACCGTGCGGCGTCAGCTGCGGCTTCAACTGCCGCAGCAGGGTTGATTTTCCGCTGCCCGATCTGCCGAGCAGCACAAAAAAATCCCCCGTGCTCACCGAAAACGAAAGGTTCCGCAGGGCGGGCGCAGCGCTGTTCGGATAGGTAAATGTCAGGTCTCTGACTGTCAACAGGTCCATAAGCGCCCCTTTCCCCTTCCCGCAAGCACGGGCGTCAGACAAAGCAAGAAATAAAGAAGAATAAAATAAACCGAACGCACATTTGCCGCAGGCAGATGCGGCACCGGGAAATATCCGAATCGCAGCAGGCCGCCGGCCGCCGCGCTCACCAGAGAAAACAGACAAAGCAGAATCCAGCAAAGCAGCAGTCGGTCGCGTCCGGTAAACCGATACTGTCGCATCGCTGTTCGCCGCGCCGTCGCGTAGCCGCGGCTTTTCATGCTGTCCGCGGTGGTTACCGCGCTTTCCAGCGACCAGTTCAGCATGATCGGGAATGCGGAAAACGCCGTACGCAGCCGCCCTTTCGGCTTTGCCGTCTGCAGCCCTGCCTGTGCGCTCTGCACCGTGCGGAACCGGCGTACAAACAGACCGACAAATCGCAGACTCATCGACAGCAGCAGCGCCAGCGTCGGCATCACTGCACCGAACAGATATAACCAACGGTCGGTGGTGAATACCAGCGTCAGACAGCGCATCCAAAGCAGCACACAGACCAGCAGCGCACCGGCCGCCGCCCCGTAAAAAAGGCTTTCCAGCGTCAACGGATTCCCGGAGGGAAAGTACCAGAGGATCGTCATACCGCGGTGGTTGAACGCAGCGTTGATGAGCGCTGTCAGAATGAACAGCGGCAGCGCCGTCCGCCAGGCACGCCAGGTGCTTTTTCCGCCGGAAAGCACCCGCAGATTCCAGGTCGCGCCGCAAAGCGAAACCAGAAGATACGCCGGATGCATCACCATGGCGGAAAATGCCAGCACGGCGGCAAAATAGCATCCGCTCACCGCCGGATGCCAGATCCTGATGCCGGTTTGTTTCATGTCGTTCCTTTCTCTTTCGGCTGTTGCCGTCAGTTCTGCTGTACGCCTGCGCCGCCGATGTCCGCACCGAGGTCGCAGGTATACCGCCAGGTGATCACATCCCCCGGTTTGAGCGGGTACTTGCTGCAGCCATAGTTCGGATAGACGCCGTTCACCGCATACATCCAGCCGGAGGCTGCGCCGCAGTCAAATTCATACAGGTTGCCGATGCCCTCAATATAGGCGCTCTGATAGACCGGCGTCATCGTGAATTCCATCGGGATGCCGTTTGCGCGGCAGGTGCGCTGCAGCACATCAAACACGCTCTCCCCTTCTTGGAATGAAACGCTCGTCTTTGCCAGCAGCACGCCGTTTTGCGGCAACACCGCCTTCTGTGCGTCATCCAGCGCGCCGGACCGCAAAGCCGTGTCACAGACAATGGAAATGCTGCAGCGCTGTACGGCCGTCGTCGGCGCCGTTGTCGTTCGCGCCGTTGTCGTTCGCGGCGCTGTGGTTGTCACCGGTGCAGCCGGCCGTGTTGTTGTTTGTTTTGTCGTCGTCGGCGTCGCTTTAGTCGGTTCGGTTGTTGCCGGTCCGGTCGTTGTCACCGACGGTTTGGTGGTCGCCTTTTCTGTCGACTGCCGCGAAGCTGTTGTCGCGGCAGTCGTTGTCGCGGTTGTTGTCGTTACCGCTGTTGTTGTGGTTGTCGCGGCGGCTGATGCCGTTTCCGTTGTGTCCGCCTGCGTCGTCTCTGTGGTGGTCTGCGCCGTTGCCGATGGCTGCGGCGATACCGTCGGTACTGTGGGCGCAGTCTGTTTGCCGCACGCTGTCAGACACAGCAAAAGCACCAGCAGCAAAAAGAAAGATCGTTTCATATGGGTTTCGCCCGCTTTCTGCGCAGTTCCCATCCGCAGACGCCGCAAGCAAGCACCAGAACGGCAAGCGCTGCCGGTACACTGCTTTGTTCGCCGGTATGCGGCGTTGCTGCAGTCGACGCGCTCTGCGTCACGGTCGCGGCAGTCGGTTCCATCGGCTGTGCCGTCGTTGTTTCCGGCATTGTGCCGCGCGGATGGTCTGCACGGGTCGATGCTTCAGCCGCTTCTGTCGCGGCAGTTTCGCTTGTCGTCTCATTCGCGGAAGTACCGGATGGTTCTGTCTCTGTGATCGTCTCGGTTGCCTGCTGCGTTGTCGGCACGGTCGGTACCGTTGTCGGCGCGGCAGGCTGTACCGCAACGTCGGACATATCATACAGCGCGGTCTGTCCGTTCAGAAAGCGGTCATACGCCACTACCGCATAACCGCCCTGTTCCGTCGCCATGGCATCCGGCTCGGTGTCGCCTTTGCTGTGCGCAAATCCCCCGCTCTGCGGCAGATAAAACGCGCAAAGCCCGTCCCAGGCCGAGCCGCCTGTTTTCACGAAGCGCGCGTCCGTGTCCGGGTCGATGTTCCATGTGCAGCACGCGGTTACCACCTGCGCTGCACTCTCACAACTGCCGGAAAAGGTGCCGTCCGTTTTCTGCAGCGCCGAAAGCGCCGCAAAACCGCGTGCCGCCGCCGCTGCGACTGCCGCGTCTTCCCGGTACGGATACAGCGATTGCAGCACCATGGCCGTCAGGTCCGTTTCGGCCTTGTCACCGCTGAGCGTCCAGCCGCCGTCTGCGGTCTGTCGCGTCAGCAAGTTTTCCACGCAGGTCGTTCGTACTGTGGAAAATGTGTCATCATACGGCTTGCTGTCCAGCGCAAGCAGCGCAAACGCAAACCCGTTGCTCCCCTGCTTGCCGATCCAGTCGGTATTCGCATACGGCTGCAGCAAATTCACCCCGCCCACCGTTTGCACGTCGGCGCCGATCGCCGTCAGTGCCAGAATCAGCCGGGAATTCTCCGTGGACTTTGCCCGGTGCAGCGCGCCGTCCGGCCGCGCAATCTGCCGAACCGTCTCTGCAACACGGGCAGTATACGCGCCGAAATACGGTGCGTCCGCCGTGTAATAGCCGCCGCGTGCCAGACAAAGCACCGCCCATTCGCCGCCGATCGTTGATACGTCCGGCGTCGGTGTGGTTTCTGCGATATATTCCAAAATCGAATTTTTCAGTGTTTCTGTTTTCACAGATACTGCCGCTGCAGCCCAAACGCATTGCAGCATCAGGATCACCAGAACTGCCGCGATCATTTTTTGTTTTCGCATCAAAGCATCCTTCCTCTCTCCGGGCAAATAAAAAGAAGAGTCGCTACCGGAATTGCGGTTCAACTCTTCACGCCCAAGCGGAAAACCAAAAAGACACGAAAGGGCCTGACTTTTGCCGCGATGCAAGCCGGAGGCCCTGTTTCGCGGCAAACACAGGAATGGCGGTTGCTCCGGATTCGAACCGGATCTCCTTTCATCACCCTGCCGGTGATGCTCTTACTCAGCGCACAACTTTTCAAACCGTGTCTTGTTCTTCTTTTGTCCGGTTTATTCTATCATACTTTTTCGGTATTTGCAAGTGCTGCAAAACACAAAGCAATCGCCAAAAAGGAACTGCCGGCGCACACGCGCCGACAGCTCTTTTTTGAAATTATAATTTTACCCAACAATAATCATTGCGGCGCATCCGGCTGCCGCCAGCAAAAACGTCAAACAGTACCGCTCCAGATAAGCGCCGATAAAACAGCCGCAAAAACCGGGCGTAAAGAGAATTTTCTGGAACAGATTTCCCTGCTTGTAGATTTTCTCTTTCATGTTCAGCGCGTCTTCAATGGACGGATAGCTGTTAACATAAAGCGAAAATGCAAACCAGTACGCAATCAGGCTGACGATCATGACCTTCAGATCGCCCATCTGAAAGAAGAACAGCGACAGGCACGACCCGATGAGCAGCAGCAGCGCCAAAATCCCGTTCAGCAGCGCCGGAACAAATGCGATGGAAAATGCGCCTCCCGCCGTCGCAAACAGTTCATGCTCAATGTGTCCCGACAGTTCGTCCGACCGCAGGATCCGGTTGTCCTCCACCGGGATCTTCCAGATCCGGCAGATCAGATGCTCCCAGAAGCCGCGCACGAGCGCGCCCGGGAAGGTCAAAACTCTTGTAATGATATACAGTGCTGTCATCCGATGTCACCTCCGATATCCGTCAGCGCTTGCTTGACCGTCATCTTGCCGTCCTTGACTTTTTGTACATTGGCGGAAATTGCCATGCCCGACGACGCAAAGAGCTGTTCCATATCCTTGTATGCAGCTTCATCACCGCACACCGCAGCGCACAGCGCATAGAGATTGAACGGCCGTACAGTCGACTGCTGCTGTGAAGAATACAGCGCGTTGATGTAGGTTTCGATCGCCTGCATCGCCGCCTGGTTGTCTTCCTTGAGCAAATACGCAACAGAAAAAATCATCTCATATTCCGGCGCATCGCCGACACAGGCGTTTTCCTTCGCCGTTTCGGCAATTTTCAGCATTTCGTCGGGATCCGGGTTCTCTGTGTAGCGGTGCAGATTCGCATATTCCCGATAGGCCTGCATCTCCTGCTTGTTGAAGGCAATGCATTTGTCATAATAGGTCTTCGCTGTTTCGGTGTCTCCCGTGCGGACCGCGAGCGAAAGAATGCTTGTCATGTACAGCCACGGGTGTGTACCGTCTGTATCCAGCGCTTCAATCGCCTGGAACTGCTGCAGAAGCTCTTCGTCCGACCGTTTGGCAAGCTCCATCACCACCGCGCGGAAGTATTCCACATACAGCGGATTGTATTTCGGCTGCCCGTCTTCATCGGTTTCCAGAAGAAGCGCCTGCAGTTCCTTGTCCTTTGCTTCATAATTCTCCAGTTTACCCGTGGCAAGCTCCGTCGAAATCAGTTCCCGCACTGCCGTCATTGCCGTCTGGAACTGTTCCATCTCGGAAAGATACGCCGTATATTTCTGGTTCCAGGGCAGCTTCTGTTCGAAATCAGACATATAGGTTTCGATCAGACTGCCGGCACGATCCGGGTAACCGAACTTCATTTCCAGCTCGCTCAACTGTTTGACGGCGGTCATGGAAACTTTTTCGCCGGACAGCTTCGATGAAAAATACTTGGTATAGTACATCATTGCGTCCGACAGCTTGCCCTCCTGGTACGCCGTATGCGCATCGAACAGCTGCAGATAATCATTTGCGGATTCCGTGCAGAAATACAGACTCAGCGCAGCGACGACAAACACAAGAAGCACGCTGAGCACCGCCGAAAAACGGATCGGATTCGCCAGCATCAGCCCGCGGCATTCGTCGCAATAGGGATAGTCCTCGCCGTATTCGGTGTTGCGCCGCCGTTCACCGCAGCAGGCACAACGGTCTTCTTCCGGAATTTCTTCATCTTCCGCATCTTCCGTCTCTTCTTCATAATCGTCGAGCGGCTGAATCGGGGGTTCCTGCGCCGTTTCGTCCAGCGTTTTCTGAAACAGGTCGCGCAAATCCTCCATTTCCTTGCGGACATCCCCTTCCGCCTGCGGCGCATCGCCTGCCGGTTCTGCGTCCGTCAGCGGTTCTGCCGGCTTTTCCGGCGCCGTTTCCGGCGTTTGCGGCACTTCGGGCTCGTTGACCGCGCCGTTCTCTTTTTCAAATTCGTCCAAAGGAAACGCCTCCTTGTTCATTAAAAAGTGTTCTTTTTATTTTACCATATTTTTCCCAAAAAAGCAACTACTGATTTTTTTCGGTGTCTGTATTGTTTCACATGAAACTGAAAGCAACTTAAAAGCCCGTTAATTTTCTATATTAGAATTAAAAAGAAAGAAGTACGCAGTTTTGCACTGCGTACTTCTCCCTTGGGGTGTGAAAGAGAAAGATATGAATATGCAAATACGGTCGCCCGTATTGACATCAAAACAATAACCGGTCGTCAGTGTGGCTGCGCGGTTCCCGTTTTCGGGATAGTAATTTCAAAGATATAGCTGTCTTCTGTTTCTTTTTTGGAAAGATCTGCAGGAATTCCTGCATCAACCATGGTTGTATATGCATTGTGGATGGTATTCAGAAAAATGCGCACATCACTGAACAGCCGCCGCGTGGTCCGTTTCGGTACGGCTTTCTTCTCCAGAAGATCTTCGATCAGCTTTTCTTCCTGCGCAACATTCAGGTTGCGGGCGATTACCTTTTGCAAAACAGGCAGCATATCCCCTTCCTTCAGCCGCAGCAGCGCCCGCGCATGCCGTTCGGACAGGTGATTTTCTGCCAGCAGGCGCTGCACTTCCGCCGGCAGTGACAGAAGCCGCAGTTTATTGGAGACCGTTGATGGCGCTTTGCCGAGCCGCCGCGCGGCTTCTTCCTGTGACAGGCCGAACTGCCGCATCAGCTTTTCAATGGCGAGCGCTTCTTCAAAGTAGCTGAGATTCTGCCGCTGCAGGTTTTCGATCAGCGAAAATATTGCCGATTTCATCTCATTGACATCCACAACGATGCACGGCACCGCCACCAGACCGGCCAGCCGCGATGCGCGCAGCCGCCGCTCGCCGGATACCAGTTCATAACCTTTGTCCGTTTTGCGCACCGTGATCGGCTGCAGGATGCCGTTCATCCGGATGCTGATTGCCAGGTTGACCAGTTCGCTCTGATCAAAGACCCGGCGCGGCTGATTCGGATTCGGCACGATCTTCTCGTTCGGGATCAGAAGCACCTGTCCCGCCGGATGCAGTTCATTCTGCATGAAAAACCTCCCCCTTTGTCCCTATCGTAGCACAAAGGCGGAGGCTTGTCCATTTCTTTCGTGTGGCTTTATTTTTCTGTTTTCGCGCTTTTCTTTCCGGAAACGAGCGGATTTTTTGCAATTTTTGCGGAAGGACGCGGATATTTCGGGTTTGTTGTCGTACGCTTTTTGATTAAAACCAGACTGCGCGCGCCGACGTCTTCCAGCGTGAGCGTGGTGCACTGCGGTTTTCCGCCGCCGAGCGTCCGGACGGCAAACGCGCCTTCCTCCAGTTCTTCGCGGACTGTGCCGCTTTTCATCGCCGCAAATTGCCCGCCGACCTTTGCAAACGGCAGACAATATTCCGCCAGCAAATGCAGCGGCGCCACAGCGCGCGCCGTCACCAGATCATACTGCTCCCGATACTGTGGGTTTTGTCCGGCTTCTTCGGCCCGTGCGTGCAGCAGCTCTGCCGAAAGTGACAATCTCTGCAGAATATCGTCCAGAACCATCAGCTTTTTCTTTGTGCTGTCCAGCAGCGTCACCTGCAGGTCCGGCCGGGCAATCAGCAGCACCAGACCCGGAAATCCTGCGCCGGTGCCGACGTCGATGAGTTTCGCGCCCGGATGCGGTGTAACAGCGGTCAGGACAGCGAGACTGTCAACGAAGTGCTTTGCAACGATCTCCTTCGGTGTTGTGATTGCCGTCAGGTTGATCTTCGTATTCCATTCGACCAACGCTTTGGCGTAGATGTCGAAGCGATCCAGCGCTGCATCATCCAGTACGACACTGAGCTGCGCTGCTTTTTCTTGCAGCGTTTCTTTTTCAATGAATTCGTTCATGTCAATCGTCCTTTTTCGCCTGCGTCTGTCGCAAAAGCGCTTCCTGCTTTTTGAGATAGATGATCAATACGGAAATATCCGCCGGGCTGACGCCGGAAATGCGTGACGCCTGTCCGAGATTCTGCGGCTTCACTTTGTTCAGCTTTTCCTGCGCTTCCATCCGCAAGCCCTGAATCCGCGTATAATCCAGCGTTTCATCCAGCTTCTTAACCTCAAGTCGGCGCATCTCCTGTGCCTGCGCTTGCTGTCGCTTGATATAACCTTCATATTTAATGGAGATCTCAACCTGTTCAAAGACCTCCGCCGGCAGGTCCGGCCGATCCGGATCAAACGGTGCAAGACACGCATAATCCAGCTGCGGTCGCCGGATCAGATCAATCAGGCGGCAACCGGTTTTCATTTCGGATGTTTCACGTGAAACAAGCAGCGCATCCAACGCAGGGCTCGGTGCAACACCGACCGATTCGACGCGGCGGCGTTCTTCCGCAATCAGTCGTTCCTTTTCCAGCAGCCGCTGCAATTTTTCTTCGCCGACCAGGCCGACCGCATAGCCGATCTTTGTCAGCCGCAAATCCGCATTGTCCTGCCGCAGCAACAACCGGTACTCCGACCGGGAAGTCATCATGCGGTACGGATCCTGACAGCCGCGGGTCACCAGATCGTCGATCAGCGTGCCGATATAGGAACTGGCACGATCCAGCACCAGCGGGTCTTTGCCCTGCACCTTTTTTGCGGCGTTGATTCCGGCAATCAGCCCCTGTGCAGCAGCTTCTTCGTATCCGCTTGAGCCGTTGAACTGTCCGGCACCGAACAGACCCTGCAACGTTTTGAACTCCAGCGTCGGATATAGTGCCTGCGGATCCACACAGTCATATTCGATGGCGTAGGCGGTGCGCATGACCTGTACATGTTCAAGACCGGGGATCGTGCGCAGAAACTTGAGCTGGACATCCTCGGGGAGAGAGGATGACATGCCTTGCAGATACATCTCTTCCGTGTGCGCGCCGCAAGGTTCAATGAAGAGCTGATGCCGCTGCTTTTCCGGAAAACGAACAATCTTGTCTTCAATGCTTGGGCAATACCGCGGACCAACGCCGTCAATTTTGCCGCTGAACAGGGGAGAGCGATCCAGATTTTCAAGGATCACTTTTTTTGTCTCTTCATTGGTATAGGTCATATAGCAGGGGAGTTCATTTTTTGGCTGATACAGTCCATCAAACGAAAACGGGACAATCGGCTCGTCGCCGTCCTGCCGTTCAAGTCCGGAAAAATCAATACTTCTGCGGTTGACACGCGCCGGTGTTCCCGTTTTGAACCGTCTTGTCGGTACGCCGAGGCGCTTGAGCGCGTCTGCCAGCGCCGTTGCCGGGAACATCCCGTCCGGACCGCCGGCGTAAGATACGTCGCCGACATAGATGCGTCCGCCGAGAAAGGTGCCCGTTGCAAGAATCACCGTCTTTGCATGGTAGATCGCCTCCAGACGGGTCACCGCTTTCCAGGTGCCATCGGCGTTCTGCGTCAGATCAACGATCTCCGCCTGCACGACCTCCAGATTCTCCTGCGTTTCCAGGCAGTGCTTCATGTATTCGCTGTAGCGGCGGCGGTCGATCTGCGCGCGCAGCGAATGTACGGCAGGCCCCTTTCCGCGGTTGAGCATCCGGCTTTGCAGGGTATTCGCGTCCGCCGCTTTGCCCATCTCACCGCCAAGCGCATCAATTTCACGCACAAGATGTCCTTTCG
Organism: Oscillospiraceae bacterium; assembly: GCA_902772935.1. Classification (GTDB taxonomy): domain Bacteria; phylum Bacillota; class Clostridia; order Oscillospirales; family Acutalibacteraceae; genus UBA6857. The sequence continues at coordinate 24,097 of CACYCR010000181.1, forward strand.
ACGTTCCGCCGATCGAAGGGTTGCAGGGCATGTTGCCGACCCAGTCCATGTTGATCGTGAAAACGCCGACCGAAACACCGAGCCGCGCGGGTGCAAGCCCGGCTTCGATGCCGGCATGCCCCGCGCCGATCACCAGCACGTCATATTCTTTTGCAAAATACTGCATAGTGTTTTCCTTTGCTTTGCCCAAAAGTTTTCCACGCTTGTTCGACAGCCGTTGAAAACTTTTCTCTATATATTTATATTTCTATTTTGGAATTATAAAACAGAAACACCCACAATGTCCAGGATGTCTTTTGCCGTTGCGGCGATGTGTGTTGCCCGGTGTGCCTCAAATTCTTCTTTGGAACCGTAACCGAACAGCACGCCGCAGCTGTCCACGCCCGCGCCGGCGGCGCCGTCAATATCAAAACAGCGGTCGCCGACCATCAGTACCCGTGCTGTGTTGGCAGCGCCGAGCAGCTCCATGCTCTTGCGCACAAGGTCGGCTTTGCCGGCGTGATTGCTATCGTCAAACTGCGTACCGACCACGGCATCGAACAGGGCCGTCAGATGAAAGTGTTCCATCACATCGTAGATCAGCGTCTGCGGTTTGGACGAGGCAATGCCGAGTTTCACGCCGTCTTGCCGCAGGGCTTTCAGTGTTTCAACCATCCCGTCATACAAACAGGCCTCGTAGATGCCTTTTTCACGGTAGCGTTTGCGGTAGCTTTTGATGTAGTCGCCGACCTGTTCCTCGCTTACGCCGTAAAAGGTCGTGAAGCTGTAATGGATCGGCGGCCCGATGAATTTTTTCAGATCCGACAGGTCCGGGATCTCATGACCCTGCACTTCAAACGCATACTGCAGACTGCGCAGAATCCCTTCGCCGGTATCGATCACCGTGCCGTCAAAATCAAAAATCACATAATCATAGTTGCGCATAGGTTCTCCTTTTATACAGAACAACGGGCGGACGCGCTGCGTTGTCCGCCCGAAAAACAATCAAAATCCGGAAACCAGTTGGAAGGGGACCACGCGGTCTTCTGAAAGCTCGATATTGCTTTCCCCGTAGATCCCGGTCTGAATCCGCTGCGCCGCCAGGGCAAAATCAATCAGTACCAGTGCCGTTCCGCCGATATAGCCCGCGCGGAAGACGTCATCATCCGCGATCGTTGTCTCCTGAATTCTATAATTCATCCAGCCGTTGGCAAGACCCTGCGCGCCGTAGGACAAAATCTCCATCTTGGTCAGATTCGTTTTGACATAACGGAGCAGGGAGTCAATCGCGTTGTTGAGCTGCGAGAGGGAGGCGCCTCTTGCGGAATCCATCAGCGCCATGATGACCTTGCGCTGCCGCCGGGTACGGCTGACATCGCTGTCGGAGTCGCTTTTGCGGATTCGCGCATACACCAGCGCCTGCCAACCGTTGAGCCGCACGTTTTTGCCGTAGGGGAATTCCTTGTGGTCGGTTGAGGTGCTGCGAATATATTCCGCTTCATACTGTTCCACGTCGATGGTCAGGCCGCCGAGGGCATTGATGATGTCCGTGAAGGAACTGAAATCGACTGCAGCATAGTAATCGATTTTGATTTTGAAATTCTTTTCGATCGTTTCCAGCAGACCGTCCACACCGCCGTACATATAAGAGGAATTGATCTTGCCGTACCGCTCCACGCCGCGGATATTCATATACGTCCACGTATCGCGGAAAAGGGAGGTCATGTTGATCGTTTTGGTCTTTTTGTTGAGTGAAACGAGAATCAGGGTGTCCGAACGGCCGCCCTTTTCAAGCGCTTCCGCGGAGTCGAGACCGATCAGCAGCACATTGATGACATTTTTGCTGCTCATCGGTACGCCGTCATTGTTCGCCCATTTGGAAAGATAATCATTGAGCGATCCGGCGGCGTCAATGGACTGCATGATCTCATAGTCTTCGTCGTCATAGATTTCATCGCCGTTCATCGTCTGCGTACTCGCATTCTTATCGGCATAATCGATCTTGCCGAGCTTTGCGTTGACATAGCCGAGACCGACGGCAAAAATCACAACAAAAAGCATCAGAAAAAATGTCAGATTCTTTGCCCGGTGCTGTTTGTCGAGCCAAAGAAACTGTGTCAGCGGATTTCCTTTTCTTTCCGGCTTGGGTTTTTGGTTCAAGCTGCTCACTTCTTTCTTTTGTTTCGTCCGCCGTTTTTATTCTTCTACATTTGCAGCGGAAGATACGTCTGCCGCTTCGGTTTCTTCCGGAAGATCATTTTCGTCATTCTCACTCTTGATGGCCGCTGCGGAAACCACTTTTTCACCGGACGTGACACGCATTACACCGACGCCGCGCGACGTTCTGGAATTGACGTTGATCTCGTTTGCGTTCATACGGATGACAATACCGTCAGAGGAGATGAGAATGACGTCGTCATCCTCACGTACCAGACAGACGGAAGCCACGTTTCCGTATTTTTCAGTCTTATAGTTTGTTGAACCTTTGCCGCCGCGGGTCTGACAGCGGTATTCGGAAAGCTCACTGCGCCGGCCGAGACCGGTTTCGGAAACGGTCAGGATTTTTGCGTCGTCCGTTTCGTTTTCCGCAATGGCGCACATACCGACCACTTCGTCGTCCGCCCGCAGTTCAATGGAACGCACACCGCGCGCGGTTCTGCCGATGGCGCGGGCATCGTTTTCATTGAAGCGGATGCCGTAACCGTTGCGCGTCGCAATATAGATGTCGTCGTTGCCTTCGGTCAGCTTGACCCACGCGAGCTCGTCGCCTTCATCAAGGTTGATGGCAATGATGCCGCCCTTGCGGATGTTGCGGTATTCGTCAAGCCTGGTGCGCTTGATGACGCCTTTGCGTGTTGCCATGCAAAGGTAATACTTGTCCTCGCCGAAGTTCGGCACCCGGATCATCGCGCTGACCTTTTCGCCGTTTTCCAGGGGCAGCAGGTTGACAATGTTGATGCCCTTGCTCTGGCGGCTGGCCTCCGGGATCTCATAGCCCTTGAGGCGATAGGTCCGGCCGTACGTCGTGAAGAACATGATGAAGTCATGACTCGAGCAGGAGAACATGGTCTGCGTGACATCTTCTTCTCTGCGGCTCATGCCTTTGATGCCCTTGCCGCCACGGCGCTGAATGGAGTATTCCGCCGTCGGCATCCGTTTGATATAGCCGAAGGTTGTCAGCGTATACATGCATTCCTCTTCCGGAATGAGATCTTCGACATCCACTTCACCGCTGACGTTGACGATTTCGGTCAGACGCGGATCGGCAAACTTGCCGCGCAGCGCCATTGCTTCATCTTTGACGATTTCCAGCACGCGGCTCTCACTGGCAAGGATGTCCTGGTATTCCGCAATCTTGGCCTGGATCGCTTTGAGTTCATCTTCGATTTTGATACGCTCGAGACCGGTCAACTGACCGAGACGCATTTTGACAATGGCGTCCGCCTGAATGTCGTCAAAGCCGAAGCGTTCCATGAGCGCGGCCTTGCCTTCCGCCTGATCCTTTGCCTTGCGCAAAATGGCGATGATTTCGTCAATGTAATCCAGCGCGGTTTTCAGACCTTGCAGGATGTGTTCGCGCTCCATCGCTTTTTTCAGATCAAAGCGGGTGCGGCGTTCGATGACTTTTTCCTGAAAGTGGATGTATTCCTCCAGAATCTGCCGCAGAGTCAGAATGCGCGGCACACCGTCCACAAGGGCGAGCATGATGATACCGTAGGTGATCTGCAGCTGCGTCATGGAGTACAGCGAATTGAGAACGACCTGCGGATTCGCCTCACGCTTGAGGTCGATCACAAGGTTCATGCCTTCGCGGTTGGAATAGTCGTTGATATCGGAAATGCCGTCCAGACGTTTTTCCTTAACCAGATCCGCAATGGATTCGATCAGACGACGTTTGTTGACCTGATAGGGGAGTTCGGAAATGACAATCTGGAAGCGGCCGTTTTTTGCTTCCACGATTTCGGCGCGGGCACGCACGGTGATCTTTGCGCGGCCGGTGCCGTAAGCGGCACGGATGCCCGCCTTACCCATGATGATGCCGGCGGTCGGGAAATCCGGGCCTTTGATATAGGTCATCAGTTCATCCAGCGAAGCATCCGGATGGTCGATCAGATAGCACATGCCGTCGATGACCTCGCCGATGTTGTGCGGCGGAATGTTCGTCGCCATACCGACGGCGATACCCGTGGACCCGTTGACCAGAATGTTCGGAAAACGAGAGGGGAGAACGGTCGGCTCTTTCAGACGGTCGTCATAGTTCGGAATGAAGTCGACGGTATCCTTGTCGATATCCGTGAGCATCTCCATGGAGATCTTGCTCATGCGCGACTCGGTATAACGGTAGGCTGCCGGGGGGTCGCCGTCCACGGAACCGAAGTTGCCGTGACCGTCCACCAGCAGATAGCGCGTGGAGAAGGTCTGCGCCAGACGCACCATTGCGTCGTAAACAGAAGCGTCGCCGTGCGGATGATAGCGACCCAGAACGGAACCGACGGTGTCCGCGCATTTGCGGTACGCCTTATCGGGATACAGGCCGTTTTCATGCATCGTATACAGGATACGGCGGTGTACGGGCTTCAGACCGTCGCGCACATCCGGCAGGGCGCGGGACGTGATGACCGACATGGAGTAGCTCAAAAAGGATGAGCGCATCTCCTTGTTCAGATCAACGTCAATGATCGTTTGATTTTCATAATTTGAAGTGTTATCCATTGTAATCACCTTGCATTATACCAAGCTTAAATGTCCAGATTCTGCACGTACTTCGCGTTTTTCTCAATAAAATCACGGCGCGGTTCCACTTTGTCGCCCATGAGGATGGAGAACGTCTCATCCGCCTGCACGGCATCGTCGAGCGTCACACGCATCATCGTGCGCTGCGCAGGATCCATCGTTGTCTCCCAGAGCTGAATGGAGTCCATTTCACCGAGACCTTTATACCGCTGAATTGCAGCGCCTGGCATTTCCGCCATTTTCCGGTCGCGTTCTTCGTCGGAATAGCAGTAAACATGTTTTTGTCCTTTGGACAGCCGATACAACGGCGGCTGCGCGATATAGACAAAGCCGTTGTCGATCAGCGGGCGCATATAGCGGAAGAAGAAGGTCAGCAGCAGCGTGCGGATGTGCTGACCGTCGACGTCGGCATCCGCCATGATGACGATCTTGTGATAGCGCAGTTTGTCGATGTTGAAGTCTTCGTCAATGCCGGCGCCGAGCGCGGTCACGACAGGCATCAGCTTGTCATTGCCGATGACTTTGTCGAGACGGCTCTTTTCAACGTTGAGCATTTTGCCCCACAGCGGCAGAATCGCCTGGATTGTACGGTCACGGCCTTCCTTAGCGGAACCGCCTGCGGAGTCACCCTCAACGATGAACAGCTCTGTTTTGGAAGGGTCGCGCTCCGTGCAGTCGGCGAGCTTGCCGGGCAGCGAGTTGCTTTCGAGCGGCGACTTCCTTCGCGCGGCTTCTCTGGCCTTGCGTGCGGCTTCTCTGGCGCGGGAGGCGTCGAGCGCCTTGGAAATGATCGTCTTTGCAACCTGCGGATTTTCTTCAAAATAATCCGTCATTTTGTTATAGACGGTGTTCGCGACAAGCTTTGTCATCTCCGTGTTGCCGAGCTTGCCTTTGGTCTGTCCTTCAAACTGCGCGTCCGTCAGCTTGACGCTGATAACGGCGACAAGACCTTCACGGCAGTCTTCACCGGAAAACTTTTTATCCGCGTCTTTGAGATAATTATACTTTTTGGCGTATTCATTGAAGACCTTGGTCAGCGCCGTTTTGAAGCCTGTCTCATGCGTACCGCCGTCCACGGTGTGGACATTGTTCGCGTAGGAAAGAATCGTTTCGTTATAGCCGTCGTTGTACATCAGTGCGACTTCGGCGCTCTTTTCACCGGCGACCGTTGAAAAATGAATCGGCGTTTCATGTACCGGGGTCAGGCCGCGGCTTTCATTGATGTATTCAACAAACGAGCCGATGCCGCCCGCATAGCAGAAGACATCATTCACGATTTCATCCGGATTGCGCTTGTCCGTCAGAGTAATGGAAATGCCTGCGTTGAGGAAAGCAGATTCCCGCAGATGACGTTGCAGCGTTTCATAATCATATTCGGTTGTTTCCTGGAAGATTTCGGCGTCCGGTTTGAATTTGATGAAGGTTCCGGTCTGTTCGGTGTCGCCGATGATTTTGAGGTCGGTTTCGATTTTGCCGCGGGCAAAGCGCTGATGATACACATGGCCGTTTTGCGAAACCTCGACCTCAAACCATTCCGAAAGCGCGTTGACGACGGAGGAACCGACGCCGTGCAGACCGCCGGAGACCTTGTAGCCGCTGCCGCCGAATTTACCGCCGGCGTGCAGCACCGTCAGAACAACCGTTACCGCGGGCAGCCCTTGCTGTTCATTGATGCCGACGGGAATACCGCGGCCGTTGTCGCGAACGGTGATGATGTTGTCGGGCAGGATCTCTACTTCGATGTGCGTGCAATAGCCAGCAAGCGCTTCGTCGATGGAATTGTCAACGATTTCATAGACCAGATGGTGCAGGCCACGCGGACCGGTGGAACCGATATACATACCCGGACGTTTCCGCACCGCTTCCAGACCTTCCAGAACTTGAATCGCGTCTGCGTTATATTCTTCCGTGACAACGGTATTCATCGTTTCAATTTCCGTGAATTCATCGGGAGAACCTTCTTCTCTGATAAATTCCATTTCGTTGTTGTTTTCAGACATATCCACTGTTTGATTACCTCCGGGATTGTTGTTCATAGAGTTCATTTAAAACGGTTTTTCCGCTCGCAGCAACAAGGTTGCCGGCGAAATCTGCGATATATATACGGTTTTATCATTTGCGACAATAAAGGACTTCGGCAGCTCCGTCGATACATAGACCACATCGCCTTTTTTTTCGGCATTGGAAAGAAAGTCGCGGGTATGCTTGGAAACTGTCGTGGTATCCATATCAAAGATCCCGACGATTTCTTCTGTATTGATCACACTGTTTTGCCCGAGATGCAGATACATGATTCGTTCCTCACACAATGCTGCCGTTCTTCATCCGAAAGGCTTTGCCGTATTTCAGATTTTTGACCGACGTCGGATCACAGCAGGTAATGAACACCTGCCAGTTTTTGATATGATTCAGGATGTAATTCTGCCGGTCGGTGTCCAACTCGCTCATCACATCGTCCAGAAGCGCTACCGGCTGTTCCCCGGTGAAGCTTTTGATGACAGCCGCTTCACCGAGTTTAAGCGCAAGCGCGGCGGAGCGCTGCTGTCCCTGCGAACCGTAGCTGCGGGCGGACAGGTCGTCAATCTGAATTGTCAGATCATCCCGGTGCGGACCGACGGAGGTCGACCCGGTCAGAATGTCGTTTTTTCGTGCGGCATACAGAAGATTCTTCATACTCTCATAGATCTCCTGCTTCGTACTGCCGGCCGCCGGGCACTGCTCAAAGTAGGAAAGAGACAATTCCTCTTTCTTTTTGGAAATGCCGGCATAGATCTCCGTGCTGAATTCCTTGATCCGGTTGACATAACCGATGCGCTGCCGGATAATCTCGCTGGCGTAATATGCGATGCGCTCTTCCCAGACGTCCAGCGTGTCATACAATTCGCTGTGGTATGCCACATCCTTCAAGAGTATATTGCGCTCTGCAACAGCTTTGTTGTAATTGGACAACGCAATGGCATAATTCGGTTTGAGCTGGCTGATGGCAACATCGAGGAATCGGCGCCGCTCATAGGGACCGTCTTTTACCAGAGAAAGATGGACCGGCGAAAACACGACTGCGAGAAACTGTCCGATCGCCTTTGACGCCGACTTGAGTTTCACGCCGTTGCAGACAAACTTTCGGCCGTTCTCGATTTCCAGCAGCATATTCTGCTCCCGGTTTTCGCCGAAAAAATCAAGAGACAGCGAGGCTTTTGCATGATTGAAATGAATACATTCCGCATCCTTCGCACCGCGAAAGCTCCGACAGCCGGTGAACAGCCAGATGGCCTCGATCAGATTGGTTTTTCCCTGTGCATTATCGCCGTAGATGATGTTGACGCCGTCACAAAACGAAAGAACCTCTTCTTCGATATTCCGGAAATGTTTGACTTCCAGCGTTGTTACATACATGAGAGAACCTCATATTCGTTTTTTTCAAATTCAAATACGTCGCCGTTGCGCAGCTTCCTGCCGCGCTGCAGACAAACTTCGCGGTTGACCTTGACAAGACCTTCCTGAATGACGAACTTCGCCTGTCCGCCGGTTGAAACCGCCGCAGAGAGTTTCAGTGCGGAATCCAACCGGATAAACGGCGTATTGATTTCTATTTTCTGCCGCTTTTTTTCAGCGACTCTGACTTTGATTTTCATATGCAGTCATCCTAAAGCTGATCAGATTCTGACGGGAAGAACCAGGAACAAAAAGCGGTCACCTTCGGTCGGCAGAATCAGAATCGGCTGATTTGCGCTGTTGAATTCCAGTTTGACTTCATCGGTCTCGCAGGCCTTCAGCGCGTCAAGAATAAACTTGCTGTTGAAGCCGATTTCAACGTCATTGCCGATCACGGTTGCGTACATCTTATCGTTTGCCGTACCGATGGCTGTCACAGACGAAAAGCGGATGCGTTCATGCTCCACCGCGCAGCGGATCGGATTGGAACGGTCGGTGATGATCAGCGCCGTGCGCTCCACACATTCAATCAGGCGGCGGGTTTCAGCCGTGACAGTTGTTGTTGCGGAAAGGGGAATCGCCGCTTTGTAATCAATGAAATTGCCTTCCAGAAGCCGGGAGATCACACGATATTCACCGACCTCAAAGCAGATGTGCCGTTTGCCGACGCTGATGGAATATGTCTTTTCATCATCTTCACCGAGCTTGACAACTTCGCTGAGTGTCTTTGCCGGGACCACAAAGGAAACGTCGCTGCCTCTGTAATCGATGTCTTCGCGGCGGATGGCAAGCCGGGCGCCATCCACAGCGATCAGAACGATCTTGCCGTCACTGATTTCAAATTTAACGCCGGAATGTACCGGATTGCGTTCGCTTGTCGAAACGGAGAAGACGGTCTTGCGGATCATGTCCTTCAGCAGACCTTCCTGAATGACGATCGGAAAACCGGCGGATACGGTCGGAAGATCGGGATATTCGTCGGAAGACGTACCGATGATCGAATACTCCGTTTCGCCGCTCTTGATCTTGCAGATGTTTCTTTCGTCACTTTCAATCATGACGCTTTCTGCGGGCAGCATGCGCAAAATGTCGCAGAAATTCTTGGCGTTGAGAATGATGCTGCCGTTTTCTTCCACTTCCGCCGGCAGATACGTTTCCGTGCCAACCTCCAGGTCATACCCGGTCAGACGGATATTGTCGCCGAGCGCATCGATCAGGATGCCTTCAATCGCGGGAATTGTCGACTTGGCGGAAACGGTACGCTGAATATTCATGCATGCTTTTGCAAGCTTCGCGCTGTCGCAGATGATTTTCATGATTTATCCTCCTTCAAAAAACTTCAAAAAATTGCTTGTGTTGTAAGATAATTAAAATAGTAGTATTAGTAGGAACGTGAAAATGATGGAAAAGCGAAAAAGTGCTTGAACTGCAGCGGAATTTTCACATGCAGAGTTTTGTTGAAAATCTGGCGGTCTTCCACACGGCAAAAATGCGCGTGTGGAAAATGTTGAAAATTAAGGATGAAATGTGAAATAAAACATGAAAAATCCTTATTCATTCACATTTTTGATGATGTCATCGATCGTCGCCTTGAGCTGCATATTCACTTCCATTTTCCGGTTGATCTCGTTCAGGGCATAGATGATGGTCGAATAGTGTTTGTTGCCGAATTCGACGCCGATTGCTTTGTAAGAAAGCGAGGTAACTTCATGAACAATGTAAATGGCCACTTGCCGCGCGTTGCTGATGTTGGCATTGCGCTTGTCCGAGCGCAGATCGGCAGGGCTGACGTTGAAGGTCCGGGCGACTTCGTTGATGATGTTTTCGATCGTGACAGGCGTCGGCGGATTGTCGTTGACAATGTCGCTGATTGCCTTTTTTGCAACGGCGATGTTTGGCCGGGAGCCTTCCACTTCCTGATAGGCTTTGATCTTTTTGACGGTACCTTCCAGCTGGCGGATGTTCTTTTTGATGTTCTCCGCAATAAAGGAAACGACTTCGTCGCTGAGATTGACGGAAAGTTCGTCTGCTTTTTTCTTGACGATCGCCATGCGCGTTTCCAGTGTCGGCGGCTGGATGTCTGTGAGAAGACCGCCTTCAAATCGCGTGCGCAGCCGTTCTTCGAGCCGCAGCATTTCACGCGGCGGACGGTCGGACGTCAGAACAATCTGCTTGCCGGCATTTTTGAGCGCTTCAAACGTATGGAAGAATTCTTCCTGGGTGGATTCTTTGTTTGCAATGAACTGAATATCATCGACCAAAAGTACATCGCAGTTACGGTATTTATCATGGAACGCCGCCGTATTGTGCTCTTTGATGTAATGGATCAGCTCGTTGGTAAAGTGTTCGCCGCTGGTATAAATGATGATCTCATTCGGGCGCTGCGATTTGACCTCGTTCATAATTGCGGAAAGCAAATGTGTTTTGCCGAGGCCGGAATGTCCGTAGATGAACAGTGGGTTATATGCTTTTCCGGGATTGTTCGCAACATTGAGCGCCGCGGCATGCGCAAAGCGGTTGGACGGGCCGATGATGAAATTATCAAAGGTGTAGCTGTAGTCGTGCGCGGCAGATTTCTTTTCAGTCGGTGTCTTTACCGGTACGTCTTCAAAGTTCGGCTGTTCGTCCGGCAGTACATACCGGATGCTGACCGGAAAACCAAAAGCGGACTCACAGGCATCTTCAATCAGGTTTGAAAACTTGTCCTGAATGATCTTGCGCTTAAAGTCACTGATGGCAAGTGTGATCGTATCGTTGTCAAAACTGACAAACTCCAAAGGACTGAGCCAGACATTATACGCAACTTCCGTAACTTTTGATTTTAAAATTTCCCGGATCGTTTCCCAGATTTCAAGAAATGAGTCCATAAAAAATCTCCTTCGTCCCCAAAATAAATGATAAAATGATTGCAATATACGTCAAAAAATCGTATAATAAACAGGAAATAAAAATAGAAACAAAACGGCAGTCTATAGTGTCATTATATTATAACATATAATATAATGAAGGTCAAGCACTTTTTATGTGAATTGATTTTATATGCCCGGTTTTTGCCCCTAAAATCAATTTTACCCGTGTTTATGTATCTGCAAAAGGAATCGTGAAAATAAGATTACAAATAAAAAAACGGGCGATTCATTTTGATTGTAAAAACGGAGGATCCTGAAAATGACAAAAAAAGAACGTGCTGCACTGTGCGTGGAAGCATTGAAAAAAGAATATCCGGATGCTTTATGTTCCCTCGAAGCGAGCGACCCGCTGCAGCTGTTGATTGCAACGCGGCTTTCCGCACAATGTACGGATGCGCGCGTCAATCTGGTCACACCTGCGCTGTTTGAAAAATACCCGACGCTGGACGCATTCTGTGAAGCGGAAATTGCAGATGTCGAAGAATTGATTCACTCCTGCGGTTTCTTTCGTGCCAAAGCGCGCGACATTGTCGGCATGGCAAAAAAAATCAAGAGCGACTTTGGCGGCACTGTACCAAACACGATCGAAGATCTGACCAGCCTGCCGGGCGTCGGAAGAAAAACGGCGAACCTCATCATGGGCGACGTCTACAAGCAGCCGGCAATCGTTGCGGATACGCATCTGCTGCGCATCACGAATCTGATCGGACTGATTGACACAAAGGATCCGTACAAAGCAGAACTCGCGCTCAAAAAAATCATTGCACCGGAAGAGAGCAACAATTTCTGCCACCGCATGGTTCTGCACGGTCGCGCGGTCTGCATTGCCCGCCGTCCGCAGTGCGAAAACTGCTGCATCCGCGCCTACTGCAAGAGCGCAAAATAAGAAATATATAAAAAAGAACCGTCGCTGTCAAAAGCGGCGGTTGACTTTCACGGCAAATCATGCTAAAATCAAAAACGCAGAAACGCCTCCTTAGTTAAATGGATATAACGGGTCCCTCCTAATTGCATGTAAGTACATGCACCTTTTACCAAAAGTTGCATGTTTTACCAGAAAAAATTGCTAACAAGCCTCCTTAGTTAAATGGATATAACAAGCCCCTCCTAAGGGCTAGTTGAGGGTTCGATTCCCCCAGG
>CACYCR010000182.1 GCA_902772935.1 Oscillospiraceae bacterium
TAAGAATGATCAGTTAACAAGAAAAGTCGTTTACTACAATTACGGCGACGGCTGGTCAAAAAGATGGATCACGGATTTCACCTACAAAAAGCTCCCGCATCCGATCAGCAAAATCAATCTCGGCGCCACGCTGAAAGCGGATTGGGGCATCATCTTCGCGGACAAGCGCCAAACGATCAACCTGAACAAGTGGACATACACGTACACGGGAAAGGCCATCCGGCCGCAACTGACCATTGACAGCCTGCAGCAGGGCGCGGACTACTATCTGCAGTACGCCGACAACGTAAAACCGGGCAGAGGCAAAATCATCGTGCGGTATACGAACGGCTCCCCGGCCAACATTGTCTACTTCCAGATCGTTCCCCAGAAACCGGTCAACGTCAAGGCCAAAGCCGTTGACCAAACGTCCGCCGCCCTCTCCTGGGACAAAGTGACCGGCGCGAGCAAATACACGGTGTATCAGTGCAACAGCGACGGCACGTATACGGCACTGACCACGGTTGCCGCAAATAAAGCAACGATCAAGAACCTGCAGCCCGGTACAGCATATCGCTTCTGCGTGCAGGCGCTGCACGGCAGCCTGAAAAGCGCGTACAGCGCGAAGGTAAGCGTCAAGACGGCAAAATAAACAGATCGGTTGCAAAATGACACCGCCCTCCCAGAATTGGGAGGGCGGTGTTTTGTGTGTTCACTTATTTGAAGAGCTTTTCTTTGACGAGCTTGAACAGCTCGATGAGCCATTTGAAGAAGGAGCGCAGACCGTTAAAGATGGTCGTCTTCTTGTCGGTCGAGGGCTGCTGCATTTCGTCCGCGGTCCAATGCTCGGTATGGCAGTTCTCCGCGGTCATCGGCGCCGTGGTCTTGTTTTCGTGGTCATAGACCATGAACTGCGGCAGATCGAAGTCGTCAATCGTGAGCTGATGATCCGCCGTCATCACGGTGTACATGATGCGCACCTCCGCATCGGTTCGCAGGGTGTGCGTGGAATTCTTTGTGAACCAGGTATAATCCGGGAACAGGCAGGTGGACGCATCGACCTGTTTGTCGGCGGAGATGTATTTGCCCTTGCCTTCGGCAACGCGGTTTGCGATGTATTCATCGGAGAGGGTGTCGTAGATTGTGGAGGTCGTCGCGCCGAGGGAAGAATGGTTCAGCGAGACATACTGGTCGCCGATCACGTCGGCGCTTTCACAGAACGGCACGATCTGGAAGCCGTATTTGCAAAGGATCGCGAGATTCACGCCGCTGTCCACAGCGGCATTCAGCAGGTTGTCCGCCTGCCGCGCAACATTGTTGCGGTAGCGTTCGATTTTTTCAATCAGGCCGGCGTACTTCACGCGCTTTTCGCTGCCCTCTTCGCCGAAGACATGGTGCATGGCGGTGTCATAATCCTCTTCGGCAACGCAGCTCCAGTAGCACGGCATGGTGAAGAAGGTGGAAAGCGCAAGCGCGGAGGTGGTGCCTTCCACGACTTTTGCGTAGATCGTCTTCTTGACGGAATCGCTCAGACCGTTGTAGATGCCGCCCTTGGACAGCAGGTCGATCGTTGCGCCGACAAAAGCGGGCAGTTCAAAGTCGTCAATCGCGGCGGTATCGGTGAAGATCCGGTTGAATCCTTCCATGTCCAGATGGAAGCGGCCGCTGATGGACTGGCTGATGAACTCGGAGCCGCGGTTCAGCGGGGCAAGGATGCCGATGCCGTCAAAGTCTCTGTTGCCGTAAAGGGACAGGTACGCCAGCAGCACGTTGCTGCCGAGGCACGCGGAGCCGAGACACACCTTGTCGGCGTGGGTGACAGCTTTCACGCCTTCAATATAGTCATGCAGCTGCACGGCATTTTCCAGCGGATCGAGCCGCCAGTCATACCAGAACTGATAGGTATACATCTCGTAGCCGTTGGCGCCCTTCTTGTCGTGGGTGGCGTTGTAGGCGTTTTCATTGCGGCGCGCCGAGGAGATGCCGGTACCTGCGGGGGCGTTGCCGTTGTCATCCAGGCGGCCTTCGGCAAACAGATCGCCGATCTCTTTTTCCAGATGCTCGAAATACGGGTCCCAGTTGTCTTGCAGCAGACCTTCAATCAGAAACGGCATCAGAACGTTGGCGACGGAGGTGTACAGATTCTCCTTGCTGTCGGTCTCGTCGCCTTTGCCGCTGAACAGGTTCAGCAGACCGTCTTCGCTGATTTTCAGAATTTGTTCGTCGTTTTCGTTGTAGATCGGCTCGGCGTCGCCGGCGATGAACACGATGGGGGTCTGGCTGCCGGTACGCACCGGCGTGATGACAGCGAACGCGGGCACGGCCAGCGTGACCAGCAGCACGGCGCAAAGCAGTACGGATAAGACTTTTTTCATAATGATCTCTCCTTGCTTTTGAAGAATTGGAGTTTGCTATCTTTGTTATAACTGACGGGTGTCATATAGATGTGTTTTGTTTGTGAATAAAATGTAAATTGCGGCCGAACTTTCCGTATTGAAAATTTGCGCGCGGAAAATCACCCGGCGAAAAATTTATCATTGACAAACCGGCGTTTTAATGATAAACTATTACGGTAATAAGATACATCCATTCGTTAGAGGGGAGTAGCTTTGAAAATCCGCAGATCAACATCCGCCGGTGTCGGCTGGTTTGCGGGGCATGAGAGTACTTATGTAAGCAAGACCTTTAACATAGCAGACCGGCTATGTTAAGGGTCTTTTTTATAGAATGAAAACCAAAGAGCAAAGGAAGGAACGCAATGAAGTATTATCTTTCAGAAGTTGCGGACGTGTTCAAATCGCTCAAGTCGGGGGAAAACGGACTTTCCACCGCCGAGGCGGAGCGACGGCTGCAGGAAAACGGAAAGAACAAGCTCAAGGAAGCGGAAAAAGACAGCTTGTTCAAAAAGCTCATCAATGCACTCGCCGACCCGATGATCATCATGCTGCTGGTCGCTGCCGGAATTCAGGCGGTGGTCGCCGTTGTGCAGGCCAAGGGAAAGTTTGAGCTTTCGGAATTTGCCGATGTGCTTGTCATTCTTGTTGTGGTCATCATCAACACGATCATGAGCCTTGTTCAGGAAAGCAAGGCGGAGGCCGCCATGGAAGCGCTCATGCAGATGACGGCGGCGACGTCCCACGTTCTGCGCGACGGCAAGATTGTCACGATCAAGAGCGAGGATATCGTTGTCGGCGACGTGGTCGTCCTGGAGGCCGGCGACGCGGTCCCGGCGGACTGCCGCATCCTGGAAAGCCATTCCATGAAGGTGGAAGAGGCGGCGCTCACCGGTGAAAGCGTTCCCGTGACCAAGATTATTGAAGTGCTGCAGCTCAAGAAGGGCGGCGAGGACATCACCCTCGGCGACCGCAAGAATATGCTGTATTCCGGTTCCACCGTGGTGTACGGCCGCGGCCGTGCCGTTGTGACCGGTACCGGCATGGATACCGAAATGGGCAAGATCGCCGACGCGCTTTCCGAAGCGGAAGACGACGAGACCCCGCTGCAGAAGAAGATGGGCGAGCTGTCCAAGTTCCTGACGAAGCTCGTCATCGGCATCAGTGTCCTGGTGTTCATCGTCGGTATTGTGGAAAGCCTTGTGACCTCTTCGGAGCCGTTTTCGATGGCGCTGCTGGGCAACATCGGCCTGTCCACCTTCATCGCCGCGATTGCGCTGGCGGTGGCCGCGATCCCGGAGGGTCTGCCCGCCGTGGTCACGATCATCCTTTCCATCGGCGTGACCTCTATGAGCAAGCGGCAGGCGCTGATTCGCAAGCTGACCGCCGTGGAAACCCTCGGCTGCACGCAGATTATCTGCTCGGATAAAACCGGTACGCTCACGCAGAACAAGATGACCGTTGTCGACCATTACGGCGACGATGAGGAGCTGATTGCAAAGGCGATGGCGCAGTGCTGCGACGCGCACCTTGACGAAACGAACAACGCAGTCGGCGAACCGACGGAAGCCGCGCTGGTCAATTACGCATTCAAGCTCGGCATGCCGAAGCCGCAGCTCAACGAAGCGCAGCCGCGCATCGGCGAAGCGCCGTTTGACTCCGGCCGTAAGATGATGTCCACGGTCCACAAGACCACCGACGGCTTCATTCAGTACACCAAGGGCGCGCCGGATGAAATTCTCAAAAAGTGCACCCAGGCGATCGTCGCCGGCAAGACTGTGCCGATGAACGACGACATCCGCGCCAGCATTCTGAAAGCGAACAAGGAAATGGCGGACCGCGCTTTGCGCGTGCTTGCCGTCTCCCTGCGGCAGTACAAGAAAGAGCCGGTCAACTTTGAACCGGCGACACTGGAACAGGAACTGGTCTTTGTCGGTCTGACCGGCATGATCGACCCGGTCCGTCCGGAGGTCAAGGCCGCGATTGAAGAATGCCGCGGCGCCGGCATCCGCCCGGTCATGATTACCGGCGACCACAAGGATACGGCTGTTGCCATCGGCAAAGAGCTCGGCATCATCTCGAACCCCGAAGAGGCGATCATGGGCGTCGAACTCGACAAGTTCTCGGATGAAGAACTGATTGAAGAGGTACTCAAGTACTCCGTGTATGCCCGCGTGCAGCCGGAGCATAAGACCCGTATCGTCAAGGCCTGGCGTGCCCGCGGCATGGTCACCGCCATGACCGGCGACGGCGTCAACGACGCACCGTCCATCAAGAGTGCCGATATCGGTATCGGCATGGGCATCACCGGCACGGACGTCACCAAGGGCGCATCCGACATGGTGCTTGCGGACGACAACTTTGCGACGATCGTCAACGCCGTGGAAGAAGGCCGCAAGATTTACGACAACGTCTGCAAGGTGCTGCAGTTCCAGCTGTCCACGAACATGAGTGAGGTCATTATCATGTTTGTGGCGTCGATCCTCAACTTCACGATTCTTTCCCCGGTTCACCTGCTGTGGGTCAACATGGTCACCGACTCGCTGCCGGGTCTTGCGCTCGGTATGGAGAAGGCGGAAGGCAACCTGATGCGCCGCAAACCCAGAGCGACCACCGACGGCATTTTCTCCGGCGGCGCCGGCTTCGACATGGTTTGGCAAGGTGTTTATCTTGCGATCATCGAAATCGCGGCGTATGTGCTTGGCTTCTTCTATCATTACGTACCGCTGTATCCCGACGCTTCCTTCGGCGAGATCTTCAAAATGATCTGGGGCGCGAATGAGGCAACCAACAACGCTTGTCTCAACGCGATCTGCATGGCGTTCCTTGCGGTCAACTTCGGTGAGATCTTCTGCGCGATCAATATGCGTTCCCGTCAGGGCTCGCTGTTCTCAAAGAGCATGTTCAAGAACATGAACTGGTGGCTGATCGGCGCCTTTGTTATCACCGTTGCACTGACGCTGCTGCCGATCTATGTCCCGTTCCTGCGCGATATCTTCTTCCCGCTCAGCGACACCGCCGGTGGTACGGGTCATTTCAGCCTGGACTACCACGAGCTGGTGATTTCGCTTCTGCTTGCGATGTCCACGGTGCCCGTCTTTGAAATCGGCAAGGCGATCCACCGCGCGATCCGCAAAAAGAAAGACGCATAAGTTACGTACAACGAAAAAGAGCAGACCTGCGGGTCTGCTTTTTTTATGCAGTACAGGAAGGACGACATAGGTTTTCTTTTGTTTACTTTTCTTTTTTCGAAAAGAAAAGTAAGGCCCGCGCGGCGAGCGCAAGAAAACCGGAAACGGAAAATTGAAAATAGTGGAAGAAAAAAGAGGTCACTTTCCGTGACCTCTCTTCTTTTTGTCAGTTACCGCTTGACGCGCGCACCCGCGCCCGCCATCAGTGCTTCCACTTCTTTCTTGCTTGCCATGGTGGTGTCGCCCGGCGTCGTCATTGCCAGCGCACCGTGCGCCGCGCCGTAGTTGACCGCCTTTTCTGCGTCGCCGGTCGTCATCAGACCGTAAATCAGGCCGCTCGCAAACGAGTCGCCGCCGCCGACACGGTCCATGATCTCCAGACCCTTGTAGTCGGCCGCTTTGTAAATCTCGCCGTCCGCCCAGCAGATCGCGCTCCAGTCGTTGACCGTCGCCGTCTTGACCTGCCGCAGCGTTGTCGCCACCGCCTTGAAGTTCGGGTACGTCGCAGCCGCCTTGTTGATCATCTTCTTGTAGCCTTCAAGATTCAGCGTCTTGAGTGATTGGTCGTTGCCTTCAATCTCAAAGCCGAGACACGCCGTGAAGTCCTCTTCGTTGCCGATCATGACGTCCACGTACTGCGCGATCTCCTTGTTGACCGCCTGCGCCTTCGCCTGGCCGCCGATGGCACTCCACATCGAAGGGCGGTAGTTCAGGTCGTACGACACCACCGTGCCGTACTTTTTCGCGGTTTTGATCGCCGCAAGCACCGTTTCGCAGGACTGTTCGCTCAGCGCCGCGTAAATGCCGCCCGTGTGCAGCCACCGCACGCCGAGCGTACCGAAAATGTACTCGAAATCAAAATCGTCCGGCGTCGCCTTGGAAATGGCCGTGTTCGCCCGGTCGGAGCAGCCGACGGCGCCCCGGATGCCGAAGCCGCGTTCGGTAAAGTTCAGCCCGTTGCGGCAGATGCGGCCGATGCCGTCGGTCTTCATCCATTGGATGAGCGATGTGTCCACGCCGCCCTGCAGGATGAAATCCTCCATCAGCATGCCGATCTCATTGTCGGCAAAGGCGGTGATCACGGCGGTCTTCATGCCGAAGCAGCGTCTGAGACCGCGGATGACGTTGTATTCGCCGCCGCCCTCCCATGCGCGGAAGGAGCGGGCGGTACGGATGCGGCCTTCGCCGGGGTCCAGGCGGAGCATGACTTCGCCGAGGGACACCGCGTCAAAAGCGCAGCTTTCTTTGGGCTTGAGATTCAGGTTCATAAGTACCTCCTGTCAGCAATAAACAATGGTGAACAGCAATTGTGCGTCGCACGCTTAAGCGCGGACCGACTTTGCCAGCGCAACGGCTTCTTTTGTCAGGCGTTCAATCTCGTCGAATCTGCCCGCCTTGATGAGGTCGCTCTTGACCATCCAGCTGCCGCCGCAGGCCAGAATCTTGTCGCAGGCAAGGTAGCTTGCAAGGTTCTTCGGGCCGATGCCGCCGGTGGGCATATACTTCACGCCGACGTATGCCGCCGTGATCGCCTTGATCGTTGCAACGCCGCCGAACTGCTCCGCCGGGAAAAACTTCAGGTTGTACAGTCCGCGTTTGACGGCCTGGGCAACCTCGGACGGGGTGGCGCAGCCGGGGAAGACGGGGATGTCTTTTGCAAGGCAATAGTCCACGATCTCCGGGTCGAAGCCGGGCGCAACAATGAACTGTGCGCCGGCGGCAACGGCGCGGTCAACCTGTTCGGTGGTCAAAACAGTGCCGGCGCCGACAAGCATTTCGGGGTACGCCTTTGTGATGCGGCGGATGGATTCCTCCGCAGCGTCGGTGCGGAACGTGATCTCTGCGCAGGGCAGACCGCCGGCAATGAGCGCTTTTGCGGTCGGCAGCGCCTCGTCGGGGTGGTTCAGCACAACGACCGGAACGATATGGCAGGCGGCCAGTGCGGATGCAATGTCTTTCATGATACAGTCTCCTTTATTGCCAAGAATTTTTTACCGTATCAGTTATAATACAATTGGCCAAAAAAGTCAAGCCCAATTTTCCTGCCGGCAGGCGCTTTGTGTCCGTTTGTATGCCGTTCCTGCGGCGGCGCGCCCCGGCTGCGCTGCGCGCAGTGCGGCGTTTGCCGCGGGCAAACGCCGGGTGCCCGGCTTTGCCGGGCCCGGGGCGCGCGCCGCCGGCAGCAATGTGCCGGTTAATCTCTTGCCATCGCCAACGCGAAAAAGCCGTCGCTGCGGCGCGTGAGCACCGTCGCCACAAAGTACCGCAGGTCGTCCATCGCGTGGTCGAACGCTTTTTTGACGCGGTCGGCGCCGGCGGACAGGTCCCAGGCGTACAGTGAAAACTCCCGCAGCGTATCTTTGCAGACGGGACTGATGAACAGCCGTTTGCTGCGCAGTGTCTCCTGCACGGCGCGGATGCCGGCAATGACGTCGTTTTTGGCGGGGATGGCGGTGTAGTCCCCATGGCGGCGAATGCAGGTCAGAAAGCTCGCCGCCGACGGGTCAACGACCACACCGCGGATGGGGCGGTCGCCGGCGAGGCTCCGGAGTGCGGCGTAGTACTCCTCGTCCGTGTACTGCGTTCCGGCGCGTTTTGCGTCATGGTAAAACTCATCCACGCGGTACCACACGCCGTCAAACCTGCCCCAAAGCCCGAGGGAAAACGGGTTGACCGTGCCGTAATCGCAGGAGAGGTACCAGCAGTCCGCCGCGGTTTCATTCGGCGGCGCTTTGGTGTAGGCGCCTGCGGCCGCGTCGGGATAGACCAGCCCTTCGGCGGCGACCCAGCGGCCGCGGACAAACCGCTCATAGAACACGCCGCTGTAAAGTCGCTCGTAGCGGGCGCGGACCTGCGGCGAAAGGGCGGGGTTGTCCGTCATGGAAAAATGCAGATACAGCGCGTTTTTCTCGGCGGCCTTTTGAATCCATTCGGTGTAAAACCAGTGCTGCGGATGCTCGGGGTTGCAGTTGAACCAGAACTTCGCCCCCGGCGCGGAGCAGCGTGCCACAGCTTGTTCCACAAAGGTGCGCGGCATCAGCGCCGCCTCGTCCAGCAGGACGCCGTGCAGCGTCATGCCCTGAATCAGCGCGGCGGAGGCGGCGTCCTTGCCGCCGAAGAGGTAAAAGCGGTTGCTGTGGCCGGCAAAGGTGAGGGTGAACAGGTTCTGCGCGCGCTGTTCGCGGACGGTGAAGCCGGCGCTGCGCAGCAGGGGAAACAGCGGCGTGAGAATGTTGCGGCGCACGGCGGCAATCGTTTTGCCGCAAACGGCGAATGACGCATCGTTGAAGCGGACGCTCGCCCACATGGCAAAGGACAGCGCCATGCAGGTGGTCTTGCCGCTGCGGACGGCGCCGTCGCAGATCACGGCGTCACAGTCTTTGTCCGGCGAACGGTCAT
The DNA here is from genome assembly GCA_902772935.1 of Oscillospiraceae bacterium. Lineage (GTDB taxonomy): Bacteria > Bacillota > Clostridia > Oscillospirales > Acutalibacteraceae > UBA6857. The sequence goes on from CACYCR010000182.1 coordinate 8,963, forward strand.
GCCACCAGGTCAGCACCTGCAGCTGCTTTTTGGAAAAGGCGGAAAGCTCAGTCATCGCACGCCTCCGTCTGCAAGGCGGCGGCGCCCTGCGCGATGGCGGAAAGCAGGGTGTTCGCCGTGTCTGCGTCGCTTTGGCAAAGGAGATTTTCCAGCTTTTCCAGTGCCTTGAGCCGGTCAAAGAATTTGATCTCCAGTCCGCCGCCCTTGGGCCGCTTGATCTCGGAGATCAGAAACAGATCGAGCGTGTCAAAGTCGGGCAGGTCGCCGTCACACTGAAACAGCAGCCGGACGGCGTCGGCCGCGGTACCGAGGGCGAGCCGGGCGTACCCGGCGGCGATGTCTGCCTTTTGCCGTTTGCGCGTTTCGTCCAGCGCGGCGATGCGGTCGCAGACGGCTTTGGACGCCAGCAGCCGGTGTGCGGCCTGCTCCGGACGGCGGAAGCCGCTTTTGGCGGCGGCTTCGCGTCCGTTGCGGCAAACGCTGTAGTAGGCGCAGAACAGCTGCTCTTTTGCACCGAGCGGCTTCATGGCGCGCAGGTCCTTCCGGCGTCGGGCGGATCCAGCGCGCCCAGCACGAGATTCCAGACCGCGCTGCAGGCAGCGGCGAATGCCGGCAGCGCAGCGGTCAGCAGGGCGCGGCGCAGGGCGCTGCCGTCGCTGAGGTCAAAGATGCCGTCCAGGGTGAGTGCCGACAAAAAAGCCTGCACAAAGGTTTTCAGCGCGCGGACGGCGAGGTCGCGCCAGTCAATGGTGTGGTTCATGCAACTGCTCCTTTCTTTTCGAGGTCGTCGATACGGTGGTTGGCGACCTTCATTTTTTCTTCGAGAAGGTAGGTGCGCTCGACAAGGTTGTTGTGCTTTTCCACCTTTTTTTCAAGCTGTTCAATGCGGTACGCCGTGAGCTTGCTGCTGGTGAGGATGCCGCCGAAGGTGCCGACGAGCGTCCCGAACAGCGTGATCACCGCGACCCAGACCGTGTCCGTCATGCGGCCACCCGCGCCGTGTACGCCATGCGCACCCAGCCGGTTTTGGGAATCTTGCCCCAGATTTGCCCGTCAAGGCCGGTTTTGATTCTGCTGATCTCGACCGTGGCGCCCTTGCCAAGGACGGTTCTGACCGCCGTTTTGGTGCTGGTTCCGTGCCGGACGTTGAGCGCGTCCACCGTCACGCGGTAGGCCACGCAACGCTGATGTGCCGGCGGCGCGATGAACCCGACGAGCTGCAGCGAACCGGAATAGCGGTAGCCGCTTTGTTTGGTGATGCGCACCGTGCGGAAGATCTGATGCCCCCAGTTGCTTTCCGTGAGGACAAGATCTCCGTTCTTTTCGATCTTCTCGACGAAGGCGACGTGGCCGTACTGCGTGCCCTTGAAGCAGGCGACCGCACCGACGGTGGGCGTTTTGCCGCAGGCGAAGCCGTTCTTCTTCGCTGTGCTGTACCAGTCCTTGGCGTTGCACGTCGGCAGGTTGGCACTCTGCAGTCCGTGATATTCGAGGTACCGCCCGTAGGCATATCCGACGCAGTTCGGCAAAACGCTGTGCGCTGATGGGCGTTTGTTGTAGGGGTTTTTGCTGTTGCCGGCGATGCACTTGTTATAGCCGCCGCCCGCCGGACGCAGGTAGAATTTGTTGCCGGTGTCCGGGCAGCTTGTGCGCGGAATGCCTTTGCAGATGCTGTTCATTTGTGCGCTCCTTTCCGGTTACCCACGGCCCTGATAGATCACGGTTGCGTTCTCCGCGCCCCAGGGTTCGCCGCGGTACTCCGCAGCGGTGTCGCCCCACGGCACCGTAATCTCTTCCAGGCTGTCGCAGCCTTCAAAGATGTCTGCGGCGATGGTCTGCGGCGTTCCACTGAAAACGACGGACTGCAGACCGCTGAACGCAAACGCATTGCGGCCGATGGATGCGGTGCGCGCCGGGAGATAGACGAACGTCAGCGCCTCGTTGCCGAGAAACGCCTCGTCGGCGATCGTCAGTGCAGCGCTGCCGTCATTGAGCGTCAGATCATTCAGCGCGGGACAGTCGCCGAACGCGTATGTGCCGATGCGCGTCACCGTACCCGGAATCGAGACGGTTGTCAGCTGCGGGCAGGTTTCAAAGACGCTGTTGCCGACCTGCGTTGTGCCGTTCGGCAGATGCAGGGCGATCGGGTTGCCTTCGGCGATGGCGCGCAGTTCTGCGGCCGCTTTGGATGTACCGGTGAGACGGCGGCCTTTGGCATAGGCGGTTTTGCCCTGCGCAATGTCGGCGGCGGTCGCCGTTGCGTTGGAGGTATCGGTGCCGGACGAGCCGGTGGTGATGGCGCCGATGGCGCTGACAAAGCCGTCCGGGAAGGTCAGCAGCGCACCGGTGCCGCTTTTTTGCCGGATCGCAGAGGCGACGGCGGCGAGGCTTTGGTCTTCCACTGTGCGTTTTGCCATCAGAACTGCCCTCCTTCCGCCGCAAGCAGCCGCGAAAGCACCATGGCGGCGACGGCATCCTTGTCTGCGTCGGTGAAATCGTTGAATGTGAAGGGATCGCCTTTGTCGCCCTTCGGTCCGCGGACGATGCCGGCAGACCGCGTCTGCCCGTCGGAAAAACTCAGAAACAGCGTACCGTCCTGGGCGACGGTCGCGGCGGTCACGCTGACGCCGTCGTACACCGGCACGGACATGGTCGTACCGTCGCGGAAGGAAAACTGCAGGGTGTTGCCGACGCGCGTGACGGTGTCAATCTGCCGCAGATCCGCGTTGTTCAGCAGCGCGACAATCTGGTCATACTGGCTTTCAGTGAAGGTGCTGACGGGTTCGGCGTCGACGTCCGCAACGGAGCGGATGCAGCCGATCTGCGCGACTGTGGAGGCGATTGTGTCGGTGAACACGCCGACGGCAAGCTCTTCGCACGCGGGCAATTTCGGCAGCGCGACGGTGGTTCCTGTGAAGACAAGGTCGCAGCTTTGACCGTCAAAGAGCAGCCGTGCCGTTTTGACGCCTGCGACGTCCCAGTCGTCGTCGAACGTGAACGAAAGGCAATAGTCCGCGTTGGATGAGATGAGATATTGCTTCCGGCAGATGGCAACCTTGCCGGAAACGGTGACCTGAATCGTAGTCATAACGACCTCCTGTAAAAATGGAATGATGCGTACGGTGCAGCGCGCACGCGGTTGGGACGACCGGTTTTGCGAACGGGTTGTGCAGCGAAACCGTGCGTAAAAAAAGATCCTCCCATAATAAGGGCGGAAACGGCGTTTTGTTGCAGGAAAGCTGCGACATTCTGCAAAATTTCAGGAAACTTTTTTTGCTCGGCGACA
>CACYCR010000183.1 GCA_902772935.1 Oscillospiraceae bacterium
AACGACCGACGTTACCGGCGTTATCAACCTTCCCGAAGGCACTGAAATGTGCATGCCTGGTGACAACGTCGAAATGGACGTTGAACTGATCACCGAAATCGCTATCGAAGAAGGTCTTCGTTTCGCGATCCGTGAAGGCGGCCGTACGGTTGGTTCCGGTGTTGTTACCGCGATCAACGAATAATTAACCGCTGGTTATAAAGCCCGTTGCCTTTGGCAGCGGGTTTTTTGCTGTGCTTGCGGAATGGTGCGCGCCCTATGCAAGGCAAAAGCTGTGCGCATCAACGGTCATTGTTACACAGTAAAACGACGTCCCGTCTGAGCTACTGGCGTTGCGAAATCAGCAGATGCTCTTTCGTCAGATTATCCAATTTTGCCAGGTAAAGTTTTACTTGCATTTTGTTTTTTTTATTGATAAAATAGTAACATCGAAATTTATGTCATGATGTTAAATGTTAACCGCTGATTCATTCAACTGTGCTTTATTCTTTCATACGCAGAATGAATCATTGCTTGCCGAGGGGAGAGAAGCAATTATCATGCCGGATGCAGCGAATGAAATATTTCATAAAACAACTTTTGATAATATATCTGAGGAAAAGCGCAACCGGATTTTGAATGTTGCCATTCATGAATTTGCGTCGCTCGGATTTGAAAACGCCAACATCAATACCATTGCCAAAAAGGCAGGGGTCAGTGTCGGCTCTTTATATAAGTATTTTGATACAAAATCTGATTTGTTTTTAACGTCAGTCAGTCATGGCATCAACGCGTTGGAATCAGTGCTCACGGAAGTTACGAGCAACGATGACGACATTATGGTGCAATTTGAAAAGATCTTGCGTGCCGCGATTCATTTTTCCCGTACAACGGGCGTCATGATCAAGCTCTACAACGAGTTTACGACGGAAAGCAATGCCGAACTCGGCAAACAACTCATTGACCGCATGGAGACGCTGACCGCGAAAGCGTACAAAACGGCAATCATTCAGGGACAAGTCGGCGGCGAGGTTCGGCTGGATATTGACCCCGGGATGGCTGCCTATCTTGTGGACAATATTCTGATGAATATTCAGTTTTCCTATTCCTGTACTTATTACGCAGAACGTTTGAAAATCTATGCCGGCAACGACATCTTTGAAAAGGATGAGTTTGTTGTTGAAAACATTCTGCGCTTTATCAAAGCGGCGCTGAAACCGCAAAAATATCCCGAAAGGATCGATCAAATATGAAATATGCACTTGCCTATGACATCGGAACGACCGGCGTCAAAACCTGTTTGTTTGAAATTGACAAAAGCATCCGTTTGATTGCGGATGCAAATGAAGGGTACAACCTTTATGTTCTGCCGGGCGGCGGTGCGGAGCAGGATCCGGACGAATGGTGGAGCGCCATGTGCAGCACTACAAAGCAGGTGCTTGCATCTTCCGGGATCGCGGCAAAAGACATCGACGGCATTTCCTTCTGTTCTCAGGGGCAGGGTCTGGTTCTCGTCGATAAGGACGGCAAACCCGTTCGCCGTGCGATGAGCTACATGGATCAACGCGCACGTAAGGAACTCAAAGAAGGCTTTGCCAACGGCCTGCAGGTCGCCGGCGCAAACGTGTTCAAGCTTTTGCCTGCGCTGATGATCACCGGTGCAGCACCGCTTTCCGTCAAGGATCCCGTTTGGAAATACAATTGGGTTAAGAACAATGAACCGGATGTGTTCAAGCGTGTCTATAAATGGCTGGACGTCAAAGAAGCGCTCATCTGCCGGATGACCGGAGAATTCGTCATGACGCAGGATACTGCGTTCGGTGCGCTTTTGTATGACTATAAGAAAAAAGAATGGAGCGCTAAAATGTGCAAGATGTGCGGCGTTGACATGGCACATCTGCCGCGGATCATCAAGTCAGCGGATAAAGTCGGCGGACTGAAGGCGCAGGCTGCTGCAGAGCTCGGCCTTGCCGAAGGCACACCGGTGTTCGGCGGCGGTATGGATGCTTCGCTGATCGGCGTCGGTGCAGGTGCATCCGCTGTCGGCAAAACGCATATCTATATGGGTACCTCCGGCTGGGTTTCCACGTCGGTGCCGCCGAAAGCGCTGGTGGATACCGCAACCATGATCGCTGCGGTTGTCGGCGCATCTGAAAAAACATTCAACTACTGGGCGGAGCTGGAAACGGCTGCAAAGTGCGTGGAATGGGTGAAGGATCATCTTGCACTCGACGAAGTCGGCATCTATATGAAAAAGCATGATGTCACCCAGGCGGATGATATAGAAAAGAAGTACACGTCACTTTACACTTATCTGCAGGACGTCATCAAGACAGTGCCTGCAGGCTCCAACGGTGTTGTCTTTACGCCCTGGTTCCATGGCAATCGCTGCCCGTTTGAAGATCCAAACGCGCGTGCAATGTTCTTTAACATGAGTCTTGACACCGGAAAGAGCGATTTGATTCGTGCGGTGGTGGAAGGCGTCTGTTTCCATATGCGCTGGATGCTTGAAGCGCAGGAGAAAAAGGTTAAGAGCAGTCATGCCATACGCTTTGTCGGCGGCGGCGCGCTTGGCAAGACGACCTGTCAGATCCTCGCCGACTGCCTCGGCAAGCCGGTCGAGACGGTTGCATCCTCACAGAATGTCGGTTCTGTCGGCGCGGCAGCGGTTGTCGCTGCGGGTCTCGGTCTTGTGGATGACGTCAACGATACCGATCGTTTCATTGCTGTGGAACACACCTATCAGCCCGACCCGAGCGTTAAAGCGGCGTATGACAAGAATTACGCTGTGTTCAAACAGCTGTATGCCGCAAACAAGAAGGGCTTTGCGATGTTGAACGGCTGAGTTTATAAAATCGAATAAAAATGAAACCACCGAAGCTTTGTCGGTGGTTTCTGAAAGAGGGGAACATTTTATGACACTGCCGAACTTGATTTTAATACTTGCAGCGCTGCTGCCGGCGATCGCATTGTGCGTTTATATTTACCGCAAGGACCGGGTGGAAAAGGAACCCATCGGTCTGCTGCTGATGTTGTTTGGCCTCGGGGCAGTGATTTGTTTTCCGGCTGCCTGGCTGGAATCGCTGATGGACACGACGCTGAAGTCCGCTTTTTCCAGTATGGTGATTGTCGTTGATGATGTCAGTTATCTGGACACGGTTCCGTATCATATTTATCAGATACTGAACTGTGTGTTCGGCATCGCGCTTGTGGAAGAAGGTTTGAAATGGGTGGTTCTGCTCATTGCCACGCGAACAAACAAGAACTTCAACTCCTTTTTTGACGGCATGATCTACTCCGTCTTTGTGTCCTTAGGTTTCGCAGCGCTTGAAAACGTGTTTTATGTGATGGATTACGGCTGGTCAACGGCGGTTACCCGCGCGTTTACGGCGATTCCGGGACATATGTTTGACGCCGTTTTTATGGGGTATTTCTACTCCCTGTGGTGGGCTATGAAGAATGCGAAATTGCTCGAAAACAAAATGATTGCGGACGGCGTTATCCATCAGCGGAGCCGGACGCTGACGAGCGGGTCAAAGCTGGCACTGAGTCTGATTGTACCCGTGCTGCTGCACGGTTTGTATGATTATCTCGTTTTGTCAGAAGGCGGCACGCTGTTTACGGTTTTGTTTTACGCTTTGCTGCTGGTGCTTTATATTCATTGCTTCCGCAAGGTTAATCAGCTCTCTAAAATCGACGCAGGATTATTGGAAGCAGCCAGCGCGTTTCTGTATCGCAACAACGCCGAGTTTCGACGCGTCA
>CACYCR010000184.1 GCA_902772935.1 Oscillospiraceae bacterium
CACTTGACGACAGCGATTACGCTGAAATCGAAGCGAATATTGAACAGCTTAAGGCTAATGCCGCCAGCAGCAACTACTCGCTGTCTGCGTATCTGCGTGCATCTTACGGCAAGGGCGTGACGGTAAAGCTGTTCCGTTCGATTCTTGCAGACCAGGCGCTTTACAGCAAGCTGATCAATGTCAAGACGGATGAAGCGAAAGCTGCCATCACCGAAAAGCAGGTGGAAAAGGCTTATAACGCCGCCACGACCACGTACGGTGTGGTCTCTTATCTGCATTACACCGTGACCGCGGAAGCGCTGCCGGTGGAAAAAGAAGAGACGTCTGAAGATGCGGAAAACACGGATGCGGCTGCAGAAGAAACCGCCGAGACCGCGCCGACAGCAGAAACGCTTGCCGCCGCAAAAGCAACCGCAGACAAGAGCGCTGCTTCCGCCGACCGGAAAGAATTCCTTCAGAACGTCAAGGCCGCCGCGAAAGAAGCGAAAGTGGAAAACTTTGACGTTACCACCACCATTTCGGATAATACGTCCGCCAGCGACATTCAGGATTCCGAATTCGGTGAATGGGCGTTCGGCAAAAACGCCGTCAAGGGTGCAACCCACGTCACAAGCAGCGACACCGGCTATACCGTTTATATGATTACCGAACCGGTGCACAAGCCGGAAGAATCCCTGACCTATTCCGTCCGTCACATTCTCGTAAAGTTCCCCGAAGCTGCAGATGGTGAAGACGCAAAGGCTGCGGATGATGTCACCGTGACAGCGCTGGATACCTCCAACGCGAAGGACGTCGCAATCGCGCTTGACGCTACGCCGGAGAACGCAACGGATAAGGCCACCTATCAGAAGGCCCAGAACATCCTGCAGGAATACCTGAACGGTGAACACACCGCTGACGCGTTCGGCGCACTTGCCAAGAAGTACACCGAAGACAGCAACGGCGAACAGGGCGGTCTGTATGAAGACGTGCCGCTCGGCCAGATGGTGGAACCGTTTGAAAGCTGGGCAATCGCGGACGGCCGCAACGAAGGCGACGTCGGTATCGTAGAAACGACTTACGGCTATCACATCATGTATTTCGTCGGCACAACACCCATTGCATGGGATGACGCCATCCGTGCCGATCTTGTTGCGGAAGATATCAACAATTATTCGGTTACCCTTGCCGAAAGTGAAACGTACGCTGTGGCAGAAGTCAACGAAAAGGCCGCTGCCAAGTGCATGGATGCGATCCTTTCCTCGGCACGCAACCAGATCAAAAACAGCGCAAACGCCGCATATTAAGCATCAATGAAACAGCACAGACTCACCGCTCCCGGCACGAACCCGGGGGCGGTTTCTGTTTTCTTTCGAAAATAACTGCTGAATTTTTCGCTTTTGTCTTGATTTTAAAGAAATCCGTGGTATAATATGGAGGAATTCTTAAATGGTTCGTTTTGCTGCCGACAAGCCGCCTTGCCGTTTAGGAATCATTTATTTTATAAGCATCTGCGCGATCTGCGTCCGAAAAACGCGATTACGCAGGTAAATAAAGGAGATGACGCTGTGGATAATTTCATCAATCAGCTCATTGAAGTTGACAAGCAGGCGCGTGAGCGTGTCAGCAAAGCAAAAAAAGAACGCGCCGCTGTCATGGAGTCACTGGACAGCAACAAGAAAAAGCGTCTCGATGAAAACGAACAGCACGTCGCTGCATTTCTTGCAACGCAGCAGGAATTATGCGCGGCGAAGAAAGCCGAGGCAAAAGCGCAGCTGATCGCACAGCAGGAAGCGCGCATTTCCCGCCTTGACGCCATTGACCGGGCGCACCGCGACGAATGGATCGCGCGGATCGTTGCCGACGTCATCGGCGAGTGACTATTGCTGCTTTGAAATGCGAACGGAGGTGACCTCATGTCGAAGAGCGCAAATGCAATTCTGGCATTGTCCCGCGCCTATTTCGGCAAATGTCTGACCGCAAGCGATTATACGGCACTGCTCGAATGCCGCTCTTTGTCGGAGTTTGCTGCGGCACTGAAGGCAAACGACGATTATGCGCCGGATTTTTCCGCTGTATCCATGGCGGAGATTACATCGAAAACGTTGGAAGCGCTGATAGAAAAACACCGTTTTGACCGTTTTGTGACGCTTTGCCGGTTTGAACTTGCAATCGGAAACCGCTTTTATCAATATTTTATTAACCGCACGGAGATCGATCAGATCCTCAACTGTACACTGCTCATGTTCGGCAACAAAACCGAGGATTACATGCTGCAGATGCATCCCTTCATCGATAAGCATTTGTCTATTGATCTTTATCAATTGGGTAAGGCGAATTCGCTGGAAGAGATTGCGCAGTCGCTGGACAAAACCAGATACGGGAAACTGTATCGCGGTTGTCTGTCCGCAGAGAATTACAGCTATCTGACCTTTGAGCAGGCGTTTGAGGCGCATTTTTCCGCTGAGGTCAAAACGCTGATTGAATCCTGTTTTTCCGGCAGTGAGAAAAAAGCGCTGCGGGAACTGGTCTGCCGCAGTCACGACTGCAAGCTGATCGAAAAAATCATTCGTACCTTAAAATATTACAACGGGGTGATCTCGCTCGATTCCTTTGTCTCACCCGCGTTGATCTCCATGACGCTGTTTACAGACGGGCAGATTCGCCGTTTCGCCGCCTGTGAAACCGTCGAGGCGTTTTTGGCGCTTCTTGCGCATACGCCGTACGGCGATTGGGTAGATGCCGGCAGCAGTGAGCCGCCGGAGCTGCAGATGCAAAAACGGCTGTTTGCGCTCTGCCGCAAGCAGATCCGCTTTTCCGTCTATCCGGGCGTCGTCATGTTTTGCTATCTTCTGCTCTCGCAGACGCAGCGGAACAACCTGGTCCGCATTGTCGAGGGCATCAAATTCAATATTCCGGCGCCGCTCATCCAGAGGGCATTGATCTTTGCGCCGGATGCAGAAAACGGAGGGTGATGGAATGGCGATTGAAAAAATGAAATTTGTGATGGTCAACGGTCCCTCTTCGCAGCTCGATAAGATGATCTTAGCCCTGTGTGCCGACGGTCAGTTCGATCCGGAGCCGGCAGGACAGCACATCTCGCCGACCATGGGCTACACGACCGTCAGCGAAGAAAACCCGTATGCCGCGACTCTTGCGGCGCTGCGTGATCTGAGTGTACAACTGCAGGTGGATCTCGATGATACGAAAAAGGTCAAGGGGACGATCGTTGACGACCGGGCAAAGACGTACATTGAAACGCTGTCAGAGTCCCTGCGGGACATGACGGAACAGCGACGGACCATCAACGAACAGATCGAGACCTGCAAAGCGGGTATCGAGGAATATAAACATTTCCAGGGGTTGGGCGTCAATCTGGAGGATATTTTCTCCTGTCGCTTCATCTCCATTCGCTTCGGGCAACTGCCGAAGGACAGCTATCTCAAACTGACCAAGGGCTACGCGGAGCATCCGTATGTGCTGTTCATTCCGTGTTCGTCCGATTCGGATGGCTACTGGGGCGCCTATTTCGCGCCGAAGGACCGGGAGGATGACATCGACCGCATTTTTGCGTCGCTGCATTTCAACCGTCTGCATGTGCCATCTGCTGTCGGTACAGCGGAAGAGATCATCGAAAATCTCACCGAGAGCATTCGCATCAATGAGGCGCAGCTTGCCGAACTCGATCAGAAGCTGCGTGCCGTTTGGGAGACAGAGGGCGAAAAGATCCGCGCAATCTATGCGAAGCTCGTCCGGTTGAATGCGGTGTTTGAGCTGCGCAAATACGCGGTGCATCATGAAAACAACTGCTTTTTCGTCGGCTGGATTCCCGAGGACGCAGAAAAAACGGTCCGCCGCCGCCTGGAAAAGTACCCCGAATTCGTTGTGGAAATCGACGCGCCGGAGGAAAACAAAAAACTCCGCCCGCCGACACGGCTGAAAAACTTCAAGCTCTTTCGGCCTTACAGCTATTTCGTTGAGATGTACGGTGTGCCGTCATACAACGACATTGACATCACGGCCTTTGTTGCCATCACATATACATTGCTGTTCGGTATCATGTTCGGCGACCTCGGACAGGGCCTTGTTCTGATCCTCGTCGGTCTTCTGATGTGGAAAAAGAAAGGGATGGCACTCGGCAAGATTCTGGTGCCGTGCGGGTTTTCTTCGGCGATATTCGGCTTTGTATTCGGCTCGGTCTTCGGCTACGAAGAGCTGCTTGACCCGGTGTATGAAAAGCTCGGCTGGGCGGGCAAACCACTTTCGGTCATGGATTCGATCAACACCGTACTGCTGTTCGCAATTGCAATCGGCGTCACGCTTGTGATCGTGGCGATGCTGCTGAACGTGTTCTCCTGCGTCAAGAAAAAGAAGTTCGGTTCGGCACTGTTTTCCGAAAACGGTCTGACCGGTATCTGCGTCTATCTCGGCGCCGCCTCACTGGTCTACACCTTCATGTCGCACCGGGTATTGATTCCGTCGGGCGTCAGCGTTGCGATGCTTGCCGGCGGCATGCTGATCCTCTTCAACAAAGAGATCCTTGCCGAATCGCTGGATGAACACAAATTCAAAAAGCCCGACAGCATCATGGACTACATTTTGCAGAATCTGTTCGAGTGTATCGAATACATTCTGTCCTATTTCAGCAACACCGTGTCCTTCCTTCGTGTCGGCGCGTTCGTGATCGTGCACGCATCAATGATGATGGTGGTCTTCACGCTTGCGGGCGACGCGACGTCACCGAAGGGGATCATCGTTGTCGCGCTCGGCAACATCGTTGTGATCGCGCTGGAAGGCCTTCTGTCCGGTATTCAGGGCTTGCGTCTCGAATTTTACGAGATGTTCTCCCGGTTCTATGAGGGCGAAGGACGCTCATTCGAGGCGATCGAACTCAAAAGCAATCAGACTGTTAAGTAATATCAATTAAAAATAAATGGAGGAATTTATTATGTCACCGATCATTTCTGCAATTCTCATTGTTGTTCCCGCGCTTGTACTCATGGTTTCCGCGTTTTACACGTTCAAGAAACGCATGGAAGGCAAAAGCATCGGCAAAGTGATGCGTGTCAATCTTGCAACTTTCCTTGTGCTGATCGTTATGGTCGCGATCTTTGCTTTCGCAGCATCCGCACAGAGTGAACCCCCGGCAGCCCCGGCAGAACCTGCGCAGAGTGCGCAGACCGAGGAAGCCCCTGCGGAAAAGTCCAATTCAAACGGTCTCGGTCTGCTTGCGGCGGGTCTGGTTACCGGTCTTGCCGGTATCGGCGGCGGTATTGCTGTTGCAGCAGGCGCGCCTGCTGCAATTGCGGCGACCAGCGAGGATCCGAAATCCTTCGGTAAGAGCCTGATTTTCGTTGCGCTCGGTGAATCCATTGCGTTGTACGGCGTTGTTATTTCCATTCTGATCCTGAACAAGGTGTAAGCAATGAAGCTGTTCTTGTTCAGCAGTGATGCGGATACACTGACCGGGATGCGTCTGGCGGGGATCGACGGCATGTTGATCACGTCCGCCGAAGCACTGGAAGCGGCTGCGGCGTCTGTTGCCCAGCGCAGTGACATCGGCGTTTTGCTTGTGACGCGCACCCTTGCGCTGCAGTATCCCACGGCGGTGCTTGCACTCAAGAAAAAGGGACGACCGCTGGTCAGTGAAATTCCGGATATGGAGCATCCGTCGCTTGAAGGCGACGCCATCACGCAGTATGTGCGTGACGCCATCGGTATCAGTGTCTGACACCGACGGCAAAAATCCCAACAAGGGAGGCAACCGATGTGTTGAATCAAAACGACAAAATTGAACTGTTTGCAGAGGATATCAATAAAAACGCGGATAAGATTGTCAAGAAGATCCGCCGGCAGACCGAACGCTTTCAGGAGCAGCAGCTTTCCGCATTTGAAGCGCAGGCTGCGGCGGACTTCGAGAGCCGGACGGCGTATGCTGCGCAGCGGCTCGAGACTGAAACGAACCGCGAGATCGCCGCGCTGCGTGCAGATGCAAAGCGTGAAGCGGTGCTGCACCGGAACAAAATCGTCGACGAAGTCTTTGCCGAAGTGAAAACACGTCTTGCAGCGTACACCGAAACACCGGCGTATCAGGCGCTGCTCGCAAAAAGCATCCGTGCGCTTGCCGAAAGCATTGACGGCGACGTGACGATTCTGGTACGACAGGCGGATGTTGCTGCGGCAAAGGAAATCTGCGCCGCGGTCCCGGATGTTGTCTCTGTGGAAGCGGACAGCAGCATCGTTCTCGGCCTTGCAAAAGCAACAAATGCGTCGCGCACGGTGTTTGCGGACGATACATTCGAGTGCAGACTTGATGTGTACCGCGAATCGTTTCTGGAAACCAGCAATCTTTCCATTGACGCGTAAGGAGGGAACGGGATGGAACACGAAAACTTGATTTACGGTATCAACGGTCCCGTTGTAACGATCAAAGGGAAGACAACGCTGTCTATGCTGGAAATGGTCTATGTCGGCAAGCAGAAGCTGATCGGTGAAGTGATCGGCATTGAGCGCGACAAGACCACAATTCAGGTCTATGAAGATACGGTCGGTCTGTCGCCGAACGAACCGGTATATGCGACCGGCAGTCAGATCTCCGTAACGCTTGGCCCCGGCATCCTGTCCAACATTTTTGATGGTATCGAGCGACCGCTGCTCGCGTTGCAGGAAAAGACCGGCGCATTCATCGGCAAGGGCATCAACACCGGCGTGCTTGACGAAGAAAAGCTTTGGCAGGTGCATCTGACCGTCAAAGCAGGCGACAAGCTCTCCGGCGGTGCGGTCTATGCCGAAACGCAGGAAACCCCGGCGATTCTGCATAAGATCATGCTTTCACCGCTGCTGTGCGGTACGGTGGTGCGTGTGATGCCCGACGGGGCGTATAAAGTGAATGATACCGTTGCCGTTTTGCAAACGGACGACGGCAAAGAAGTGCCGCTGACGCTTTGCCAGAAATGGCCGATCCGTATTCCGCGCCCGGTCCGGCAGCGTCTCGGCGTAACAAAACCGCTGATTACGGGGCAGCGTGTGCTTGACACTCTGTTCCCGATCGCAAAGGGCGGCGCTGCGGCGATCCCCGGCGGTTTCGGTACCGGGAAGACCATGACGCAGCATCAGCTTGCAAAATGGTGTGACGCGGACATCATCATTTATGTCGGCTGCGGTGAACGCGGCAACGAGATGACGCAGGCGCTGACGGAGTTCTCCGAGCTGATCGATCCGCGCAGCGGAAAACCGCTGACCGACCGCACGGTGCTGATTGCGAACACCTCCAATATGCCCGTCGCGGCGCGCGAGGCTTCGATTTATACCGGCATCACCCTTGCGGAATACTACCGCGACATGGGCTACCATACGGCAATCATGGCCGATTCGACCTCACGCTGGGCGGAAGCGCTGCGTGAAATCTCCGGCCGTCTGGAGGAGATGCCCGCAGATGAGGGCTTTCCGGCCTATCTGCCGTCGCGGCTGTCCGAGTTTTATGAGCGTGCAGGCGATATGGAAACGCTTTGCGGCAAGGAAGGCTCCGTGTCTATCATCGGCGCGGTCTCTCCGCAGGGCTCCGACTTTTCCGAACCCGTGACCCAGAATACCAAGCGGTTCACACGCTGTTTCTGGGCGCTTGACAAGGCGCTGGCCTACGCACGACATTACCCGTCGATCAACTGGAACCAGAGCTACAGCGAATATGTCGGCGAACTGGAACAGTGGTATCACGATAATGTCGGCGCAGACTTCGGCAAGTACCGGGAAGAGATCGCATCCATTCTTTATGAGGAATCCGGCCTGATGGAGATCGTCAAGCTCATCGGCGCAGACGTTTTGCCCGACGATCAGAAGCTGACGATCGAGATCGCACGCGTGATCCGCGTCGGTTTCCTGCAGCAAAACGCGTTCCACCCGGAGGACACTTATGTCCCACTGGAAAAACAGATGAAAATGATGCACGTGATTCTGCATCTCTACCATAAATGTCAGCAGATCGTCGCCCTGCAGGTGCCGATGTCAAAGCTGCTGTCCACCGGGCTGTTTGACAAGCTCGTCAAAATGAAGTACGATGTGCCGAACAGCAAGCCGGAACTGCTGGATGATTACCTGACGGAAATTGACAGCACACTTGCGGCGTATCTGCGCAAATAAGGAGGGAAACCAATGATTGTTGAACATCGCGGTCTCAGTGAGATCAGCGGCTCTCTGGTCATTTTGGAGGGCGTGAAGCATCCGGTCAACGAAGAATTGGTGGAAATCCATCTTCCCGACCATACCAAACGCATCGGACGAATTGTCGCCATCGAAGGCGACAAGGCGGCGCTGCAGGTCTTTGAGGGGACGCGCGGATTGTCAATGGTAAATACCAAGACGGTACTGACCGGAAAACCGATGGAAATGAACGTTTCATCGGAGATCCTCGGCCGTGTTTTTGACGGACTCGGTCGTCCGATCGACGGACTCGGCGAGATCTTCCCCGAGAAAAAGCGCAACGTCAACGGTCAGCCGATGAATCCGGTCTCCCGCGTTTATCCGCAGAATTTTATCCGTACCGGCATCTCGTCGATCGACTGTCTGGCAACGCTGATCCGCGGACAGAAGCTGCCGATTTTCAGCGGCTCCGGCATGAAGCACAACGAACTTGCCGTACAGATCGTGCGGCAGGCGTCGCTGGCGGATGACGATGATTTTGCCATCGTGTTCGCTGCAATGGGCGTTAAGAACGACGTTGCGGACTACTTTCGGCAGTCGTTTGAAAACGCCGGCGTCATGGATCGCGTGGTCATGTTCCTGAACGTCTCCAACGATCCGATCGTCGAGCGTATTATTACGCCGCGCTGCGCGCTGACGGCCGCGGAATATCTGGCGTTTGACCTGAACAAGCACATTCTTGTGATCCTGACGGACATGACGTCATACTGCGAGGCGCTGCGGGAATTCTCTTCCTCCAAGGGTGAAATTCCCGGCAGAAAGGGTTATCCGGGCTATCTGTATTCCGATCTTGCGACGATCTATGAACGCGCCGGAATCATCAATTCCGCCAAAGGCTCTGTCACACAGATCCCGATTCTGACGATGCCGAACGACGACATCACGCACCCGATCCCGGACCTGACCGGATACATCACCGAAGGGCAGATCGTGCTTGACCGCGGTCTGGATACCATGGGCGTCTATCCGCCGGTCAATGTGCTTGCCTCGCTGTCACGTCTGATGAAAGACGGCATCGGCGACGGCGCGACGCGGGAAGACCACGCGGCGCTGTCAAATCAGCTCTTTGCGCTGTACGCCAAAGTGCAGGACGCAAAAGCGTTGGCGTCTGTTATCGGCGAAGACGAGCTGTCCGACGCAGACAAAAAGATCATGGCGTTCGGCAAGGCTTTTGACGAACAGTTCCTCAACCAGGGCGGCGTCAACCGTTCGCTGGATGAGACGCTTGACCTCGGCTGGTCGCTGCTGTCCATGCTGCCGCGCAATATGCTGGAACGTGTGGACGACGCACTGCTTGATAAATACTATAAACCGCCGATTGACGCGGAATAAACCGGATGCATCTTTGACGCGAAAGGGGGCTTTTGTGTGGCACAGGTCTTTCCGACCAAAGCAAACCTGATCAGTACAAAAAAATCACTGGAGCTTGCGCGGCAGGGCTATGACCTGATGGACCGCAAACGCAACATCCTTGTGCGCGAAATGATGGCGCTCATTGATGAGGCGAAGGCTGTGCAGTCGCAGATCGGCGAAGTGTACGCCGATGCGTTTTCCGCGCTTAAGCGGGCCATGCTGAACCTCGGTGACTGCAGTAACTTTGTCGGCGCGATTCCCTGCGAAGACGATCTGACAATCGATTACCGCAGCGTGATGGGTGTGGAGCTGCCGACGGTGACGCTGACACAGACAGATATCGACGTGCGTTCCTTCGGTTTTGCGATGACAAATTCCGATTTCGATGAGGCGTGCCGTCTGTTCCGTGAGGTCAAGCGGCTGACCGTACGTCTTGCAGAGACGGAAAGCTCGGTCTGCCGACTTGCGGACGCGGTCAAAAAAACGCAGAAACGCAGCAACGCGCTGTCTAATATCATGATTCCGCGCTTCGAGGAGACGGTCAAATTTATCACGGAAGCGCTCGACGAAAAGGAGCGCGAAGACTTCTCCCGTCTGAAGGTGACCAAACGCAACAAAGAGAAAAAAGACTCCTGAGGCAGCAGGCTAACAAGAACACGAAGACAAGGGTCAGCCGATTCTTGTCTTTCCTTTTGGGGTGCGGAGATTTCTGAAAGCGAAAAAATATGATAAGTTCGGCCCGGAAACGACGCTGTTGCTGCAAAACCGTGCCGGGGATATGAGGATTTTTTTAGAAGAAAACCACTTTACAAAACCCAAATTATGTTGTATAATGCGATTGTGTTAAGAAAGGAGGTGTGCCTTATGAAACACGCAAAGAAACTGACGGCGCTTGCCCTTGTGCTGGTGCTTGTCCTTTCGCTCGCAGCCTGCGGCGCACCGGAAAAGAAACTGCTCGGCTCCTGGAGAGATACGACCGGCGGCCTCGGTTATGACTTCCATGAAGACGGAACCGTTACGCTGCACTTTGTCCATTTCACGATCCCCATCGTCAACTTCACCGTTGATCAGGATGTGACCGGTACCTATACGGTAACAAAGGCGGAAGACAAAACCAACCATGTGACCATCAACTATCAGGTCACGCTGATTTCGCTGTCGGATGAATTTACCTTTGAAATCGAAAAGGATATTCTGCGTCTGACGAACGTCAAGACGAACAATGTGTATACCCTGACCCGCGCTGATGAAGCGGTTACGACTTCTGCGGCAACCACAGCGGATACAACTGCCACAGCTGGCTGATCTGACAGAAAGATTTCGGCGTCCATAGCGCCAACGCGGCTGGATTCATCTTTGGATTCAGCCGTTTTATCTGATTATCAACGAAGGTGAGACTATGAAGAAAAGTACAAAAATCATGATCATTTCGATCGCGGCTGCTGTTGCGGTCTGTTTGCTGATCGTTATTCTTTCGGTGACACTGAAGGGAAAAACGCCGCAGGACACGACGACAACAACGACGCCGAGCACCGACGCACCGCAAAGTTATACGGATACGTCTTTGACGACCGAACCGACCACGCAGGGGCTGCAGACGCAGATTCTCGGCGCATGGCGCGACAGCGCGGACATGAGCGGCTTTGAGTTTTTTGACGACGGTACTGTGAACGTCACCTATGTCAACCTGAACATTCCGGTGGTGAACTTCCCGATCAACGGCTCTGCGACCGGCTCTTACACGCTGACGGGTGATCATCTGACCATCACCTTCTCGATTTATACAAAGACCATCACGCGCGAATACTTTGCGTCTGTTTCCGACAACAAGCTGACGCTGCGTGAATACGGCGGCAATGACGTCAGCACGTATATGCGCGCTGCGGCCGGCACACCGACGACAATCGCTGCAAAGGTGAATGACGATATCGAAGAGCTGACCGGTTCCTGGGCGAACGGCGACAACAGTGTACGGTATTTGTTCAAGGAAGACGGCTTTGTTACGGCGACCTATCGTGACGCCAAGCTTGCCGGTGCGAACGGTACGGTAAACGGCACAGCGGACGGCATTTATATGCTCGACGGCAAGAAGATCACCATGCAGTTCATGATCAACGGCAATAAGCTCACGCTCAACGGGACTTACGCCGTTTCCAAAAACACGCTGAGCATTACGGATGACACCGGCGATACCACGCTCTTCATCCGCAGCGGCACAGACGGCAGCGGCAGCACCGCGCCGGAAGATCTCCTTGGCACCTGGAAAGACGGTACGGGTTCGCGCGGCTACGAATTCATGGACGGCGGCATCGTGAAGATGACCTATGTGGACATCAAGATCCCCGTGGTGAATATGCCGATCACCGGCACGTATGACGGCACCTATTCCGTTGAGGATGATCTGCTGACTTTGCGCTACTCGATTTACGGCGCAGCCTCTGTGGATACCTACCGCTTTGTCGTGGAAGGCAATTCACTGACGATGACAAATATCGAAACCGGCGTGACTTCGGTTTATCAGCGATAAAGGAGCACGTGCATGAACGAAAAAGAACAGGTGCTTTCGGTACTGGATGACCTCGGCATTGCTTATGAAGTGATCGAGCATCCGCCGGTGCATACGATGGAAGACATGGATGCGCTCGGCGTCTTCACAAAAGGGGAGGTGTGCAAGAATCTCTTTTTGCGCAACGCAAACGGGAAGATTCATTATGTCGTCTCCATGCTGAAGGACAAACACCCCGACATTCAGACAACGCTGCGCTCACAGCTCGGCTCCTCCCGGCTGAGCTTCGGCTCCGATGAGCGGCTGATGAAGCATCTCGGGCTGCTGCCCGGCGCAGTGTCGCCATTCGGGATCCTGAACAATGCAGCGCATGACGTTGTGGTGGTCCTTGACAGCGATTTGAAAAAGATGGACGGCTATATCGGCTTTCATCCGAATGTCAACACGGCATTTGTCTGGCTGAAACCGGATGATCTGCTGAAGTTTATCCGGCACTGCGGCAATGATGTAGTTTTTATCGATTGCTGAAGAAATTTGAAAAAAATACAAACTTTTTACAGAACGCTCGACAAACGGGCGTTCTTGTGCTAAAATGAATGCATTCACATGAATGAAAGGAGTTTTTTCATGAAAGCTGTTGACAGTGTAAAAAACTATCCGTCAACGCTGCGGATGTATACAAACTATACAACGCGCGAAATCAAAAAAGTCTGTAAAACGATCGGTCCGCGTGCTTCCGGCAGTGAGAAGGAGCGCGAGGCGCAGATGCATTTCAAAGGGGAAATGGAAACCTGTGCGGATAACGTCGTCGTTGAAGATTTCAAGACGCATCCCGTCGCGTTCATGGCTTGGGTCGTGATCGACGGTATCGCGCTTCTGCTTGCCGTTTTGTTTTCGTTTTTAGATATGCCTGCCATTTCGCTCGGTCTGACAATCCTTGCGCTGGTTTGCCTGTTTGCAGAGTTTTTGATGTACTGGGAGTTTCTGGATCCGTTCTTCCCGAAAAAGACGTCCTGCAACTGCATCGGCACCCGTGCGCCGACCGGCGAAGTCAAGCAGCGCATCATCTTCTCCGGGCACACCGATTCCGCCTGGGAATGGCGCTTTATGCACCTCGGCGGACACGCGCTGTTCTTCGGCGGCAGCGGCTATGCGATTGTGGGCTTGCTGTATATGCTTGTGATCTCGATTCTGCAGATCGTTAAGTGCGGACCCATCGGCGGCGAAGCCACCGGCGTAATGGAAATCCTGCGCTACATTGAACTTGGTTTCGTACCCGGCTTCATCCTCATCATGTTTTTCTCAAACTTCCATCATCCGGTTACCGGCGCCAACGACAACCTGACCGGTGCGGTGACCTCCATTGCCGTGCTGAAATATCTTGCGGACAACAACATCCGCTTTGAACATACGGAAGTCGTTGCCGCGACTGTCGGCTGCGAAGAGTCCGGTCTGCGCGGCTCCCGCGCCTATGTCAAGCAGCACAAAGACGAGCTGACGCAAATTCCGACGGTGTTCTTCTGCATGGACACGCTGCGTGATTATGACGATATGGCAATTTACAGCCGTGATATGACCGGTACCGTCAAAAATGATCCGCGTGTCTGCGCGCTGATGAAAAAGGCCGGCGCTGACTGCGGCGTTGACCTGCCGTACCATTCGGTCTATCTCGGCGCTTCCGATGCGGCCGCAGTCACAAAGCTCGGCGTGCCCGCCGCGACGCTTGCCGCAATGGAGCCCACCGGCCCGCGGTATTATCATACCCGCCTTGACACAGAAGAGCTGCTCGTGCCGAAGACGATTGAAAAGAGTCTCGACATCTGCCTCAACGCGCTCTTCCTGTTCGATGAACAAGGCTTGAAAGAAAACTATGATTAAACGGTGTTTCAGGAAAAAGGTGAATTGCTATGAATCAAAATAAAAGCAGCCGCATTGTTGCGGCAATTCTGGTTGTTCTTGTCAGTGCAGCGGCGGTTACGGCCGTTCTGATTTACAACAGTAAGCATCGCAAGCCGCCGGTGGATTGGGACAAGTATACGTCCTCAACGTCCTCTGCGGCACAGACGGACAGCACGGCGCCCGTTGACACAACCGCGCAGCCGAGCGATACCGAAGCGACCGAGGATACGACCGAAACCAAAGCGGACGACGACACCACCGTTTCCGTGCAGAACGATCCGTCCGAAAACGACGAATCCACGTCTGCATCTGCGGTTTCCGACGGTAATCAGGTCACCAATCCCGACACCGGCCGGATTCTTGTTCAGGTGACGGATGATAACTATAAGCTGGTTGTGGTCAATTCCACGAGGGAATTCCCGTCAACCTATGAGCCGAAGCTCGCGCAGATTCTCGGCACCGACAAATATCTTGACGCGCGCGTCGCGCCGCACTACGAAGAGATGTACAATGCGGCAAAGCAGGACGGCATCACGCTGACGCCGTATTCCGCCTATCGTTCTTACGACCATCAGAAGCGCAATTATGAGGGCCGCGCATCGAACGAGCACGCGAAGGGTCTGAGCTGGGATGCAGCCTATGCCGAGGCGGCGAAGGTGATTTTGCCGCCGGGTACAAGCGAACACAACCTCGGTCTTTGCATGGACATCTGCAACGTCTATAATTCCTTTGCTACGCAGCCGGAATATCGCTGGCTGACCGAAAACGCTTATAAATACGGCTTTATTCTCCGCTACCCGGAGGGAAAGGAAAAGATCACCGGCGTGGTCTTTGAGCCGTGGCACTGGCGGTATGTCGGCACCGAAAATGCAAAGGCCATCCGCGACAGCGGCCTTTGCCTGGAAGAGTGGCTGGAAGCCAACAACATTGCATACTGAGGGCTCAGGACAAAGTGAACAGAGCGCGGCGTCGCGGTTGGAAGGACGCCGCGCTTTTCAACGGCGTGAAGTGTGAAAAGCGGAGGTTGCTATGAAGAAAAAGAAGCATCTGATTTTGGCTGTTCTTTGCGTGGTACTGGTTGCTGCGGCGGTCGCCTTGCTGCTGCATAAACAGAGTATCCCGAAATCGCCTTCGACATCCGCGTCCGCCGAGGATACAACTGCCGCCGCGTTTCAGACGGTGACTGTTGCCGACGATGCGGACTGCCATTTTATTCTGACTGATTTCGACGCAAATGATACACGCGGCCCGGGCTTTTATGTGACGATCGAAAACCGCAGCGGAAAAAAGCTGATCTTCTCCGCGCAGGCTTATGTCAACCGTTATAACTGCGCGCCAAGTTGGGATGCAAACCAACGGGGAAATAACGGCACACGGTATCCGCTTGACGATTTTTATCTGGAAGTGGATAAAGATCAAACCTTTCATACGTATCTGTATTGGAAAAAAGACGTACTCTCGGCGTGCGACATCAAAACCGTCAACGACGTCAGCTTTTCCTTTCAGGTAACGGCGCAGGATGAAAACGAGCGTGACACTGTTTATTCCTATAGCCGTCACGTTGTTCTGCATCCGGCGGACGAAACGCCGCAGTTGACGCATGTGCTTGCTGATTGCCCGGAATTTGCCGTCAGAACTGCGTTTGACCCGGAAACCGGAAAGTATACCCTGCAGTATGAAAACCGCTCGGCAGGCGCCTTGCTGTTTTCGCTGTACACCGTTGAGGACAATGTTCAGAACGATCTGAGCGCGGAATATATCAATCCGCATGAAACCGTATTCGCAAAAGTGTCGGCCGATTCTGCCGATGAAGTTCCGCTTACGCTGCAGGTCATGACGCTTCTTGATGCAGACGGCGGCGGATATATGGAAGGGGAGGCGCTCTTCTCTGAACCGGTCACACTGCATGCAGAGTAAACGTAGAATCATTCAGACTTCATATTTCAGATGTTTTTTCAAAAAAACGCTTGACATTCAGAGGAGAACGTGGTAAACTACTTTCACAACAAAGCAGAGCAGATATGCGTTCTCACCTGCCGAATGTCGTTTCAGGCGGGTCAATACCGACCAAGGTACTTGTGCGTGAACGGATATACTCTGTTCACGCTTTGATTTTTTCAATCTCTTGGAGGTGTATGAACATCGCTACGAAAGAAATGCTCATCAATGAAGACATCCGCGACAGTGAAGTCCGTGTCATCACCGCTGAAGGTGAACAGCTCGGCATCATGTCTGCGGCAGACGCATTGAAGATTGCTGAACAGAAGAATCTTGATCTTGTCAAGATCGCGCCGCAGGCAAAGCCGCCGGTTTGCAAGATTATGGATTACAGCAAGTATCGCTTTGAGCAGGCGAAGCGCGAAAAGGAAGCAAGAAAAAATCAGCACGTCGTTGAAATCAAGGAGATTCGTCTTTCCCTGAACATCGACACGCACGATTTTGAAACCAAGGTCAACCACGCAAGACGATTTTTGACCGCAGGCAACAAAGTCAAGGTTTCCATTCGTTTCCGCGGCCGTGAAATGGCGCATCCCGAAAACGGACTTGTCACCATGAGCAATTTCGCCGAAGCCTGTCAGGAGTTCAGCAGCGTTGAAAAAAGCGCAAAGCTTGAGGGCAGATCCATGATGATGTTCCTTGCACCGAAGACCACCAAAAAGTAATTTCAGAGGAGGACCCAAAATGCCGAAAATCAAAACACACAGCGGCGCAAAAAAGCGTTTCAAACTTTCCAAAAACGGAAAGCCGATCCGCGCCCATGCGTACAAATCTCACATTCTGACCAAGAAGAACACAAAGCGCAAGAGAAATCTTCGCAAAACAGAAGTTGCCGACGTTACGAATCAGAAGCAGATCAAGCGTCTCATTCCTTACAAATAAGCCGACGCTGCTTCTAAACCTATTATTTTAATGAACGGAGGTAATTTATCATGGCACGTATTAAAGGCGCAATGATGACTCGCAAGAGAAGAAATAAAGTACTGAAACTCGCAAAGGGCTACTACGGCTCCAAGCACAGCCTGTTCAAAACCGCAAAGCAGGCGGTCATGAAGTCCGGCAACTATGCATACATCGGCAGAAAGCAGAAAAAGCGCGACTTCCGTCGTCTGTGGATCACCCGCATTTCCGCTGCCTGCAAAGCAAACGGCATGAACTATTCGACCTTCATGAACGGTTTGAAAAAGGCCGGCATTACGCTGAACAGAAAGATGCTTTCCGAAATCGCGATCGCCGATCCCGCTGCGTTTACCGCACTTGTCGACCAGGCAAAGGCTGCGCTTTAATCAAACAGAATTGCGTCCGAGAAATTCCTCTCGGGCGTATTTGTCATTTTATATCCGTCGGATTTTCGGCGGGTTTCTGGAACAGGTGATCGGCTCTGCCTGCGCTTTCAGCGGAAAACCGCCCCTTGAAAAACGCAAAACGGCAGCATTGCCGATGGTAAAAAGGACTACGCTATGACTATGAGAATCGACAGCCCGGCCAATGAAAAAGTCAAGCAGACCGTCAAGTTGCTTTCCAGTGCAAAAGCACGCCGGGAGACAGCGCGGTTTGTTCTGGAAGGGGTTCGTTTGACCACCGACGCCGTGAAGAGCGGTATCAAGGCGGAATGGTTTTTCTATACCGCCGCCGCTATGGAGAAGTACCCGCAGGAGTTTTCGCTTTTGCATACGAAGGCAGAATCGTCGTTTGAAGTGTCCCGCGCGGTGATGGACAAGCTCTCCGACACGGAAAACGGACAGGGATTTGTCCTTGTCTGCCGCAAGCCGGAGCGGACTTTGCAGCTTCGTCCCGGCGGCACCTATATCGCGCTGGAAAACATTCAGGATCCGTCGAATCTCGGTGCAGTTTGCCGTACGGCGGAGGCGCTCGGTGTTTCCGGCGCCATTCTCTGCGGGTGCTGCGACGTTTATAACCCCAAGGCGCAGCGCGCAGCAATGGGGTCGCTTCTGCGGCTGGGACTGCTGCTGACGGATGATCTTTGCGGTGTGCTGCGGCAATGCAGCAACATGGGTCTGCGGCTGTTTTCCACAACACCGGATGCTTCTGCAACCGCCATCACGGCGGTGGATTTTTCTGGCGGCAGCGTTGCCGTGATCGGCAATGAGGGCAACGGTGTAAGTGCAGAGACCGTCGCGCTGTGTACGCCTGTGACGATCCCGATGCTTGGTCGTGCGGAATCGCTCAATGCGTCGATGGCTGCGGCAATCACCATGTGGGAGATGCTGCGCGGTCAGGTCTGACGCAAACAGTAACAACATTCATGAAAAAAGGGGGAGCCGCATGGATCCGGCAGTTTACTGGCTCTGGCTGCAGCAGGCGTTCGGGTACGGCGCACAACTGGCTGAGGTGATAGGGACCTTTGGCAGCGCGAAAGCCTTCTATGATGCCGACGAAGCGACGTACCGCAGCAGTGCGGCATTCGGCCGGACACGGGGCTTTTCCGAATCCCGCTTGCAGCGCTTTCTGCGCAAAGACCTCTCTGCTGCAAAAGCGATCCTGGAGAGCTGCTATGACAATGAGATCTCCGTGATCACGCCGGAAGATGAACGTTATCCGGCACAGCTGCTGCAGATCCCTGATTATCCCGCTGTGCTGTTCGTGCGCGGCGACCTTGACTGTCTGAAAAACAAAACGGCAGTTGCGATGATCGGCGCAAGATCGCCGACACGCTATGCCTTTCAAGCGACACAGCAGATTGCCGGTGATCTTTCGGAAAACGACTTTCTGATTGTCAGCGGCGGTGCGCTCGGCATTGACGCTGCGGCGCATACCGGTGCATTGCGCCGGAACAAGAAGACTGTGCTTGTTATGGGCTGCGGTTATTTCAGCGGTTACCTGAAAGAGAATCAGCAGCTGCGCGAAGCCGTTGCACAGCACGGCGCGCTCGTGACGGAATACCCGCCGGCGATGAATCCGAGCGCAAGTTCATTTCCGCTGCGCAACCGGTTGATTTCCGCGCTCTCCGATGCGGTCGTCATCATGGAAGCCGCAAAGCAAAGCGGAACGCTGAACACGGCGCGGCACGCAAAGCAGCAGGGAAAGCCTGTTTTTGTGCTGCCCGGCGACACGGACAGCCCGGCGTTTTCCGGTACGAGAGCGCTGCTGCGCGATGGCGCAAAGCCGATCTTTTCCGCGTCGGATGTGGCGTTTTATCTCGGCGTGCCGATGTTGGAACATCAATCGTCTGCGGCAGACAAAGCACAGCCGCTGTTTTCCGGGATTGACGAAACCGAGACACTGCTGTCGAAGACAAAACCGGGCAAAAAGGCGTCTGCCCGAAAGAAGAGGACGAGAACCCCTGTACCTTCAGAAACAACCACCGCGCCGGTTTTGGAACCGTCTGCGCCAAAGGCTGCAAAGCCGCTTTTGCCGGATTGCATTTCCGAATCCGCGGCGCTGGTGTATCATATACTATCTGACGGATGCACACTGTTTGATGAAATTGTGCTGCAGTCGTCCCTGCCGGTGCCGGCAGTGCTTTGTGCATTAACGGAGCTTGAACTGTTCGGCGCAGTGCAAAAGGGCGAAGGCAACAGCTATCAGCTTTGTGACTGATTCGTCAGCATTGAATACGAAAAGAGGAACTTATGTCAGCTTTAATCATTGTGGAGTCTCCGTCCAAGGCGAAGACACTGAAAAACTATCTTGGAAAAGGTTATGTGGTCGTTGCTTCGCTCGGCCATGTGCGTGATTTGCCCCCGGCGCGGCTGAGCGTGGATATCAAGCATGATTTCGCGCCGAAATACGCCGTTGTCAAAGGCAAGGAAAAGCTCGTAAAAGAGCTGCAGCAGGCTGTCAGCGAAAGCGATAAAGTTTATCTCGCGACCGACCCGGACCGCGAAGGAGAGGCAATTTCATGGCATTTGGCAACACTGCTTGGACTGAATCTTGACGAAGAGAACCGTGTGACGTTCAATGAAATTACAAAAACCGGCGTCAAAAACGGTATGGCTGCACCGCGCAAGGTCGATCTCGATCTGGTGGATGCGCAGCAGGCCCGCCGCATTCTGGACCGTCTTGTCGGTTATAAACTGAGTCCGTTTGTCTCGCAGAAGATTCGCCGCGGTCTTTCCGCCGGTCGGGTACAGAGCGTCGCACTGCGCATCATCTGTGACCGCGAGGAGGAGATTCGTGCTTTTGTCCCGGAAGAATACTGGACGATCGAAGGCAAGTTCGCCGCAGGACACAAGGTGATCAACGCTGCGTTTTACGGCGATGAGACCGGCAAAATTGAGATCCGGACCGAAGCGCAGGCAGACGAACTGCTCTCCCGGATGGAGAACGCGCAGTTTTCAATCAGCGCATTTAAAAAAGGTACAAAAAAGATCAATCCGCTGCCGCCGTTCATTACGTCGACGCTGCAGCAGGAGGCGGCAAGACGCCTCGGTTTCCGTACCGAGCGTACGATGCAGATTGCACAGCAGTTGTATGAGGGCATCGAGATCACCGGCATGGGGTCGATCGGTCTGATCACCTATATGCGTACCGATTCCCTGCGCGTTTCCGATGAGGCGCGCACCGCTGCCGCCGATTTCATTCGTGCGCAGTACGGGGAAAAGTATTTGCCGAAAAAACCGAATTTTTATAAATCCCGTGCCAACGCGCAGGACGGACACGAAGCGATCCGGCCGTCCGTTGTGACGCTGACGCCCGCACAGGTGAAACCGAATCTGACAGCGGAACAGTTCAAGCTGTATGATCTGATCTGGCGGCGCTTTGTCGCGTCGCAGATGGCGAACGGTACGCTGAACACCGCGCAGCTTGAAATCAAGGGTGTTCGTGACGATCAGGCCGATCGGTTTGTCCTGTTCCACGCGAGCGGACACAGCCTGAAATTTGACGGCTGCACCGCCGTGTACGATGTCGGCGAAGGCAAGGACACCATGCTGCCGCTGGATTTGAAAGCGGACGATCCGCTCAAACCGCGCAGCATTGCCAAATCGCAGCATTTCACCCAGGCGCCGCCGCGCTATACGGAGCAGGCGCTCATTAAAACGCTCGAAGAAAACGGCGTTGGCCGCCCGAGCACATACGCGACGATCATCTCCACGCTGGTCAAGCGCGAATATGTGGAACGCAAATCCAAGCAGCTTATTCCGACTGAGCTCGGTGAAGCGATTTCGAAGCTGCTTAAGGAAAAGTTCCCGAAGATTGTTAACACGAAGTTTACCGCACAGATGGAAAGCGATCTCGACCTTGTCGGTGAGGGCAAGCAGGATTATATCGCACTGCTGCATACGTTCTACGATGAGTTTGAGCAGACGCTCAGTAAGGTCAAGAGCGAAATGGACGGCGTTAAGATCCAGCTCAGGGAAGATCAGACGGACATCCCCTGCGAAAAATGCGGACGGATGATGGTCGTGAAGGTCGGGCGGTTCGGAAAATTCCTTGCCTGCCCGGGCTATCCGGAGTGCAAGAACACGAAGCCGTATGTGGTTGACACGAAAGCGACGTGCCCGAAATGCGGCGGCAAGGTCATTCAGAAGCGATCCAAGAAAGGACACACCTTCTTCGGCTGCGGCAATTATCCCGATTGCGATTTTGCAACCTGGGACAAGCCGACAAATGATCTTTGTCCAAAATGCGGAAAATCACTTTTCCGCGGCAGAGGCGGCTATTTGTCGTGCCTTGCGGATGGCTGCGGCTATAAAGTCAAAGCAAAGAAGGAAAAAACATAAGCAAGAAAGGCGGAAGAACCATGGACGCAGTGACAGTCATCGGCGGCGGACTTGCCGGCGTGGAAGCGGCATGGGCGCTCGCAAACCGCGGCATACAAGTGACGCTGTTCGAGATGAAAGGCGAAAAGTTTTCTCCCGCACATCATTCAACCGACCTGGCCGAGCTGGTCTGTTCTAATTCGCTCAAAGCACAGCGACTCAATTCCGCTGCCGGTATGCTCAAGGAAGAGATGCGGCTGCTCGGCTCGGTCTGCATGAAAGCGGCCCTGCAATGCGCAGTGCCGGCCGGCGGCGCACTTGCCGTTGACCGCGACCGGTTTTCTGCGTTGGTTACGTCCTATATCGAGGGACATGACAATATTACGGTTGTCCGCAGGGAAGTGACAGAGATTCCGCAAGGTCCGGTCATCATTGCAGCCGGTCCGCTCGCCTCTGAGGCCATCAGCAAAAAAATCCAGGACCTTTGCGGAAACGCGCTTTCGTTTTTCGACGCGGCGGCGCCGATCGTGACAAAAGAGAGTCTCGACGCAGACTGTTATTTCACACAGTCGCGCTATGACCGCGGCGGTGAAGACGATTATCTCAACTGCCCGATGAACAAAGCGGAGTATGAGGCGTTTTATGACGCGCTGATCCACGCTGAAAGCGCCGAGCTGCACAGCTTTGACAAGCGCAAGGATGTTTATGAGGGCTGTATGCCGATCGAAGTCATGGCGTCCCGCGGCAAGGACACCATCCGCTACGGCCCGCTCAAGCCTGTCGGTCTGCGTGACCCGCGGACCGGGCATCGCCCCTGGGCGGTGCTGCAGCTGCGACGAGAGAACGCGGAAGGATCGATGCTGAACCTTGTCGGCTTTCAGACGAATCTCAAATTTCAGGAACAAAAGCGAGTCTTCTCTATGATTCCGGCGCTGAAACATGCCGAGTTTGTGCGCTACGGTGTTATGCACCGCAATACCTTTCTTGATGCGCCGCGCTGTCTGCAAGGGGATTTCAGCCTGAAGACTCACCCGTACATCTTCTTTGCCGGACAGATTACAGGCGTCGAGGGGTATATGGAATCCGCCGCTGCCGGTATCATGGCAGGGATCAATCTACTGCGCCGCATAAATGGGAAAGAGACGCTGATTTTTCCGCCGGAAACAATGATTGGTTCGCTTGCCCGGTACATTAGCGATCCATCCGTGAAAAACTTTCAACCTATGGGCGCAAACTTCGGGATGCTCCCGCCGATCGAACCGAAAATCCGGGAGAAGCAGATGCGTTATCAGGCTTTGTCCGACCGTGGACTTGCCTTGCTTCGGACAATCATCGAAAAGGAGGGATTGTGAACCACATGGATATGACAGAGCTTGCACGATTTGAAGAAAAAATTGACTATCATTTCAAAAATCCGGCGTTGCTGGAAATCGCGTTTACGCACTCTTCATTCAAAAATGAGAAGTCGCTCAAGCGCGACTGCAACGAACGTCTGGAATTTCTCGGTGACTCCGTTCTCGGCGTGGTTTCCGCCGATTACTTCTATCATCAGCTGAGTCATCTGCCGGAAGGGGAGATGACAAAGCGCAGAGCAGCATGCGTTTGCGAAAAATCGCTTTTTGAATTTGCACAGGAAATCGATCTTGGCAAATACATACTGCTCGGCAAGGGCGAAGAACGCACCGGCGGTCGCTGTCGTCCGTCAATCCTCGCGGATGCCTTTGAGGCGGTCATCGCCGCGATTTATCTGGACGGCGGTCTGGAAGCGGCGCGCACGTTCATTCTTCGCTTTCTTGTGACCGTGGCGAACCAGCCGGTACGTATCAGCGATTATAAAACGACGCTGCAGGAGATCATTCAGAAGAATCCGGATGAGCATCTGACTTATGTGCTTGTCGCAGAAAGCGGCCCGGACCATCAGAAGCGATTTGAGGTGGAGGTTCATCTCAACAGCAATGTGATCGGCATCGGCACCGGCAAAAGCAAAAAGGCTGCCGAACAGAACGCCGCGCGCAAAGCGCTGGAATTGATGGGCATCAGGGAATGAAACACGCGAACGTTTCGATATTTATCCCGGACGCAGGTTGTCCGCACCGCTGCTCGTTCTGCAATCAGAAGACCATTTCCGGTGCGATGCACATGCCGACACTTCGGGAAATCGACGAAGCGCTGCAGACCGCGATCCAAAGCGGCGCCGACCCGAAAACTACCGAGATCGCCTTTTTCGGCGGGAGCTTCACCTGCATCGATCGCACGCAGATGAAAACGCTGCTGCAGCATGCCATGGCATATGTTAAGACAGGACACTTTTCCGGTATCCGCATTTCCACGCGGCCGGACGGCATTGACGAAGAGGTGCTTTCCTGCCTGCAATCATACGGTGTGACGGCGATCGAACTTGGCTGTCAGAGTATGGATGACCGTGTGCTGCGATTGAATGAACGCGGCCATACGGCGGCAGATACCGTGCGTGCCTGCCGTCTGATTCATGATTTCGGCTTTTCACTCGGTGTACAGATGATGACCGGACTTCCCGGTGACTTGGATGAAACAGCAATGGAAACTACACGGCGGCTCCTTGCGCTGCGGCCGGATACGGCGCGAATTTATCCGACCGTTGTCCTGAAAGGAACGCGCCTTGCCGATTGGTACCGCGCCGGACTGTATCGCGCACAGACTGTTGAAGAAGCCGTTGCGCTTTGCAGCAGACTGCTGCTGTTGTTTGAGGAAAACGGCGTACGCGTGATTCGGCTGGGGCTGCATTCCGGCGGCAATGTGGAAGACGGCTTTCTCGCAGGGCCGTATCATCCCGCGTTTCGCGAGTTGTGTGACAACCGGATTTATCTCGAACGATCGAAAGAGCTGCTGCGGAGTCTGCCGGTCGGCGACTACACGCTTTGCGTCGGGACGGCGTTTTTGTCACAGGCCGTCGGGCAGCAGAAACGCAATCTGCTGCAGCTGGAAAATGCGGGGTACCGCGTGCGCTTCTGCACAGTGGACACGCTGAAACGATACGAACTCACATTAATTTGAGAATGGGAAATAGAAGATGATTTTAAAAGCAATTGAAATGCAGGGCTTCAAATCCTTTCCGGAAAAGACCGTACTGACCTTCGACAAGGGCATCACCGCCGTTGTCGGTCCGAACGGCAGCGGAAAAAGTAATATCTCCGACGCGGTGCGCTGGGTGCTCGGCGAACAATCATCCAAGTCCTTGCGCGGCTCCAAGATGGAAGACGTCATTTTCGACGGGACCGGTGTGCGTAAAGCGCACGGATTTGCGTCGGTGACGCTGCGTCTTGACAACAGCGATCACGCCATCGCCGATGTTGAAGAGGATGAAGTGACCGTGACCCGGCGGTTTTTCCGTTCGGGGGAAAGTGAATATAAAATCAACGGCAAAGCGGTACGTCTGCGTGACGTGCATGCGCTGTTTATGGATACCGGTCTCGGCCGCGACGGGTATTCGCTGGTCAGCCAGGGCAAAATCGCGGATATGATTTCCGGCAAGGGACGCGAATGCCGTGAGATGCTCGAAGAAGCCTGCGGAATTTCCGCGTTCCGGTACCGCCGCAGCGACGCGCTGAAAAAGCTCTCGCAGGCGGAAGAGAATCTGCTGCGGCTGCGCGACATTCTGACGGAACTCGAAGGACGGATCGGCCCACTGAAGACGCAGAGCGAGAAGGCGGAAAAGTTCCTTGTCTTCGCTGCGGAGCGTAAAGGTGTGGAGATCGGTCTCTGGCTGTCCACTGTGGAACGGCTGCGTGAAGAGCTGCGCAAGCAGGAGGATGCGATCGCCATTGCGGACAACGATTACCGCCGCAGTGAAACCGCGCTCGAAGAGATCGCGCAGAAAATCGAGCAAGCCATTGCCGAAACGCAGAGCATCACGACCGGTATCGACGATCTGCGCCGGGAAATCGCGCAGAAAAAGGAAGACGCGTCGCAGCTTGACGCGCAGTGCGCCGTACTGGAAACGTCGATCACACATAATGAAGAGACCATCGCGCGGATTCAGCGCGATCAGGCGAGTGCCGCCGAGACCAGAGAACAACTCGACGCGGAGATTGCCGTTGAAGAAGGCCTGATAAAAAAGATTGACACGATCCTTGCAGAAAAGCGCACGCGAGTTGCCGAAGTGCGCGCGGAGCTTGAAAAAGCAGGACAGGCCGACGGCAGCCTGGACACCGCCGCAAATGAGATCCATCAGGCGCTCTCAAAAACGCTGCAGGAGGCTGCGGACAGTCGGGTAGCCGAATGGGCAGCGCGCTCCTCGATGGAAGAGGTCGAAGTGCGTACAGCGTCGATGGAAACCGCCGCAGCACAGCGCAAGTCGGCGCTTGACGGATTCCTTGCCCAACGCGACAAAGCGCAAAAGGCGCTGCAGGACTGCGAAGCACAGCTGCAAAAACATAACAACATCGTCAGCGGTCTGTCGATCAAGGCGGAGAATCGTACGAAAGAAGCAGACGCACGGAAAAAAGCGTTGGACGAAACCAGGTTTGAACTGCAGCGCAGTCAATCGAAGGTGCGGATGCTCGAAGATCTGGAAAAGAACATGGAAGGCTATTCCGGTGCCGTCAAGGCGGTCATCCGGGAAGCGCAGCGCGGTTTGCTTTCGGGCATTCACGCGACGGTGTCAAAGCTGATCACCATGAAATCCGACTATGCCGTTGCGGTGGAGACTGCGCTCGGCGCCGCGGTGCAGCACATTGTCTGTGACACGGAGACCGATGCCAAACACGCCATTGCGTTCCTTAAGCGCAACGCACAGGGACGCGCAACTTTCCAGCCGATCTCAGCGGTACGACCCAACGCTCTGCAGGGCGTTTCCCTGGATGATTTTGACGGCGTTTGCGGCATTGCTGCGGACCTGATCGAATACGATGCGAAATATGACAGTGTCATGCGTTCGCTGCTTGGTAAGACCGTGATCACGGAAGATCTCGATAGTGCCATTGCACTTGCCAAAGCGTATCACCACAGTTTTAAGGTGGTCACGCTCGACGGCCAGGTCATTCATACCGGCGGCTCCATGACCGGCGGCTCACAGGCGAAAACGGCGGGCATCCTGACGCGAAGCAGTGAAATCACGACGCTGCACGCAAAAATCAAGGAACTGCAAACATCTGAAACCGCACTGGAAAAAGCATATAACGACGCCGAAGCGGCGCTCGCCGCGCTCAATGAACAACTTGACGCAGCAAGAGCAGACCTTCGTGCGGCAACGGAAACGCGTATCCGCTGTACCGGTGAACTGCGCCTTGCGGAAGAGCAGGTGCAGGCAGCCCAGACGCAGCTTGATGAACTCAAGGATGAACAGGAAGCCGCGGCAGCGCGTATTGCCGAACTTCAAAAAGCGCACGAATCTGCGCAAAAAAAGACAGCGGAACTGACTGAAAGAGAAGCACAGCTCAAGGAAAACCTTTCTGCGCTCGATGCGCAAAAGCAGGAAGTGCTGCAGCAGAAGGAAACGATCGCCGCAACACTTTCCAAGCTCAACCTTGAGATTCACGACGGTGAAAAAGACCGTGCCGCACGTGTGTCGGCAATGAATCTGCTCAAGGCGCGCCGCATCAGCCATGAGGACCGCGACAAAGAGCTGATGCTTGAAATCGAAGAGATTCAGAAAAAGAATGAAACACTGCGGATGTCCATTGCCGACTGTAA
>CACYCR010000185.1 GCA_902772935.1 Oscillospiraceae bacterium
CCGTTCTCTATGATGAGATGTTCAATTTCAAACAAATAATTGTTTGTGAGCGTATTCCAATTATAAATATACCATGCCGGGTCATATACATCATAATCCGGCATATCGCCCGTGCCGCTGATGGTCAGGGTCTTGGTCGCTTCGTCATAGTTCCAGGTGATGTTGCCGTCGGTGCCGGACACGGCGAACGCCGTCACCATGCAGCTCGCCAGCAGCAGCACTGCCAGCAGAACGGATAACACTTTTTTTGAAATTTTCATAAGAACGCTCCTTTATATAAAATATTTGTATATCAAAAAAGCGCGGCGCACCCAAACGGGCGCACTGCGCTTGTATTTTCATTCAGCTTTGAAAAAGGACAAAGTGAGCCTGTCCGTTTGATTGTAGGAAACTGTCGTACGCATTGTCATACCTGTCAACCCTTTTTCAAAGAATTCTACAATTTATTATACAATGCATTTTTTCCCCTGTCTTCATCCGAAAGGATTATTTTGCAAGAGAAAAACAAAGCCGATTTTTGTGCAAAATGACAAATTGCGATACAGACGTCGGGAAAAGCCGGTGCTACGCCTCCAAAAGACACACCGCGTGGGCCGCGATGCCCTCGCCGCTGCCGGTGAAGCCGAGGCCCTCCTCCGTCGTCGCCTTGACGCTGACCGCGCCGATGTCGATGCCGCAGGCTTCGGCAATATTTTTGCGCATATCATCAATGTAGGTACGCAGCTTTGGCCGTTGACAAAGAATCGTCGCATCAATGTTGCCGACGGTATAGCCGTGTTCGTGCAAGGTTTTCACGACCGTTTTCAGCAGCAGCAAACTGTCCGCGCCGAGAAAGCGGTCGTCATTGTCCGGGAACAGTACGCCGATGTCGCCGAGCGCCGCCGCGCCGAGCAGCGCGTCGCTGACCGCGTGCAGCAGCACGTCCGCGTCGGAATGCCCGAGCAGACCCTTTTCAAAGGGAATCTCTACGCCGCCGAGGATGAGCTTTCGCCCCTCAACAAGCTTGTGAACGTCATAGCCGTGTCCGATTCTCATAAGCCAAGCTCCTTTACCGTTTCCAAGAATTCTTCTTTTGTACAAAAGCAATTGAGCAATTTCACCAGTGCGCCGGTACGCATCCGCGCCGGAAGTGCGAGGCGTTCCAGCAGCCTTGCGCGGTTTTCCCTGCTGTTCGGCGTACCGGAAAGCCCGTGTTCAAACAAATCGATGTTCGTGATCGGATCCCGCGGTCGGTCTGTCCGTGTTGCCGTCACGCCCGCCTTGCGGAACGCTTCGAGCAGCACCTCTTCTTTGATGCCTTCAACGCCGAGCTTTCCTTCGGCAGACGGGGCGTCTTTTCGTTTCTCTTTGCCGAAAACATCCGGGATATAAACGTGGATGCACTGTGACGAAGGAACGCAGTTTGCAATGAAATTCCGAATGAGAAAGCCGGCGGAATCACTGTCGGTCAGGATGATGAGACCGCGTTCCTCCCCGAGCCGCCGCAGCAGTTTCTGCTTCTCCTTATCTTTGAAGATGCCGAAGCCGTCTGTCTTGAGTATCAGCGCATCAATCACATTTGACAGACGGATCACATCATATTTCCCTTCAACAATGACTGCTTGTCTGAGATGAATCATACACGTTCTCCGTTCGCTGCCAGCAGGAGCTTGACCATGGTCTGTTCAATCACCTGTGCGCTGTCCGCTGCCGATTTGATTTTCGCGTCCGCTTCCCATAAAACAGAAAGGCAGTTGCGCAACTGATAAAGCTCCAGCTTTGCACAGTCCCGTGCCGCGTACCGCAGCGAAAACTCCCTGCCCTTATACGGGAACGCTTCGAGCAGCGGCTGCGTGGAACCGCTGTTGGTGATTGCCACTTTTGCGCGGTACATTTCTACGTAAGTGCCGATGATCGAACCGAGAATATAGTTGGGTTCCGTCTTCTGCCGCAGCAAGGTATCCAACGTCTGATACGCCGCATCAAAGCGGTTTTGCAGCAGAGCGCGGACAAGGTCATTGACTTTTGCGTCAACGGTTTTTACCGCAACGGCGTCAATGTGTGCTTTGGTGATTTCCCCTTCGCCATAGCTGCACACCTTGGATAATTCCTGCACCAGCACATTGAAATCGTCACCGACTTCGGCAACGAGATACTGTGCCATCGCGGGCGAAAGCGTCCGGTTCTGCCGCGCAGCCGACGCAATCAGCGGTTTATAAAGATCCTGTCCGGTGCGCTTGTTAAGTTCACAGACCGCACCGTACGTTTCAAACAGCGCTGTGATTTTTTTCCCGCTCGCTTTTTTCGTGATGGGATTCTGATCCTGCCGAAAGATCAAAACGGTGGTATCCGGCAGATTGCGAAGCGTTGTTTCCAGCAGTTTATACTCCCGCTCCGGCAAGGGGTCCAGCTTGAAATCATCCACAAAAACACAGCGCTTTTCACTCATCATCGGCAGCAGTGCCGCCCGGTCAAGTGCATCACGAAGATCCAGGCCCTTGCCTTCGAAGCGTTCAAGATTGAGGCTTTGTGTTGCGGCGTTCACAGCGGTTTGCGCCAAAAGATTTGCATAATGCTGCTTGAGATAGCTCTCGTCGCCGACAAACAGATACGCCCGTAAAAACGCCTTCGCTTTCAGATGCTGTTTGAGCTGTTTCTCGTCAAAATGCGCCACAGCAATCACCCTCCTTTTTCAGTCTGATGCTATTATTATATCTTATTTTTACCATGGACGCAAGGGGTCTTTGCGTGCTTTCCGCCGGCAAAGCCAAACCAGAAGCGAAAGCAAAACCAATGCGGCCGCCGTAAGGCAAAGGGAGATCCATGCGCGCTCTTTCGGCACTGTCCAGACAGCGCCGGGCAACGATGCGCAGAAATGTGCCACCCAGAGACAGTACCGCGCCAAAAGCTTCACAAGCCAACCGACTGCGCCGCCCAAAAGCGGGACGGCGGCAAGCGCAACGTAAAGCCCGCTGCAAAGAATCAGCGGCATCGTCACCGGCAGCAGCAACAGATTTGAAAGCACACCCACTGTCGAAACCGTACCGAAAGAAAAGCACTGCACCGGCAGCGTCACGACCGCAGCGCAGATACTAATGAACACCGTCGTCACTGCAGCCGTCAGACAAAAGCGCAGCGGCCGTATGGATATTTTCTGCAAAGCAGCACGCTCCAGCGGCTGCACAAGCGGCAACGCAAACACAAGAATCGCCAGTGTTGACAAGACCGACAGCACAAAGCCGAGACTCATGCAATAAAACGGATCGCAAAGCAGCAACAGCAGCACCGCAGCGCCGAGGGAATTCAGCGAATCCACCGTTCGCCGCAGTAAAAAGCCCACGAGATAAATCAGCAGCATACCGCCCGCGCGCATGATCGACCCGGAAAACAAAACCAGCCCCATCATCGTCAGTACAAAACCGATCAGAATTGCAGCTGCAACCCGTTTGCGCTGCCGGTCGCGGGCAAGGATTTCCATGAAAAAGAACACCCAGATGGATAAATGCAGACCGGACACCGCCATAATGTGCGCCACTCCTGCATTTTTGAAATCGGTGTAGATACCGTCCGGCAGCAAACTTTTGTCGCCGATCAGAACCGATGCCGCAAGTCCCGCTGTTTTTGCATCCAGCGTTGCGGAAAGCCGCCGCAGCATCCAGTGCCGCGCCCGCAAAAAAGCGTACCGCAAAACACGGCCGCCTTTCTGCAGTGCAGCGGGGCGTGTCGGATAGGCGCCGAGGAATACCCGGTGGCAGAAAAATGAGCGCTGAATGCCGCGGTCGCCCCGGGCAATTTCATAGACCGTTCCGACAAACGTGATTGTATCGCCGGGCTCTACATCCAATGCAAAATCACACTGCTTTGTCTCTTTTGCCGGCAGGGAGATGCGCACTTTGCCGGGAACACTTTTGCCGTCAATGGTTCTGATCGCCGCAGTTACATAGCGGCGGTTCTGATTGCTGCCGCGTTCCGGATAGGATTCGGCGACCGCCACCACCTGCCGTGCATTTCCCTGCATCGAAAGCGCAGGCTGCACTGCAAACAGCCGCATACAAAAAAGCAGCAGACATCCCACCAAAACCGACACAAAAACAGTCGGCAAAACAGCGGAGCGTCTGCTTTTTTCAATTGCCAAAGAAACGCAGAGAAGGACAAAGGCCGCAATGCTGACTGCAACAATCGGCTGCGGCTGCCGGATCAGCGCACCAATCGCCATTGTGAAAAACAGCGCCAAACCGGAAACAGCAAGCGGTCG
Source organism: Oscillospiraceae bacterium (assembly GCA_902772935.1). Classification (GTDB taxonomy): domain Bacteria; phylum Bacillota; class Clostridia; order Oscillospirales; family Acutalibacteraceae; genus UBA6857. The sequence continues at coordinate 4,235 of CACYCR010000185.1, forward strand.
TTTCATTGTCCTTCTCCTTTGGTGTGACTTATTTAAAGAACAGCGGCAGCTTCTCCAGGAAGATGATGTCGTCACGGTCAGCAGCGTCGCCTTCTGCAAGGATTGCCGCCTGCGCAACGATCTCGGCATCAAATTGCCGCACAAGCTTGTTGACGGCCTGCAGAGATTCGCCCGTCGAGATCACATCGTCCACGATCAGCACTTTTTTGCCGCGCAGTTTTTCGCCCTCCGCGCTGTCCAAATACACCGTCTGCATCCGTGCCGTTGTGATGGAGCGCACATTTGCAGAAACCGGATCGGTCATATACAGCTTTGCGCCCTTACGGCAGACAAAGTAGGGCTTGCCGCTCTGTTTTGCCATTTCGTACGCAAGCGGGATGCTCTTTGCTTCCGGCGTGACAATGTAATCAAAGGCCGGGCATTTTTCCAGCAGCGCCTTTGCAGACGCGATGGTGATCTCTACGTCGCCGAAGATGACAAAACCGGCGATGTCCATATGTTCGTTCACTTCGCAAAGCGGCAGGTCACGTTCCAGCCCTGCGATCGTCATTCGATATGTTTTCATAATGCAAATCCCTTTCTTTCAATGCTCTTAATGCTTGCTTTGTTCAGATCAGCCGGCAGGCCAGCCGAATTGACGACCGCCCATCAGATGAAAATGCAGATGCTTGACCGTCTGCCCGCCTTCGTCACCGCAGTTGTTGACAATGCGGTACCCGTTGGTCAGGCCGAATTCTTTTGCCAGCTTCGCCGCAACTTCAAAGATGTGTGCGACAACCGCACTGTTGTCCGGCGTAATGTCATCGCAGGACGTGATATGCTGCTTCGGAATCAGCAGCACATGGATCGGCGCCTGCGGCGACAGGTCCTTGAACGCCAGGACGGTATCGTCCTCATAGACTTTTGTGGACGGAATCTCACCGTCTGCAATTTTACAGAAAATACAATCGCTCATGATGGTTCCTCCTATTTTATTTCAGCATATTGTTTAAAATCTCCGCCGCTGCATGAATCGCGTCGGGCAGCGCGTCAATATTCTTCGCGCCGGCCATTGCGGCGTCGGGTTTTCCGCCGCCGGAGCCGCCGGCCTTCTGCGCAACGGCACGGGCAAGATTGCCTGCATGCGCGCCGGCAGCGATTGCCGCTTTGCCGCAGCAGGTGCAGATATTGCCGGTACCCTTCGCTTTCTGTACGCCGCCGATGACGCCAACGTAGTTGTCGCCCTTGCTCTTGACAAGGTCGCACATCTTACGCAGCTCATCCACGGTCGTATCCGGAAGAAACGCCGTCACGAGCTTCAGTGTGCCGACATCCATTGCGTTGTCCAGCATACTTTGTGCTTTCGCGGAAGCGATCTGGCCGGAGAGCTTTTCAATCTCTCTGTCCTTTACTTTCAGCTCTGCCATGAGCGCTGCCGCTTTCGCCGGAAGCTCTTTTGCGCTGCCGCTCTTGAGTGTTGCGGCTGTTTCATGCAGCAGGCACTGCTGTTCATGGAAATAATTGAACGCGTTGAGTCCTGTGACCGCCTCGATCCGGCGAACACCGGCTGCAACGGATGACTCAGAAACAATGTGGAACGGGCCGACATTGCCGGTGTTGCCGACATGCGTACCGCCGCAAAGCTCAACCGAGAAATCACCCATTTTAACCACTCGTACCACTTTGCCGTATTTCTCACCGAACAGCGCCATAGCACCGAGTTTCTTTGCTTCATCAATCGGCAGCTCCATTGTCTGCACGGGAAGCGCTGCAAGGATGTGTTCGTTGACCAATGCTTCGACAGTTGCGATTTCGTCGCTTGTCATTGCAGAGAAATGAACAAAGTCAAACCGGCAGAAGCGATCATCCACAAGCTGTCCGGCCTGCTCAACATGGGTGCCGAGGACCGTGCGCAGCGCCGCCTGCAACAAGTGCGCCGCAGAGTGGTTCTGTGTCACGGCGACACGGCGGAACTTGTTGACTTCAGCCGTCACCGCCTGTCCGACGGCAATGGAATCGCCTTCGATCACGCGGCCGTGATGCAGGAACACGCCGTCAGCGGTCTTGGTTGTGGAAACAACTTCAAACGTTGCGGTTTCGGTTTTGATCGTACCTGTATCGCCGACCTGTCCACCGCTTTCGCCGTAAAACGGCGTAGCGTCAAGAACGAGCGTTGCATTCTTCTGCAATTCGGCAAATTCTGCACGTTCACCGTCCGCAATCACGGAAACGATCTTTGCCGCAGCAGTCATCGATTCATAGCCGAGGAACGTCGTTGCGGGCAGATCCTTGGTCACGGTGCCGGCACCCTTCCACGCTTCGGCGCCCGCATCTTTGCGCGCGTTTCGGGTACGCAGCCGGTTTTCCTCCACAAGCTTTTTAAAGGCTTCGGTATCCACTGTAAAGCCGCGCTCCGCAAGCAATTCTTTGGTCAGATCGATCGGGAAGCCGTAGGTGTCCTGCAGCTTATACGCGTCAGCGCCGGAAAGCGTCTTCGTGTCCAGCGTATCGAGAAGCTGCTTGAGCATGGCAAGACCGGTGTCAATTGTCTTGGCAAAGCTCTCTTCTTCGGCCTTGATGACCTTGACAATCAGATTACGCTTTTCCGCAAGATTCGGATAGGCGTTCTTGTTTTCAGCGATCACGGTATCGCAGACTTCATACAGGAACGTGCGGTTGATACCGAGCAGCTTTCCGTGGCGTGCGGCACGGCGCAGCAAACGGCGCAGCACATAGCCGCGGCCCTCGTTGGACGGCATAACGCCGTCGCCGATCATGAAGGTCGTGGAGCGGATGTGGTCGGTGATCACACGAAGAGAAATATCTTTTTTCGGATCGTCATGATACTTGACGCCGGCAATACGGATCACATGCTTCATGATGTTCTGCACGGTGTCCACTTCAAAAATATTGTCTACGCCCTGCATGATGCACGCCAGACGCTCCAGGCCCATACCTGTGTCGATATTGCAGCTTTTTAGTTTGCTGTAGTTGCCTGCCCCGTCGCTTTCGAACTGGGTGAACACAAGGTTCCAGAATTCGGTGTAACGGTCGCAGTCACAGCCCGGGCCGCAAGTCGGCGAACCACAGCCGTATTTTTCACCGCGGTCAAAATAAATCTCCGAGCACGGGCCGCACGGACCGGCGCCATGCTCCCAGAAGTTGTCCTCTTTGCCGAGGCGGACAATGTGAGACGGATCGACGCCGACCTCTTTGGTCCAGATGTCAAACGCTTCGTCGTCATCCTGATAAATCGTAACCCAGAGTTTGTCAATGGGCATTTGCATCACTTTTGTACAGAACTCCCATGCCCACGGGCAAGCCTCATGCTTAAAATAATCGCCGAAGGAAAAGTTGCCGAGCATTTCAAAATAGGTGCCGTGCCGCGCAGTGATGCCCACGCTTTCGATATCGGGCGTGCGGATGCACTTCTGGCAGGTCGTCATGCGCGTACGCGGCGGTGTCATCTCACCGGTAAAGTATTTTTTCAACGGCGCCATGCCCGCATTGATCAGCAGCAGACTTTTATCGTTTTCCGGCACCAGGGAAAACGACGGTGCTCGCAGATGTCCTTTGCTTTCAAAGAAGGAAAGATATTTTTCGCGGATCTCGTTGAGTCCCATCCATTCCATTGTGATTCATCCTCTCTTATGATTTCAATTGATAGGCTTTGGCCAGGGCGCGGAACGCCGGCAGCGAACGTTCGATCATGTCGGTCGCTACGCAGTAGGACAAACGGACATAACCGGGGAAGCCGAAGGAATCGCTCGGCACAAGCAACAGCTCAAATTGCTTTGCTTTTTCGCAGAACGCCGCAGCATCCTCCTCCGGGGATTTCAAAAACAGATAAAACGCGCCATCCGGTTTTGCAACAAAGAAGCCGTCGTTTTCAAGCTCGTTCATCAGCAGGTCACGGTTGTGCTTGTAGACGGAGATATCCCCCGTCTGCCCGAGACATGCCGGAATCAGGAACTGGAACAGGCTCGGTGCGCAAACGTATCCGAGTGCACGGCCCGCGCCGCAGACCGCCTTATAGATTTCGCCGCTGCAGGCAACTTCGTCCGGCACAAGAATGTAGCCGATGCGATCTCCCGGCAGGGACAGCGATTTACTGAAGGAATAGCACACGATCGTGTTGTCGTAGTATTTGGTCAGATACGGCACCTTCACACCGTCATAAACCAGTTCGCGGTACGGCTCGTCCGAAATCAGGATGATCGGTTTCCCGTATTCCTCCTGCTTTTTCCGCAGGAAACCACACAGTGTCTGAATCGTCTGCTCGCTGAGAACCACGCCTGACGGATTGTTCGGCGAGTTCACAATCACCGCCTTCGTGTGCGGCGTCACAGCCTGTTCGAGCGCAGCAAAGTCGATCTGCAGCGAATCGGGCAGACATTTGACAATAACGGGCGTTGCGCCTGCAGCTTTGGAGAACACGCTGTATTCCGGGAAGAACGGCGCAAAAAGAATCACTTCGTCGCCCGGCTCGGTCAGCGCTTTCAGCGTGATGGACAGCGATGCAGCCGCGCCCGCTGTCATGTAGAAATTTTTCGCAGAAAACGCGGTGCCATAGGTCTTATTGAGGTAATCCGCGATGGACTGGCGTACATTCTGGTCGCCGATGGCGGAAGTATATCCGTGCAGTTCGGTGGAGACCATCGTATCACACAGACGCTTGATCGTTTCGTTGACGACCGGCGGCGCAGGAACGCTCGGATTGCCGAGACTGTAATCGAACACGTTTTCCGCGCCGATCTCTGCTTTGCGACGTTTGCCGTATTCAAAGATTTCACGGATCACGGAGCTGTGCGCACCGAGTTCATACATTTCATTTGAAAACATTCAATCACCTGACTCACAAAAAAATTACATTATAGTATACAATATTTTCCCCGCCCGCGTCAATATTTTTCTTTAAAAAGGTTGCAGATCAACTTCCAAAATCCATCGTAAAACGCCCGCGCTTGACCCAAACGGAAAAATATGATATAATGGCAAAAATTTATGGCTCAGGATTTACCCGAAAGGAGTTGCCATGAAGAATCATTCTTCCGGGCTGTGGCGAACACTGCTGTTGTTGACCGTTCCGCTGCTTGTCTGTTTTGTTGTGTTTTGTCTGTTTCACCGCAGCACCCCGCTGCTGCACAAGGCAACCACCACCCGTTCGGTCACACCCCCGACGGTCACGGCGCCGCCCACTGCCTATCTCCCGAACGCACCTGCGGTTGACGACACCACTGTCGATGGCTCCATCGGCAATTATATCAGCACATCGCCCGCACAGAACACAGAAACCACGCTGCCGATGACAGGCGCAATCACCGTTCCGGCTGCAGAAAACTATACCCGCCCGATCGGGCGCACCGTTTTTCAGAACAATGTGCGCTGGTTTTCTTATTCCGGCTGCGGCATCGAATTCAAATGCAGTGCCGCTGCGGCAGACATTGTCTGCACGGTACCGGATTCCTCCTCGGTTGTCCGGCACCATAGGCCGCGTGTCGGCGTCTTTGTCAACGGCATTCTGACAAATGACGTTGTCCTGGATGAAACGTCAACGACCATCCGCGTCAATCTGCGTTCCGACGGTGAAAGCACCGTAAAGCTGCTCAAGCTCTCGGAATCCATGCATTCCTGTGTCGGCGTTTCAAGCATCACGCTTTACGGCGCGTCTGATATTCGTCCGACGGAAGAAAAAATGAACATCGAATTCATCGGTGACTCCATTACGGCAGGCTTCGGTCTGGACGAACCGAACAGCGCCGGATCGTTCTCCACCCGTACAGAAAACTTCTGTGAAACCTATGCTTATCTCGCAAGCACGGCGCTCGGCGCAGACGGCTGGGGCATTGCCTACTCCGGTTACGGCGTCTTGTCCGGCTATACGACCAGCGGCGCGCAGAACACTGCCGCGACCCTGCCGCTGAATTATGAAAAAGCATTGACCAATTGCCGCAGCATCAATGATTACGCCGCGACGTGGTACTTTACAACGCAGCGGCCGCAGTATATCGTTATCAACCTCGGCACAAACGACGCCTCGTATTGCCGCAGCACCGAACGGCGCGAACAGTTTGCGCAGGCGTATCAGAGCTTCCTCGGTCAGGTGCGCACCCGCAACCCCGGCGCCTATATTCTCTGTGTGCTCGGCGACATGAACAATGCGCTCTACCCCTACATTCAGCAGGCTGTCGCCTCCTATCGCTCCATTACGGGCGATCAGGGCGTGGACTGCATGACGCTCGCCTTCCAGATGGATAATTATCCGCACGCGATCTCCGGCCACCCATCACGTGAATCCAACTTCGTTGCGGCCCAGGCGTTGACGAACCGGCTGTGGCAGCAGATGGGGCAATAAACAGAAACCACGCACAAAAACCCGTCAGGCCGCAGCCTGACGGGTCCTCTTTTTTTGCGCAATCAGTGCATCTGTTTCATTGCTTATTCACCGGTGAATTTCCCGATGAGACCGAAGAACTGATTGAGTCTGCGATGGAACAGATTCAGAAGGCGGTATTGTTTGATGCCACCGCCACCGATGGTGGACATGGTTTCGGCAAATTCAAAAATACCGTTAAGCAACGTTGAAAACTGTGACATAAAACGTTCCTCCTTTGTTTGCCCGGCGAAGTGTATCGCTGGAATTATTCTTCTTCCGTCTTGCTGTCGATCAGTCCGAAGAGCTGATTAATCCGTTTGTTGATGTGGTCAAGGATGCGGGAATGCTTGTTTTCGCTGCCGCCGATTTTCGCAAGTGCAGAAGAAATGCTGAAAATTGCGTTCAGGATTGTTTTGATCGTATCCATCAGATTTGCTCCTTTCCTTTATTCTTTTCTATATTATACCATAGGCTTTCAAAAAAAGAAAGCCCGTTTTCAAAAAAAGGCAACAAAAAAAGCCGGGGTATTCCCCGACTCCTTTTTTGGACTTTAATTAGTCGATGTACTTCGCCGGGATACCGGAATCGATAACTTCGTCAGCGATATCATCGAGGTCTTTGCTTGCGGTGTAAGGAATGCTATCCTTGCCGGTGTCAAGACCAAGGTCAGCAAAGAGCTTGAAGAGACCTTTGAAGACGATCTTTGCGATTTTGAAGAAATCAACGAGTTTTTCGTACATGAGAGATACCTCCAATAAAATTTTTTCGTGAGCTAGCTCATCTCACTGTCAAAATTATAGCACCGTCCTCATGGATTGTCAATAGTTTTTTCAAAATTCATTCAAATTTTTTTCTTATCTTTGTTTCAGACTATTCATAATTTAAAGCCGTAAAAAAGCGCGGAGGTCTCCCTCCGCAGCATTCTTTGTTCAGGCTTACAGATTGTCGACATTTCCTTTCATATCGTCCATGAATTCGTCGAGAATGTCCTGATAACCATCCTTGCTGATGCCGAGATTGGTCAGCAGTTTGAACAGTGCGTGTGCAAATGTTGTAAAGTAGCCAAAGAACTTTTTGATTTTGTCCACAGATGTTACCTCCCGAAAAAAAATATTGAAAACACCAACCGGTGCCTTATCAATGGTATTCTATCATACAATGCGTCGGAAATCAACACTTATGAACAAAAAATATAAAAAAACCGTTTTGTACACAATGATTTATCCGTACGTATCCTGGCTTTGCACATACGCCGTCTGTGTTTATACAAACAAAAAGCGCCTTTTGAAAAGAAAAAAACGGAACCTCGGTTGCCCCCGGTTCCGCTTTTCCATAAGATCTTATTCTTCAGTTGTGACTTCCGTCGTCGTGCCGTTGACAGCAGTGTTGATGTCATCAAACATCTTGTCCAGTGCATTTCTTTCTTCTTCGTCGGAAACGTTAAAGACTGCAAGCACTTTGACAAGCAGCTTGAAGAAATTCATAAGCATGCCGATGATTGATTTGAAGCTATCCATAAGACCATTCTCCTTTTTCAATAGATTGGCATCAGGCAATCGCCCTGCCGTATTTTGTGAAAATTGTGTTTGCCGGGGAATCAGACGTTGTCGATTTCGTCTTTCATGTCCTTGAGA
>CACYCR010000186.1 GCA_902772935.1 Oscillospiraceae bacterium
CATTTCTATTTGTCGAAATATAAATGGTTAGCGTCCAATCAAAAAGACCACCTGCATGACCTGCTTTGGGCATTGCAAATGGTCTGGTGACTTTATCGACAGTCTGCGCCGTCGGGATGTCCCGACGGCGCAGTGTCTGTTTCTCTTAGTCCGGAATCTGATACGTACCGGAAACCGTGTTCTGGTTGAACTGGCCTTCGCTGCTCTGGATCATTTGCGGCGGCACGGAGTAGGTGATCTTTGCGCCTTCCGGCACAGCGACGTTGCTCAGATCAATGACGACCGTCGGGTTGCTGCCTGCCGAAGAACCGGATACGGTGGCGGGTACGGTCTTGGTTTCATTGTCGATTTTGACCTGCACGTTGCCGCTCTTGGCAACGATTCTGCCGTCCCAGCCGGCGGCATCCATTTCCACCGTCAGCTTTTTACCGGAGTAGCCTGCGAAATTCGTATGCGCGTTGACCGCTTTCACCGGCGCTTTTGTCGTGGTCGTCGGCGCCGTGGTCGTGGTTGAGGTCGGGGCCGTTGTTGTCGTACTTGTCGGCGTTGTCACCGTCGGAAGGCTCGACGGCAGCGGTGTGGATGATGACGGCGTCTGTGCCGACGGGATCGGATTGACGGTGACATAGGTCACGCCCGGCTGCTGCGACGTCACAACCGGCGGGGTCGTCATGCTCGGCACCGTAAACTGCGAGGTTGCAGCGTTCGGCAGTGTCGTGATTGAAGAAACTGCGGCGAGGTCCGGCACAAACTGCGTTGTTGCCACCGTCGGCTGTGTTTCTCCCGGCATGGTTGTCAGCAAAATGCCGTTCGGTTCTACCGGCTGTTCGTCCGCTGAGGTCGGAATCTGCGACGCTGAAAAGTCAGCGGAAAGATCCGGCAGGGACGTTGACGGCGTGGTATCCTTTTTCTTGCAGGCTGCAAAACAAACCGCAACCGTCAGAACCAGGAGCGCCGCAATCACCTTTTTCATATTGTTCGCCTCCGCAATTGATAATTACACAAAATACACTTAGAGTATTTATTATACAATACATTTAAGCATCTGTCAATTCTGAATTTTCAACAAACTCATCGGGATGATCCTTGATATATTGTGCGCCTTGCAACTTAATTTGAGTTAAAAGATCGATTTTGTCAAATTCTGCATCTGCTTCTTCGACAAAGCGGTAATCCACGGACGTGGTCTCATCGTCCTCGTCGAACATGACCGCGAGCTTTCGCATCGTCGGCAAAGCTGCGGAAAGACCGATCATTTCGATTGCCGGCGCAATGATGGAAACAAGCTCTTTGCCGTTTTTGGTGAAGAACGCCTTTGCCGTCCGGTCCGAGGTAAAAACGTCAAGTGCATAAACATACTGCCGTGCGCGCGGCAGCGCGGCAAACGCCGCCGTCATGTTATCCTGCTTCTGCAGAAAGATCTGATCGCGCAGCGCGACGCCTTCCAGCAGCTCCCCGGCCGGCGCATCGGCAATGATCTCCGCGGTCAGGTCGTGGTAGCGGTCCTTGAGCGCACGCAGGCGGCGCATCGTCGCTTCCTGTTCATGAAAGCTCTTTTGATGCGCTTTATACGCGGCAGCCGCCTTCTTGAAGATAAACCCCGCAATGATGCAAACGATGACCAGAACCACCGCGTACATCCAGTACTCTTTGAACCATGCCAGAATCGCTTCCACGTTCATTCTCCTTTTGCAATCAGATATTTATACAGCTCGCCCTTTTTGAAGCCGGTCTCCTTCGCTGCTTCCTTTGCCGCAGCGGAGGCCGGCATCCCCGCGTCGAGGTATTCCCACGCGAGATGCTGCGCTTCTTCGAGCGTATAGGTTTTTTCGTCGGTAACGGTCGTGCCCGATACGATCAGCACAAATTCGCCCTTCGGCTGCGTCTGTTCATAATAGGCACAGGCGTCCGCCAGTGTAAAGTGCAGCACTTCTTCGTGGATTTTTGTCAGCTCGCGCACCACGGCAATCTGCCGGTCGGCGCCGAAGATTTCGACAAAATCCGCAAGCGTCGCTTTGAGCTTATGCGGCGCTTCGTAAAAAATCATCGTGCGCGGTTCTTTCTGCAGCGATTCCAGATGCGCACGGCGGCTTTGCTTGTTCATGCTGAGAAAGCCCTCAAACGTGAACCGCCCCGCCGGCATGCCGGACAGCGCCAGCGCCGAAGCAAATGCCGTCGGCCCCGGTACCGCAGCAACAGGGATCCCCCGTGCATGGCAGAGCCGGACCAGGTCTTCGCCGGGGTCGGAAATCGCCGGCATCCCGGCGTCTGTCACGATGGCGCAGCTCTCCCCTGCCGCAATGCGGTCGGCAATTTGTTCGCCCTTTTCGCGGCGGTTATGTTCAAAGTAGCTGACAAGCGGCTTTTTGATTTCGAAATGATTGAGCAGCTTCAGTGTCACGCGGGTATCCTCCGCGGCAATGAAATCGACAGTTTCCAGCGTTTCCTGCGCCCGCGGGGACAAATCCCCGAGGTTGCCGATCGGTGTGCCGACGATGTAAAGGGTTCCGGACATAAGGACCTCCAGTCAGGGAAATGGGGTTTTATTGGCATTCCGAATTAACATTCTGCATCACAGAAGGTTCTGTAATCGCCGAACACCAGCTGCATCTCTGCGCTGTCGCTGCCGTCGGCATTCTGCAGCACAAGCGCCTTTTCAATGCGCACGCCGCTTTTTGCGCCGCGTTTGCCCTCCACGAGCACCAGCCACGGGGCAAGCCCTTCTTTTTGAAGAACGAAGCGGATGCGCTTGGCTTCGAGCTTTTGTTCACGCAGCACGCAGATGATATCCGTCAGGCGTTCCGGCTTGTGACACAGGCAGAACCGTCCGCCGAACCGCAGCAGATGGGCTGCCGCTTCTGCGGCGTCCGCAAGGGTGCAGGCGGTCTCCTGCCGCGCCAGCCGGTCGCTTTGCGCCGTACTTTCATGCCCGGCGCCGATTTGCTGATACGGCGGGTTCATCGTCACGAGGTCAAACGTTCCCCGGGGCAGCAGCGGATGCTTCTGCCGCAGGTCGGTGTGCACCACGGTGACACGGTCTTCCAGGCGGTTGATTGCAAGGCTCTTTTTGAGCTGCATGACCGCCTTTTCCTGAATATCGACCGCCGTGATCGCGCCGGTTTCTTTTTTGCACCACAGCAGCGGAATGATGCCGCTGCCCGTACCGAGGTCGCACGCCGTGTCGTACTTATGGATATTGGAAAAATACGCCAGCAGCAGGGAGTCGGTGGAAAAGATGTGCGCCGGCGACACCACGATCTGCATCGATGGTCCGAGCGGTTCCAGATGTTCGTCAGGAGCGAGAGGAAGCATAAAACACCTCCGAAAAAATGTGGAAATCACTTGCGATTCGGCATCGAAGCGCGGCGATTCAGGCGGTTTGCACGGTCGAAGCATGCGCATCCCTGGATTCTTCCATGATGGTTTACAGATCAAACAGGCTGATCTGTCTGGTTTCCGGCAAGCCGCGGAAAGCGCCGACCTGCCGCAGTGCATCAATCACCGCCGAGGAGGCGCCGGCCTTCGCCGCGTAATCATCGACGGAGACAAAGCTCGCGCCGTCTTTTCGTGCGTCGGCAAGCGCGATCGCCGCATTGTCGCCGACACCGGAGAGCGCCGCAAAGGGCATACGGATCTTGCCGTCTTCGATCGTGTAGGTCGTCGCTTCGGATTTATAGATATCCACCGGCAGCAGCTGAATGCCGCGCGCCATCATCTCGTTGACAACCTGCAGACCGGGATACATATTCTGTTCCTTCGGTGGAGCTTCCTTGCCTTTGCGCTTGATGTCCTCCATCAGGCGTTTCACAGCGCTTCTGCCTTCGAGAACCGCCGCCGCATCCAGGTCGCCGCCGCGCACAGTCATGTATGCGGCGTAGTATTCCAGCGGATGGTAGATCTTATACCAGCCGAGACGCAGCGCCGCGCTGACGTACGCCGCCGCATGCGCTTTCGGGAACATATATTTGATTTTCATGCACGAGTCGATGTACCACTGCTCCACGCCGTGGTCCTTCATCGCCTGCTTGTGTTCATCCGTGAGCAGCTTGGTCGCCTTGCCCTTACGGACGATCTCCATGATTTTGAACGTCATGCTCGGTTCCAGCCCCTTGTGCATCAGGTACACCATGATGCTGTCACGGGTGCCGATGACGTTGGAAATTGTGCAGGTACCGTTGCGGATGAGCTCCTGCGCGTTGTCCAGCCACACGTCCGTACCGTGCGACAGACCGGAGACCTGTAGCAGATCGGAGAAATTCTTCGGTTTTGCGTCCAGCAGCATCTGAATGACAAACGGCGTACCCATCTCCGGGATGGAGAGCGTGCCGGTCGGACAGTCAATGTCCTCCGCCGTCACGCCGAGCGGCTCGGGGGATTCGAGCAGTTTATAGATCTGCGGGTCGCAGATATCGGTCTCCATCGCCGGGATGCCGGTCAGGTCTTCGAGGTGTTTATACAGCGTCGGCACATCGTGGCCGAGGTTATCGAGCTTCAAAATCGTATCATGCAGGGCATGGAAGTCGAAGTGGGTCGTGATCATACCCTTGTTCGCGTCGTCCGCCGGGTGCTGCACGGGGGTGAAGTCCTCCGCGTCAAAACAGTTCGGCACGACGACCATGCCGCCGGGATGCTGGCCGGTCGTCCGTTTGACACCGGTGCAGCCAATGGTCAGGCGGTCTTCCTCTGCGCGGGAGATCGTTCTGCCGTGCTCCTCCAGATACTTTTTGACAAAGCCGTACGCCGTCTTATCTGCAACGGTCGCAATCGTACCCGCCTTGAAGACGTGGGTAATGCCAAACAGTTCTTCGGTATACCGGTGCGCATAGAACTGGTATTCGCCGGAGAAGTTGAGGTCGATATCGGGGCTCTTGTCGCCCTTGAAGCCGAGGAAGGTCTCAAACGGGATGTCGTGCCCGTCGCGTTCCATCATCGTCCCGCAGTCCGGGCAGGCCTTCGGCGGCAGATCGTAACCGGAACCGACGGAGCCGTCCAGGAAGAATTCGCTGTGGCGGCACTTCGGACAGCGGTAGTGCGGCGCGAGCGGATTGACCTCGGAAATGCCGGAGGCATTCGCCACGTAGGACGAGCCGACACTGCCCCGCGAGCCGACCAGATACCCGTGGTCGACCGAGTTTTTGACCAGCTTCTGCGCGATCATATACAGAACGCCGAAACCGTGGTGAATGATGGAATCAAGCTCCCGCGTCAGTCGCTTCGCCACATAGTCCGGCACCGGGTCGCCGTACAGCTCTTTTGTCCGCGACCAGCAGAGTTCCTTGAGCTCATCGTCGGCGCCCTCGAGACTCGGCGGGAAGTTGCCGCTCGGGATCGGGCGGATGTCTTCGATCATGTCGGCAATCCGGTTCGGGTTCGTAATGACGACCTCTTTTGCCGTCTCTTCGCCGAGATAATCGAACTCCGCGAGCATGTCCTTCGTGTTGCGGAAGAACAGCGGCGGCTGATTGTCGGCATCGGGGAAACCCTGCCCCGCCATCAGAATGGCGCGGTAAATCGCATCCTCCGGGTCGATGAAATGCACGTCGCAGGTGGCGACGGTCATTTTGCCGAGGGCGTCCGCCGTGTGGATGACCTTTTTGTTCATCGCCTGGATGTCTTCGATCGAGCGCACCTGCGGATAGTTTTCGCTGCGGATCATGTAGCCGTTGTTGCCGCAGGGCTGAATCTCCAGGTAGTCATAGAACGACGCGATTTTGAGGATCTCTTCGTCGCTCTTGCCGCCCGCGATCGCGCGGTACACTTCGCCCGCTTCGCACGCCGAGCCGACGATCAGACCCTCGCGGTGCTTGACCAGCTCGCTCTTCGGGATGATCGGGCGGCGGTGGAAGTATTTGAGGTTCGACGCGGAAATAAGCTGATACAGATTCTTCAGGCCCGTGTTGTTCCGCGCGAGCAGGATCATATGGTAATATCTGGCCTTCTTGTCTTTTTTCCATGTTTCGAACGGCACGTCGGTGTCATCGATAAAGTAGTTCTCCATGCCGAGGATGACCTTGATCTTGCCGCCGGCGGCCGCCACCGCTTCCGGGTACGCCTGTACCACGCCGTGGTCGGTGATCGCGATCGCCTTGTGGCCCCACGCGATGGCGCGCTTGACCAGCACGGCCGGGTCGGTCATGCCGTCCATCATGGACATCTTGGTATGCAGATGCAGCTCCACGCGCTTTTCTTCGGCGTCGTCGATCGGCGGAATCTTTTCCACGAGGCTGATTGCGCGCGGATTGATGACGTTTTCACCGGAGAATTTGTCATAGCCGAGGTCGCCGCGGATGAGCACCGTCACGCCGTCCTTCAGCTTGTCCAGCAGCTGATCGCAATTCTCCCTGCGTTCAAAGATCTTGCAGGTATAGGAATAGGTTTCGTCCGTAATATTAAAGGTAATGATGTTGGAGCGCTTGTCGCGGGTCTCACGGCTTTCAAAATGGAAAATACGTCCCCAGACCACGCAGGAGCCGTCCTCCGCCGTCACTTCAACAAGCGGTTTCGGGGTCTTCGTGATCTTGTTGCCGTAGATCGGGCGCGCGGTTTCAAGATACAGCGGAACGCCTTCGACAATTTTGTGCGTCTTCGGCTTCGTGAGCGTGACGGCCTCGGGGTCGATCCCCTTTGCACGCAGGTTGCTGTCCTCGGCGTCCTTCATCATCGTGACCACGGATTCGTCCTCAAGCGAAATCTCATCGCCGGCGAAGACGACCGTGACCGGACGGGAAAAGCGCTGTGCAATCAGCCGCTCGATGAATGCATCGCACTTGCAATCGCGCAGAATGTCCGCGCCGCCGTGCGTCAGCGTGATGACAAGATCGTTCTCCTGCAGCCGGCAGGTGCAGTCCTTGAAAAAGCCGTTGGATGCGGCAATCGCGGCGTTGACCTCACGGATGAGCGTGCCGAGGTATCCCTCGGAGAAACACTGCGGCGGCATGGAGACGTCAATTTGCACAGCGGAAAGCTGCAGCGCGTTCTGCAGCGCCTGCTGCGCCTTTTCAACCGTGTGCCCCGTCACGAGGCACGGGAAAAACAGCGCAAGCGACATCGACCGCTGCGCCTTGGAAAGCTGCACCTGCCGCACCTCGGTGTCTGCAGGCAGCAGTGATTGTTCTTCTTCGTTCAGCCAGTCGCCGAACAATGCCTGAAATGTACAACTCATGGTTCCCTCGATATGTATGATAACGCTTCGATTTCTTTCATCAGTTCGTCCAGCAGGGCGTCCTCCGGTACCTTGCGCAGCACCTCGCCCTTTTTGAAGATCAGCCCGCAGCCGTCGCCGCCGGCAATGCCGACGTCCGCCTCTTTCGCTTCGCCGGGGCCGTTGACCACGCAGCCCATGACGGCCACGGTGATCGGCTTTCTGACGTCCTGCAGCCGGTCTTCCACCTGCTTTGCCAAAGCGATCAGGTCAATTTTTGTGCGTCCGCAAGTCGGACAGGAAATCAGCGTCGGGCGGTCGTTCACCAGTCCGATGGCGGAAAGAATGTCAAATCCCGCGCGGACTTCTTCGGTCGGATCATCCGTCAGTGACACGCGGATCGTGTCGCCGATGCCCTGCGTCAAAAGCGCGCCGATGCCGACGGCGGATTTGACCAGGCCCATGCGCGCCGTGCCGGATTCCGTCACGCCGAGGTGCAGCGGATAGTCGCACAGCGCCGCCACGCGCTGATAGGCTTCGATCATATTGTGTACGTTCGACGACTTGATGGAGATCACAATGTCGTCAAAGTCGAATTTTTCCAGCAGCCGGACGTGATACATCGCGCTTTGGGCCATGGCTTCGGGCGTCGGGCCGCCGTATTTTGCAAGGATCTCCTTTTCCACAGAACCGGAATTCACGCCGATGCGGATCGGTACGCCCGCCGCGCGGCACTTGTTTGCGACCGCCCTGACGTTTTCATCCGCGCCGATGTTGCCCGGATTGATGCGAACCTTATCCACGCCGGCGTCCACACAAGCCAGCGCGATTTTATGGTTGAAATGAATGTCCGCAACGATCGGCACCGCCACCGCTTCTTTCAGCGCGGCAATCGTCGGCACCGCATCAAGATCGGGCACCGCCGCGCGGATGATTTGACAGCCGGCCGCTTCCAGTGCCTTTGCCTGTGCCACATTGCCGGGAATGTCGTGTGCCTCTTTGTTCAGCATGGACTGCACCGTAATCGGCGCATCGCCGCCGATGAAGAGATTGCCGACCTTCACTTGTTTGGTTTTGCGACGTTCTGTCATTGTTCTGTCAGCTCCTTCTTCCAATATCGCGGCGCATATGCCGCATAGCCGTGTTTTTGATAAAACGCATAGGATTCGAACCACTGTTCTTTCGGCACGCCGAGATGGACGCACGCAGCGGTTTTCCCGATTTCTTTCAAATATGTTTCAGCCGTCTGCAGCAGCGCCGTACCGATGCCCTGATGCTTTTTGTCCGCTTTGACATAGAGGCGGTGCAGCGTCACCTCGGTGGTACCGGGGATGCTGCTGTAGCCGACGCAGCCGACCACGCGATCGGTTTCATCAATTGCCAGCCAAAACATATCGCCGACGTCAAGATAGGTCTCTTTGACCGTGAGCAGGTCTTCGTTTAAATGCGGCACGCGGCCCAGCGCGTCCTTTGCCTGGAGCACCATGAAGATCATGTCGTCGCGGTACTGCGGTTCATAAGGGATGATTCTCATATCATTTCTCCGAACACCGTTCATTCTTTGTCAAAGCGGCGTCCCGTGTTCGCATAGATCACACCGGCGATGACGACAACCGGCAGCAGCGCCTGCCCGCTCCAAAGCAGCGGTTTGATGTGAAGCCACTCACCTGTTGCTGCCACCAGGCAGCATGCTGCAACAATAAGCATCAGTTTACCCATAAATCGGCAAAGCTTCTTTTCATCGATCCGCTCTTTTTCTTCGGCGGAGGACGTGTTATATCCAGCAATCAACATAGCGCCTTTGCCGCGCAGAAAGATGACGCCGAACACAGCAAACAGCAATGCGACGGCAAAACGCACCCACACCATCATGCGGCTCCTCTCCAGCTTTACGCCATTTTCTTAATAAAATCCCACGCCGGAAATCCACTTCCAAAGGTCGCTCGCGGAGATGACCGCCATAAAAATCAGCAGCAGCACCATACCGACGGCGTGGATCCAGCCCTCATATTTTGCCGGAACCGGCTTGCGGAAAATCAGCTCGATCAACATGAAGAACAGCCGTCCGCCGTCCAATGCCGGAATCGGCAAAAGATTGAACAAACCGATGTTGATGGTGATGAGCGCCATAATCATGAACAACCCGGACCAGTCTGCGCTTTCGGCACTGTTCTGCGCCATGTCCGCGATCACGGAAACCGTGCCCACGGGGCCGGCAAGCTCACTCAGGCCGTAGCGGCCCGTGATCAGATCAAACAACGAGAGATACACCATCCGCGACATCGACAACGCATACTTGACGCCGCCGGCAGCGACGTTCAGAACATTTTTGTCTTCGCCGAGAATCACAAAGTCAAAAACGGTGACTGTCATCATCTTCACGTCGGCAACGTCGATCGTCTCGCCGTCACGCTCGACTGTGAAGTTGATCGTATAGTCCTTGTCTTTCGCAATCTCTGCGGAAAGCGCCGCGTTGTCCTTCACGGCAACACCGTTGATTTTGAGGATTTTATCGCCGTTTTTCATGCCTGCCTTTTTGAGCTTCGCGCTCACGTCGGCGATCACATTGTTTTCGTCAAAGGAAAAGTTGCCGCCGGTGCGTACCGCAAAATGCACTTCCGGCAGCTCCAGCTTCTCCCCGTCGCGGCGTACCACGAAGCGGAACTTGCCGCTGGCGTTGCGCTGCATGAGGAAGGTGATATCGTAATCGGAAAACACACGTTTTCCGTCGATTTCCAGAATCTTGTCGCCCGGCTGCAGACCGCCTTCGCTGTTGGAGACGGCCGTGTCATAAAACTGCAGAATCGTGCCGGTGCCGACATACTCGTTCGTACCGACCAGCGCCGTGCAGATGATTACGCCGAGAAGAATATTAAAGGTCGCGCCGGCGGCGACAATGATGATGCGCTGCCAGAGCTTTTTGTTGCAGAACGCGCGTGCATCATCGCTGCTTTCGTCCTCACCCTCCATCGCGCAGTAACCGCCGATGGGAAACAGATGCAGCGCGTATTTGGTCTCCTTGCCCTGCTTTTTCAGCAGCGTCGGTCCCATACCGAGCGCAAACTCGTTGACCTTCACGCCGAACAGCTTTGCAAAAATAAAATGGCCGAACTCATGGATGAAAATGATGATGCCGAAAAAGAGAATTGCAATCAGAATCGGCCAGACCTTGCTCCATACGGCAGCAATGGTCAAAAAAGAAAAGAAGCTCAATCGTCTACCTCCGCTTGGTTGTTGATCTCAGTTGCAGCGCGAAAGCACAAACCGGCGCGCCGCGTCATCCGCCGCAAGCACATCGTCCAGCGTACCGCCGTCCGTTGACGGAACGGTTTCCAGCGCCGCTTCCACGAGATCGGGTATTTCCAAAAACCGCAGCTTTCCTTCACGGAATAACAAGTTCGCCTGTTCGTTTGCGCCGTTAGCGATTGCCGGGTACAGTCCGCCCTGCCGGATGGCCTTGCGGCAAAGCGGCAGACACCGGAACGTCTCTTCGTCCGGCAAATCGAAATGCAGCGTTTTACAGTCTGCAAGCGACAGGCGCTGCACACGGGACGCCTCCCGTGCCGGGTAGGTCAGCGCATACTGAATCGGCACGCGCATATCCGGGACGCCGAGCTCGGCGAGTACGGCGTTGTCGGTGAATTCAATCAGCGAATGGATGATGCTTTCGCGGTGCACGACCACCTGGATTTTATCCTCCGGCAAGCCGAAAAGCCACACCGCCTCGATGACCTCGAGTCCCTTGTTCATCATAGACGCGGAATCCACGGTGATCTTGGCGCCCATGCTCCAGTTCGGATGGTTGAGCGCTTCTTTCAGGCTGACGTTTGCAAGGTCGGCTCTGGTTTTGCCGAAGAACGGACCGCCGGACGCGGTGAGGATGATGGACTGCAGTTCGCTTTTGTCGTGCATCCCCTGCAGACACTGAAAGATCGCGGAGTGTTCGCTGTCCACGGGCAGAATCTGCACGCCGTTTTCTTTTGCCGCCTTGGTCACCAGCGCGCCGCCGGCAACCAGGGTTTCCTTGTTCGCCAGGGCGATCGTTTTTTTCGCTGCGATTGCGCAAAGCGTCGGGCGCAGGCCCGCCATGCCGACCACGCTGTTCAGAACGGTATCGGCCGCATCATCCGCTGCGCAGGCACACACGCCGTCCATGCCGGACAGCACGCGAATGGATGTGTCTGCAAGGCGCACCTTCAGGTCTTTTGCCGCTGCCTCATCCACAAGGGCGACCTGCCGCGGCTGAAATTTTCGCGCCTGCGCTTCCAGCAACGCGCTGTTTTTGTACGCGGCAAGGCTCGTCACCCGGATGCCGAGCGTTTCACAGACGTCAAGCGCCTGCACACCGATGGAACCGGTGGAACCGAGAATAGAAAGATGGTTTGTCATGATGCTATCACACTTTCATTAAATCAACCGTAAATCAGGCAGAAAATACCGTAGAGTGTCGGCAGCACAAAGGTGCAGGAATCAAAGCGGTCAATGATGCCGCCGTGTCCGGGCAAAAGGTTGCTGAAATCCTTGACGCCGAGATTGCGCTTGAGCACCGACGCCGCAAGGTCGCCGAACATGCCGACCACCGACAGCAGCGCCGACACAGGCACCACATACAGATATTTTATGCCGGAATCCATGATAAAATAATCGTAGTCCATCAGCTTGGTCGCAACCAGGCTGTAGCCCAGCAGAATCGCAACATTGAGCGCCGCCGTGATCAGCGTACCGAACACGGCGCCCTCCCAGCTTTTCTTCGGGCTGATGTGCGGCGACATCTTGTGTTTGCCGATCTTCCGGCCGACCAGAAACGCAAACACGTCCGTCAGCCAGGCACAGCCGAACGCCAGCCAGAACAGGTAAAGGCCTTCGAGATGGGTGAAGCGTTCATTGAGGTACGGCAGGTCGTTGAGCCGGATGGCGCACGAGAGCGCATAGGTCAGGCCGACCGAGCCGAAGAGCGCCATGACCGCGTCAAGATACTTGATCGACTGATTCAGCACAACCGCCAGCACCAGCAGCAGCAGCGCCCAGAAGCAGACAATGACGCCGAAA
>CACYCR010000187.1 GCA_902772935.1 Oscillospiraceae bacterium
ACCTCTAGCGTGACAGGCTAGCGTTCTAACCAACTGAACTACCGGGCCACTTCTGGTGGGAACAACAGGGCTCGAACCTGTGACCCTCTGCTTGTAAGGCAGATGCTCTCCCAGCTGAGCTATGCTCCCACGTCTGCAGCGATCTCTCGCAGCGACTTTGAGATTATATACCAATTTTATTTGTTTGTCAATACATTTTTCGAAAAAAAGTTTTCCGCTTCGTAAAAACTTCACCGCCGCCTTTTTACAGAAACCAAGGCGTTTTCTGCGATCTTCAATTGCTTCGGAGAATCCTTTTTTCAGGCGGAGATCGCAGTAGGCTCCGTCTCTGCCGGCGCCGCAGCCGCTTTCTTTTCGCGCCGCTTCAATACGACGAACAGCACGACCGCCGTGATGATGGTAACAAAAAACGCGAACGCCATATCGATGTTGGTATCATAGACACCGTGCTGCTCCGGGCCCGCGACGGTTTTGGACAGAATCGGATAGAACGGATCGAACTCCTGCAAAACCCAGTCGTACTTCTGGTTATCATCACCCCAGCTGAAGTCGCCGACAAATTCCATGATTTCCCAGGCGATGATCACAAGGCACGAAAAGCCGATGCTCCCACAGGCACAGATCTGCGGTGAGAGCTTGCTTTTGTCGCCGTTCATCGCAATCAGCAGATGATATCCCAACATGGTGATCGTGACACCGGAAATCGCGTGCAGGATCCAGTCGTAATGGATGGCACCGGTCTCACTGTTGACACCGTACAGACCGAAGTAGTTGCCGATGAACGTACCGAAAAAGATCATGAACGAGATATATTTCTGAGCCTTGTAGCTGATGCGTCCGAGAAGCGTTTTTTTCGGGAAAATCATCCGGATGAGGAACACAGCGCAGGTTCCCGCGGTGATGATGAAGGGCAGAATATAGTCGATGAGATCGCGGTCGGGGCGCAGCTCTTTTTTAATGTAAAAGAACATACAGATGCGAATGGCCCACCAGAGAATATATTCAGGAATGCTGATCTCCTGCCGCAGTACCGCAAGGTTGGCTTTGAATTTTTGAATCATGCAAATCTCTCCTTGTGTTGGTATCGATGCACCTACGAGTACACATCATATCATAAAAAAATGGTTTTGTACAGCCGTTTCCATAAAAAAGTCAGAAAAACGTAAGATGTTGCCGATTTGCCGTCCTGTTTTTCCGCCAACCGCGCCTCGCAGCAAAATAAAATAAAAAATTACAAAAGTACGTGACAAATCCACAGGAATATGATATAATTCTTTCGATTATACGATTCCAGTTTCTGGATTATAACGGAGGAACACAGAATGGCAGTAAATGCTGAAACCTTTTTGAAAGTATTGGACGCTTTGCAGGAGCCGCTGCAGAAGAACGGGTTTGCCCAGCAGGCAGACGAAAACGGCAGCCTTGTGACCGTCGGCGAAGCAGAAGCCGCCGCCGTATTCAGCGGTGAAAAGGGCGCACTGAAAATCCGCTATGCCGGCGAACGCACAGAGGTCTATGCCGCCGACGACACGGATGCGCTGGAAAGCGGCGCAAAACGGATCGTGGTCTCTCTCCTGCCGGCGAACGCAGACGAAAAAGATGTCCGGTATGTGATCGGCGAAATCAGCGAAACGCTTGATGCACGATACAGCACCGTAACGAAAGTCGTCAAAAAACAAAACGCCAAGGCGCCGCAGACCGTTTCCAAAGCCGCAGTCAAGAACGGTTCGTTCTATGATCCGAATACACTTGCGAGCAAGCTTTGTCTGGTGTTCCCGGAGTTGCGTCCGATTTACAAAGAAAACATTGCGACGTACGGTGAATTTTTGAGTGAGCAGTTTTTTGAAGAATACGGCACGCCGCGCATCCTGGAAGCCATCAAAGAAAACCGCCCGCAGACCATGAAAAAGCTGTTCCAGATCCTCAATGAAATATATGAGGACGGCACCAACGATACGCAAAGTCTGATTGCCGTGACAATTCTTGGCGCGCTGGACAACGATCAGGTGCTGCTTGCACGCTGCGTGGATTACATGAGTGAAACCATGGCGCCGCCGGTCATTGAGGTCAACAAGTTCCTTGCGACCTCCGCAGGCAAAAAGGCAAAGGAGAAAATGAAAAATCCCCCGCCGTACAAACCGAAGAAAAAGAAAAAGCAAGGCTTCTTGTCACAGATGATGGCAGGTGGCGGCGGTATGGCGCCGCCCGCGATCTGAGCACCGATACCGAAACAATGGCGGTCGCAGGGTTTCCCGCGGCCGCGATTTTCTCATTACGTATTAAAAAGCGGTATTGCCGCTTTTGAAAGGGTGATTGGCTTGAAAGAACTGCTGCAGCTTTTTCTGATTTTTGCAAAAATCGGCGGGTTCACCTTCGGCGGCGGCCTCGCAATGCTGCCGATTCTCGAACGGGAAGTTGTGCAGAAGCGCAAATGGGCGAGCGAAGAAGAGATGATGGATTATTATGCCATCGGACAATGTACCCCGGGCATCATTGCCGTGAACACGGCCACTTTCATCGGCAACAAGCGCAAAGGCATCCTCGGCGGCATCGTTGCAACGCTCGGCGTTGTGACGCCGTCGGTCATCATCATTTCGCTCATCGCCGCGTTCATTCAGAATTTTCAGGATGTGCAATGGGTACAATGGGCGTTTTCCGGCATCCGTCCGACGGTCATTGCGCTGATTCTGAACGCTACGATCAAGATCACCAAAAAATCCCTGGTTGATGTCTGGACGGTGCTGCTTGCGCTGGCGGTCTTTTTTCTGTCCGCGTTCACGAACATCACGCCTGCGTTGTTTGTCCTCGGCGCGGGGGTCCTCGGTATTTTCCTGAAGGGAGGGAACCCGCGTGCCGCTGCTGCTTGAATTGTTTCTTCGATTCTTCTATGTCGGACTGTTTTCCGTCGGCGGCGGTCTTGCAACGCTTCCGTTTCTGCAGAAAATGGGCGAAGCAACCGGCTGGTTTTCCGCCACACAGCTCTCCGACATGGTTGCCGTTTCGGAGTCTACCCCCGGTCCGCTCGGCATCAACATGGCGACCTACGTCGGCTTTCAAACGGCCGGTGTACCCGGTGCGATCCTCGCTGTCCTCGGTGAGATCGCACCCGCGCTGGTCATCATTTTCATCCTCTCGCGCTTTTTGCTGAAATTCCGCAACTCCAAATATGTCGCCTGGGCATTCTACGGTCTGCGCGCGGCGAGCGCCGGTCTGATCGCCATGTCGTGCATGTCTGTGGCGGTACTCGCCTTGTTTGACAAGGCCGCGCTTCTTGACGGCGGTACATTTTTCAGCGCACTGAACTATTGGGGCATTGTTCTCACAGCGGTGATCTTTGTCGGTCTGCGGATCTTCAAAAAAGTGCATCCGATCGTATTCATTGCCATCGGCGCGGCCGCCGGCATCGGCTTTCATCTTTTGATCGGCGGATGAAACAAAGCGCGGCAGGTGAACGTTGACAAACAAAAATAATCCTGTTAAAATGGTATAAAGGTCCGGGAAATACCCGAGACTGCATATACATAACAGAAAGGAGCGAAACAACATGGCAAAATACAAATGTCTTGTCTGCGGTGAAATTTTTGAGGTGCCGGAGGGCGATGCAGCTGTCTGCCCGCGCTGCAGACAGAGCGGTGACAAGCTCGAGCGTCTGTCGGACGCGCCGGGAGCAAATCCGTATGCAGGTACACAGACCGAAAAGAATCTGGAGACCGCGTTTGCCGGCGAATCGCAGGCGCGCAACAAGTACACCTATTTTGCTTCCGTGGCGAAAAAAGAAGGCTATGAACAGATCGCTGCACTGTTTCTCAAAACGGCGGACAACGAAAAAGAACACGCAAAAATGTGGTTCAAGGAGCTCAAAGGCATCGGCACCACAGCGGACAACCTGAAAGCAGCCGCTGACGGTGAGAACTATGAATGGACCGATATGTACGAAGGCTTCGACA
>CACYCR010000188.1 GCA_902772935.1 Oscillospiraceae bacterium
AACGGCAGTAACGGCCCACGTGCAGTTGACTATCTTGCTGTTGATGAAGATGTGCCGAGCCTTGTATTCCAACGCCAGTGGGCAGGTTATATGGACGAGTCCAATAATGGTTATACACAGTGGCCCGATGAAGCTGACGGTCGAAATGGTATATCTTTTGACAAGAACAGTTACATCAACTATCAGGTTCGCGATCGCAACGATCTGCACAGACTTCAGACGGAGAATCAGAGCAATAAGAACACTCGCCGCGATTACGGCAATGCTTTTGTTTACGTCGGTACAGGCGATACGACCAATTATTTTGAGAAGTTTTCAGAAACCAAGCTGCATTATTCGCATACATGGTATTCATGGACTGGAAATAGCGTAGATAATGAAAAGATCCCGTCAAAGGGCGACATCTATGTTATTAACTACAAGCCCATTTATGATAAACTTTCTGAAGCCTCTGCGGTGAAAGCCATCATCGAAGGCGATACCGCATGGCAGTACACGGAAGCTTCCGTCAAGCGCGCGAAGGGTACCATCATGGCGATGATCGCTGCAAACCCGAACAACTTCACGTATGAAGGCAACGTGGCACAGGGCGTCGCCGATTGCGCGGCTGCCATCAAAGACGCCAAATATATGCTTGACAATGACGGTCTGACCCTTGAAAAGAAGCAGGGCACTGTGACCTTCATTGATCAGCACGGCAACACGGTTGCAATCAACGGTCAGCCTGCGACTTACACGAAGGACTACGGCGAGACTATCGCTGCCATTGAGATTCCGCAGTTGTCCAACGTTTATAACCGCCCAGACAACGCACAGTGGGACTACAGTGAAACCCTGACCTGGAGCCCGGCGCTTCCGGACACCATCACTGTGGACGAACCCGAAAAGATCTTCCAGATCAGCGACGAGCAGACCGTGCAGACGTACACTGTAACATTCTATGATGATGACGGCACGACCTCGCTCGCATCTGCGGCATGGCAGTACGGTGATTATCCCGACTACGGCAGCACGATGATTAAGCAGCTTGTCCAAGATGGCAGTTATACCGATGATTACGAAGTTACTGCGCCGACCAAGCAGGATTATGACAATAACTACGAGGTCACCGGCTGGAAGGATGGCGATAATAATTCGTTTGACGGTCTGAACGCCGTACTGAATCAGTTTACGGCGGAGGGTGCGAATTACAACAGCAGAGCGTATCTTGAAGGCGACAAGTTCACCAAGTACGTTGCTGTGTACACCGCGACCGCCCGTACCGACGCGGACTATGACGCATACGATGAAGCGCTTGCAGCTGCACAGGCAGTGCTTGCAATTGCGGGTCTTGACAGCAGCAAGGCAAGTGAAATTCAGGGTATTATTGCTGATGCCGTTGCACTTGCACACGACGATCAGAACCGCAACTACAGATCTGACGATGCGGCAGGCGTTCAGAATATTGCCGACGCTGTGACGGCATTGAATGGTATCGTTTCTACCTATACAGACGGCAATGGTAATCTGAAGGACGACTACAAGGCAACGTATACGGTAACGTGGAGCGTGAACGGCACCACAACAGAAGAAACGTATAAGTATGGCGACACGCCTTCCTTCAAGGGCAGCACGGCAAAAGATGCCACGAGCCTTTATACCTACACCTTCACCGGTTGGGATCCGGGCATTGCTGCGGTTACCGGTCCCGTTACCTATGTTGCGCAATTTGCTTCCGAATTGACAGAAGATGCGAGCCAGGCCATCACCCAGGCGACTACCATTATCGCAGACGAAAATGATGAGACCTCCGGCGATGATTATGATGATACATTCATTGATGATCTGGAGGAACAGCTTGCGATTCTGAATGACGATGAAAAAACCGATGCGGAAAAAGAAGCTGCAATTGAAGCGCTTGAAGAACTTGTCGGAAAAACGCTTTATGACGTCACATGGACGACGAATGACGGCAGCACAATCGTAAAGACACCTGCAGGTTATACGCCGGCAGCACCGACAGTATCCGGTTATACCGTCGATGCTCACGCATATATCTTTGATGCGTGGTCACCGGAGGTTGCAGCCGCGACAGCTGATACAACCTATACTGCACAGTATAAGCTTGATGAAGCAAACACGACGCACGCCTATGCTGTTGTTGCTGATTCCTGGGATTGGACCGGCAGCGATGAAACAGGGTACACCGCTGCAACGGTGGATCTTAAGTGCGCTGATTGTGACGCTGCATTGAATGACCAGGCTGCAGTGATTGCAACGAATACCGTTGCCGCACAGCACTTGGTGGACGGTTCAACGACCTACACAGCAACCGTCACAGTTGGTGCGCAGACCTTCTCTGATGTAAAGGTTGTGACGATCAAAGCGGAAGGTCACACCTGGGATTACAGCAGCGAAAACGTTACCTATGCATGGGAGGATGATTTCTCCGCCTGCACGGCTTCGGTACCTTGCACAGGCTGCAATGAAAAACTGTCCGTTGCTGCAAAGAGAATTGACAGCGAGATCACAACGCCGGCGACCTGCAAAGTGGAGGGCGTTAAGACTTACACAGCGGTCTTTGAGGCGGAAGGCCTCGGGGACAGCAAGACTGAAAACCTCGGCTTTGCAGCACATAATTATGGTGAACTGATTTTGGCTATTCCTGCTGCGGATTGCGTACATACCGGTACGGTTGCGCATTATCAGTGCTCCGTCTGCGAAAAGTTCTTCGATGAAAATAAGAATGAGATCTCTGATCTGAGCGACGGTGTTTACGGCGCACACAGCTACACCGCCTCCATTACCGCGCGTCCGGTTCTGACAGACGGTACCTGGTCGAAGGGCGTCAAGACGTATGTTTGCGCAAATGCTGCCAGCCATACCTATACGGAAGACGTTGATCGTGCAGATTATTCAGCGTACGACGCAGCACTTGAAGCGCTGAATGCCATTTTGGCTCTTGATCTTGCTGACGAGACCATTAAGGCAGGAATCAACGCTGTGATCACTGCAAATACGATTGCGAATAATCTTGTAAAGCCGGATGAGCAGGGTGTTGTTGATGATGCAGCTGCAGCACTTCAGGCAAAATTCGACGAAGTGAAGGACAGCATCTATGACGGCGAAGGCAATGTCAAGGATGAGGCGCTGAAGCATTACATTGTGACCTGGATGAACGGGACCACAGAGCTTGAAAAGGACGAAAACGTGGTTTCCGGTTCCGAGGCATCTTATGACGCTGCCACGCCGACGAAGGATCCTGATACGCTGTATCATTACACCTTTATCGGTTGGAACACGGATGAAAACGCTGAAACCAAACTGGAGACTCTGCCGAAGGTCACCGCTGATGTGACTTATTACGCAATCTTCAGCGCTGCGCCCAGAGGTGAAGCGGATTATACGAATTATGATGCTGCACTCGCTGCTCTGAATGCATTCAAGGATGCGAATCCGACGATCAACGCGGATGAAATCGCGAACGCAATTTCCGATGCCGCAGCAATGGCTTATCCGAACGGTGAAGGCAACAAGCTGACAGAAGCAGGCCAGTCTCAGGTCGACGCTGCAACGGCTTTGCTTGAAAATGCTCTTGCAGCCGCAGAGGCAGCGAAACTTGACAAGGCAGCTGAAGATCTTCAGGATGCACTCGACGATGCGAAGGACATTGACAAGACTGATCTGACCGACGAGAGCAAGACCGCACTTGAAGATGCAATCGACCGGGCTGAGGATGCACTTGACGATGATCCGCTTGATCAGGGCAAGATCGACGAAGCGGCACAGGCTTTGGAGAACGCGGTCAACGGTCTGAAATATGTCGTTGATACGACCGAGCTTTCCGACAAGAAGACCGAAGCTGAAGCAATCGACACAACGAACCTTTCCGCCGAAACAAAGGCTGCGCTTGAAGATGCGATTGCAAAAGCAGCAGATGCACTGGATGATCCGAACACGAACATTGATAAGGATGCGAAAGATGCGCTTGAGTCGAAGATTGCTGAGGCAATGACTGCGCTTGAAGATGCGATTGCAGCGGCGAACCAGGAAATCCTTGACAAAGCAGCCGAAGACCTTCAGGATGCACTTGACGAAGCGAAGGACATCGACAAGACCGATCTGACCGACGAGAGCAAGACCGCACTGGAAGATGCAATCGCACAGGCTGAGGACGCACTTGACGATGATCCGCTTGATCAGGTCAAGATCGACGAAGCGGCACAGGCTTTGGAAGACGCGGTCAACGGACTGAAATATGACGTTGATACGACTGACCTTTCCAATAAGAAGACTGAAGCGGACGCAATCGACACAACGAACCTTTCCGATGAAACCAAGGCAGCGCTTGAAGATGCGATTGCAAAAGCAGCAGATGCACTGGATGATCCGAGCGCGAACATTGATAAGGATGCGAAAGATGCTCTTGAGCAGAAGATTGCTGAGGCAATGACTGCGATTGAAGCGGCGATTACAGCAGCGAATCAGGAACTTGAAAATCTGGATCTTACCGTGAATACCGCTGCACTGGAACTTGCGATTGCTGCTGCACAGGCGATTCTTAACGATCAGGCAGACCTGTACACAACTGCAACGCTTAACGCCCTGCAGACCGCGCTGACAAACGGTGAGACTGCTTTGGCAAATGCGGCCACGGTTGCAAACGTTCAGGAGCAGACTGCAAAGCAGGCCGCTGTTGATGATGCGACCGCTGCGCTGACGGTTGCGCTGAACGCACTGTCCAAGAAAGACGCTGCCGAGTACAACGATTATTATGAAGCACTCGGTAAGCTGGAAGGCCTTTTGAACAGCGATGAAGTTCCGGGCGGTATCAAGAACGAAATCCGCGAAGTGATCAATGAAGCAAAAGCGGAAGCCTTCGATCAGAATGGCGACAAGTATAAGATCGATGCATCTGCGGAAGACAAAGCGAAGATCGTTGACGCAACGAATAAGCTGAATGCTGAGTTTGCGAAGTACACCGATGAAAACGGCACCTTCCTGAATGATTATAAGAACCACACGTTGACAATCGATTACAACGACGGTAAGACGGCGATCTTCTATTACACGAATTATAAGGGACAGACTTACGCGCTGCAAACGACTCCGACGAAGAAGTTCTATTCCTTCAAGCGTTGGAAGCTTGTCAGCGGCGAAGGCACGCTGAATGGCAATGTGTTCACCTTTGGTGCGTCGAACGCTTACATTCAGGCAGAATTTGAAGGCATCCAGTATACCATCAATGTTGATAACAACGGCGACGGTGTTGTGGATTATACGATTTATCAGGAGTATGACAACGGTCTCACCATTCCGACCCAGGCAGCTGTTGATAAAGAAGGGTACATCTTTACCGGATGGACCGATCAGAAGGGCAATGCATACCCGTCGACCGGCAGCATCCGTCTGAATGTCAACGAAAGAGACACAACGATTACGCTGACTGCACAGTACAAAGCGGATTCTTCCGGCCAGAGCAGCGGTGATGACAGCGAGCATAACAATCCGTACAGAGGATTCCGCTGCAAGCTTTGCGACAAGAATGATGCGATTCAGGCGAGCGACATCTTTGTCGGCGTGAAGATCATCTGGAGAATCGTCCACTTCTTCGTCCACTGGATCTCCAGCATTGGTTGGATTTCCTGATTACGCACACACAATTCAAGACGAACTGAAAAAATCGGGCTGTCCTTCGGGACAGTCCGGTTTTGCAGTATACAGCATAAAAGAAAAGCATGTCCGAAGACATGCTTTTGATGGAAGAGGGGATTATTTCAGTTTGTAGGTGGAAATGTAACTTTGAATTTTCTTCATCGGGTTGAGGTACGGACTGACGGTTTCATCATGGTTCAGCGCGTTGATGATGAGTGCGCAGTACTTTGACATATCAACCGAAACGTGCCATTCACGCTGCAGCAGTTCCTCGGGATTGTAAACGAGGTTCGTCGTGAGGATCCGGTCGAAAACGCCTTCCGCGTACGCTTCATCGAAACGCTGCAGACCGGCAGAGAACAAACCGAAGGTTGCAAAAACATAGATATGATTCGCGTTTCGGTTCTTGAGCTGACGGCAAACATCAAGCATGCTGTCGCCGCTGGAGATCATGTCGTCGGCGACGATGACGTCTTTGCCCGCAACATCACTGCCGAGATATTCGTTCGCTGTGATCGGATTTCGTCCATTGACCACGCGTGTGTAATCTCTGCGCTTAAAGAACATGCCGAGGTTGATGCCAAGAACCTGGGAGTAATACACGCAGCGGCCCATGGCGCCTTCGTCGGGGGAAATCATGATGGTGTGATCCGGATTGAATTTGACGTTGTTGGCGGTGCTTTTTGCAAGGGCCTTAATCATTTGATACGTCGGCGAGACGCTTTCAAAGCCGATACCGATCGCATTTTGTACGCGGGGATCGTGTGCGTCAAAAGTGATGATATTCTCGACACCCATGGCTTCAAGCTCTTTGAGCGCGATTGCGCAGTCCAGAGATTCACGCATGGTGCGCTTGTGCTGCCGGCCTTCATAAAGCATCGGCATGATGACATTGATCCGCTTGGCTTTTCCTGCACAGGCGGAAATGATGCGCTTGATATCCATGAAGTGATTGTCGGGGGACATGGGGACTTCCAGCTTTTCGCCATTCGCATCGCGCAAATCATTGATGTGATACGTTACGCTGTAATTGAACACATCGGCGATGATGAACAGATCATAACCGCGAATGGAATCGTGAATCACACATTTTCCTTCGCCGCTCGCAAAGCGTGGAAATTCGACGTTGAGCAGATAGGAGTCTTTGTGATAGTTGCCGAGCATGATGGAACCCTGATGATCGATTTCATACTGGTTTCGGATGCTGACAAGACAATCGTCAATTTGTTTTGCAAGGGCCTCACTTCCGTGAATCGGAATGAGGCCGAGCGTGCCTTTCGGGATGATGTTCAATGATTTTGCGATAGACTTTTGCATTGCAGTTTCCCCCTCTTATATTGCTACGTTTATTTTACAAAATTTTCAACACAATATCAACAGTTTTTCAATATTTGAAAATAAAACTTCTTCCCTCTTTTGTGTTGGATTTTCGTGTAATTTGACGAATCCAACGATGAAAGCGCACAGCCGAACGTCAGCTGTGCGCTTTGGATTATTTTTCTTCAATGATGTGGACGTCAAGCTGTTCGAAGGGAATATTGATGCCGTTGGCATCAAAGGAAAGCTTTACATTTTCCTGCATGGCGAAAAAGACATCCCAATAATGCTGACTGCAACACCAGACACGGGTCGTCAGTTCAATGCTGCTTGCGGCATGCGCACCGACATATACTTCCGGCGGCGGGTCTTTGAGGACTTTGTCATTTCTCTCTGCAACACCGAGGATGACTTTCTTTGCTTTTGCAATATCCTCACTGTAGCTGATGGAAAAGGTGAGGTCGACGCGGCGTTTATCCTCGGCGGAATAATTCGTGATGTGATTCTTTGTAATGTCGGAATTCGGCACAATGATTCGCTTGTTGTCGAGCGTTGTGAGGATGGTATTCATGAAACCGATTTCCGTAATGCTGCCGGCAACGCCGGCGACTTCAACATAATCACCGGCTTTAAACGGGTGATTGATGAGGATCTGAATACCGCTGACAAACTGCGCAACGCTGTCCTGCAGACCGAGGGCGATTGCAACACCGGCGGCGCCGAGGGTAGCCAGCAGGGAAGTGACGTTGAAAAACATGGACAGCGAAATCAGCAGGAAGCAAACGCGGATTACATACAGCACCATGCGTGCGATGAAATGATACACGGCAAAGTCGACACCTTTGCGGCGCATCGCTTTTTCCAGCAGGTTTGCAATAAGTTTGGAAAGAAACAGGCCGATCACAAAGACCACGATCGCAAGAATCAGTGTCGGCAGCAGAGAAACAAACTTTCCCCACGGATCCCATTCACGAATCAGTTCAGCGAAATTTTTGACGGCTTCCTTCGGTTCGGCGAACTGTCCGTTTTCGTTCAGCAGCGGATTGGTAGTGGAAACCGTTTCAAGAATTGAATCGGATGACGGATCTGTCACGGCATCAATGACTGCAAAAAACAATCGAAACATGGCAACCTCCTTATTGAAAATCTATATGAAATTATAGCATAATTCTCTCAGGTTTTCAACTGTTTTGAAAAAAGGTGCGCCTTCTTTTTCAGTTGTTTTCTGCGCTGCGTTTCTTAGACATTTTACTGTTAAGGCAGTACAAGAAGTATCCGAGCATTACGCCGATCACGTTGAACAGCAGATCGTCGACGTCGAAACTTCTGCCGATGAAGAGTTGCGTGGTCTCAATGAAACAGGTCAGCAGAAAGCCGCTCAAAAGCATCCACGGCGTTCGGCGGAGCTTTGGAAAAACCCATGGAAGCAAAATACCGAACGGCATGAACACGACGATGTTTCCCAACAGATTCACAATCATCATCGCCGGAACGTCGGCGGCATCCACACCGAGGTTTTCACCCCGAAGCTGCGGCAGAATGGTCTGAAAGGGAATGAGATTGAACATCGGTTTTCCGTGTGGTATATACACATGAAAATAAAATTTGTGCGCACTGTCAAAGCCTGCTTCCCAGTTTGGAAAAATTGTCTGTGACGCAAGGCCGGTGCAGTAGCCGGTGAACAGGACGCGCGGCAGTTCATTACGCCACGATAATTTTTTTCGCTTGGCCTTTGCTACAATACCGCGTATGATGCAGTAACATAGCGCGCCGACAAGGGCATATGTACTCATCAGCAGAAAATAATTCATCAGAATGGACATGGGATCGCCTCCGTTTCTCTGCTATGCATCGTAGCATAATGTTAGATCCATTTGCAAGGAAAAAGCAAAAACGTCAGAAAAACGTAAGAAATGCAAAAAACGCCTTGCCGTGTACCTGCAAGACGTTGGGGCTTACGATTTACGCACAGAACCGGTGGCTACCGATGACAACGATGACCGGGCGTGAGCGGATGAAGGCGTTGGACGTTTTGGCGGGATTATAATAGTAGATCGCGCCGCCGCTCGGGTCCCAGCCGTTGACGGCATCCTGCGCGGCCTTCCGTGAGGTACTGGTCGGTGCGGTATTCCAGTTGCTGTCCCGTACGGCAGAGAAGGCGCCGTTCTGATAGATCACCCCGGCGATCGTATCCGGGAACGAAGCGTGCGCCACACGGTTCAGTACAACAGCACCGACTGCAACCTGTCCGGTGTAGCTTTCTCCGCGCGCTTCTGCGGCGATCAGCTTTGCCAGCAGTTCAATGTCGCCTGCACCGTATTTTGCGCTGCTGCCGGCATTTGAAGAACCGCCGAGTCCAAGATACAGCAGTGTTTTCGGTCCGGCAACGCCGTCAGCGGTCAGACCGACACTCTTTTGAAACGCTTTGACAGCGTTGCGTGTCGCTGCGCCGTAAATGCCGTCAACGCCCCCTTTGTAAAAACCGAGGGCGCGCAGCTTTGTCTGAATGTTTCGTACTTCCTGCCCGCGGGAACCGAGCTGCGACAGGACAAAGACTGACGGATCGTTCGCTTGCGCTGCTGGCGAAATCCTCTGCAGCACGCCGCCGACGGATAAAAACAGCAACGTGATTCCCAAAAACAAGGCAATTCGTCGTTTGTGCTTTTGCTTCATGAATATCCTTCCTTTCAGAATTACTATTGCACGTTTTTGTGCTGATATACCTGCATATGCAGGAAAAATGTGCGCAAGATAAGTACAAGGAGGTGATCTCATGAAAAAGAAGAAACCGCAAAAGCACGACAACATCACCATAACCGCAAAACAGCCGGACCGGATGCCGAGTGAGATGGATACGGCGTCAGGCGGAAATCCGCCGCTGCGCCCGAGTGAAAACCCGCAGATGCCGCCGGTACCGCCGGAGGCCTGGGGAGGAGAATAAGGGATTAAAAGAAAAGCACCCAGGGTGGGTGCTTTTTGTATGTACAAGACTTATTTCAGCTTTCTTCCCATGAGGACGCCCATGATGGAGGCCATCATCAGGCCGCGTGTCCAACCGGAGGAGTCGCCGAGGCAATGCAGACCTTTGACACTCGTGTTGAAATCTTTGTCCATTTTGACGCGGTTGCTGTAAAACTTCAGCTCGGGGGAGTACAGCAGCGTCTCATTGGATGCAAAGCCTTCCACGACATGATCCATGGATTTGATGAAGTTGATGATGTTGATCATCGCACGGTACGGCATTGCCGCTGTGATGTCGCCGGCGACGGCGTCCGGCAGACTGGGACGGACATTCGACTGCGAAAGTTCTTTTTCCCAAGTGCGTTTACCGTCGAGAATGTCACCGAAGCGCTGCACGAGAATGTGCCCTGCACCGAGCATGTTAGTCAGTTCACCGACTTTCTGCGCATAGGCGATCGGCTGATTGAACGGGTGACTGAAGTTGTGCGAGCAAAGAATTGCGAGGTTGGTATTGTTGCTTTTCAGCTCTTTATAGGAGTGACCGTTGACGACAGCTAGATTGTTGTCGTAATTCTCCTGGCTGACAAAGCCGCCCGGATTCTGACAGAACGTGCGAACTTTGTTCTTGAACGGCTTCGGATAACCGATCAGCTTGGATTCATACAGCACCTCGTTGACTTTCTCCATGATTTCGTTGCGTACTTCCACACGCACACCGATGTCAACTGTACCCGGCTGATGCGCGATGGAATATGCTGCGCAGATTTTTTCAAGCCACTCCGCACCGCGGCGGCCGGTGGCAACAACGGTGTGATCCGCTTCAATCGTTGTGATGTTGCCATGCGTGTCATGAATGACAACGCCTTTGCAGACGCCGTCGTCGAGCAGGATATCGCGGCACTCATAGCCGAACAGCATTTCGACACCGTTTTCGAGCAGATACTGTTCTATCGCGTAATAAATCTTCTGCGCTTTCTCGGTACCCATATGACGGATCGGACAATCGACAAGCTTGAGACCCGCCTGAATGGCACGCATGCGGATTTTTTTCACTTCTTCGGAATTGCTGATACCTTCGACATGCGTGTCGGCGCCGAATTCCAGATAAATTTTATCGGTATAGTCGATCGTTTCCTGCGCGAGCTGTTCCCCGATGAGACTCGGCAGATCGCCGCCGACTTCATAACACAGCGAAAGCTTGCCGTCGGAAAAAGCGCCGGCGCCGGAAAAACCGGTGGTAATGTGACAATAGGGCTTGCAGCTGACGCAGACCTTGGTCTGATCCTTCGGGCAGTGTCTGTTTTCGACCGGCTGTCCTTTTTCAACGATCAGAATCTTTTTTTCTGAACCGTTTTTGATCATTTCCAGCGCGGTGAAAATGCCTGCGGGACCGGCACCGATAATAACGACATCTTTTTTCATAATAGAGATCCTCCTGTAGTGATCTGTTGCTTTAGAACCGAAACAAAGGCATGATGGCGGGTGCGCCTCATGCCTTGATTTATTGTATCATGAATTCAGCCGTTTGTCAAATGTGTTTCCGAGAAAGTGCAAAAGACTTGACAGAACCGGCGAATGAGACTATAATATGAAATTGAATTTCAATTTCAATTTTGAAAGACGGGATCAATTTGGAAAATCATGAATATAAAACGAAGCAAAAAGATTGCATTCTGCAATTTCTGCAGGCGCAT
The DNA here is from genome assembly GCA_902772935.1 of Oscillospiraceae bacterium. GTDB lineage: Bacteria > Bacillota > Clostridia > Oscillospirales > Acutalibacteraceae > UBA6857. The sequence goes on from CACYCR010000188.1 coordinate 11,607, forward strand.
TGTGAAACGGCATACAGTATTGACAACCTTGTAAGTCTGCTGGAACAAAACGGCATGAGCGTCGGCAAAACGACGGTGTATCGTCATGTACAAAAGCTGGCTGAGCAGGGACTTGTCCGTAAATTTGTTGAGCCGAATGGGAAATGCGCAACATTTCAGTACGTCGGTACGCATGACGACTGCAGCGGACATCTGCATTTGAAATGCACCGGTTGCGGAAAATACATCCATCTTGACTGTGCGCTGATGAACAGTGTCAACGCTCATATTTTGTCTGATCACGGTTTTCGCGTAGACAACACGCGTTCGCTGCTGTTCGGTCTGTGTGAAGAATGCCTGCAAAAGGAGGAGAGCGCGGATGATGCTGATTGACTGCAAAAACGTTTCACTCGGCTATGAAAACCAGATCGTCGCTGAAAACATCAACTTTCAGGTGCATCAGGGCGACTGCCTTTGTATCGTCGGAGAGAACGGCAGTGGCAAAAGCACACTCATGAAGGCGATCCTTGGGTTGAAAGGGACTGCGGACGGACATTTTCATTTCGGCGAAGGACTGAACGGAAAACAGGTCGGGTATCTTCCGCAGCAGACAACAGCGCAGCGTGATTTCCCCGCGAGCGTTTATGAAGTCGTCTTATCCGGCTGTTTAGCCGCAAAAGGAAAGCGACGCTTTTTCAAAAAAGAGCAAAAGCAGCTTGCGTTGGACACGATGGAAAAACTGGATCTTTTGCCGCTGCGACAGCGCTGTTACAGGGAGTTGTCCGGCGGTCAGCAACAGCGTGTGCTTCTTGCGCGGGCGCTTTGCGCAACAAAAAAGCTGTTGCTGCTCGATGAGCCTGTGGCCGGTTTGGATCCGCTGGTTACGGCGGAGTTTTACCGCTTGATCCAAAAGATCAACCGAGATGATAAGATCTCGGTTATCATGGTCTCGCATGACCTTTATGCTGCGCTGCACCTGGCAACGCACATTCTGCATATGCATCAGAAGACCGCGTTTTTCGGTACCAAAGAGGAATACCTGCAAAGCGATCTTTACCGGGCGTTTTCGGGAGGTGCGGCACATGGTTGATGTTCTGCAGTTTTTTGTCGCACATTCCTTTATGCTGCGCGCACTTGTGGTCGGCGTTCTGATTTCGCTTTGCTGCGCATTGCTCGGCGTGAGCCTTGTACTCAAACGGTTTTCCATGATCGGCGACGGTCTTTCCCATGTCGGTTTCGGCGCGCTGGCAATTGCTTGCGCCGCGAATGTTGCGCCGCTGTATTTTTCGATTCCGATTGTTCTCGCGGCGGCGTTTCTGCTGCTCATGATGAGCGAGAAGGGAAAGATCAAAGGAGATGCCGCCATCGCTTTAATATCGACCGGTGCGCTGGCTGTCGGCGTCATGGTGACGTCCATGACTTCCGGCATGAATGTGGATATTTATAACTATATGTTCGGCAGTATCCTCGCCATGAGCAACGGCGATGTAATTGTGAGCGTGGTGCTTTCTGTCGTCGTCATTGTGCTGTTTCTGGCGTTTTACGACGAGATCTTTGCCGTAACATTCGATGAAACTTTTGCGAAAGCGACAGGTACAAAAGTCTCTGCGTATAACTTTTTGATCGCCGGTCTCACCGCGGTCACGATCGTTGTCGGTATGCGAATGATGGGCGCTTTGCTGATTTCGAGTCTCATCATTTTCCCGACGGTGACGTCCATGCGCCTTTGCAAGAGCTTTCGCCGCGTTGTGCTGACGAGTGTCGGTGTGTCCGTTCTTTGTTTCTTGGTCGGTCTTGCGGTTTCCGTCCGATTTGAAGCGCCGACGGGTGCCAGCGTTGTTTGCGTTAATATCGCAATGCTTGGCGGCTTTGCGCTGCTTGGCGTCCTTCGGAATCTGCGTCCGACCGCAAAGATCTATCCTTTGCGGCGGATTCTGACGGTTCTCGTAGTGATCGTGCTCTGCTGTGTGATGCTCCTTCCGTTTTTCGGCCGCGTGGAATCCGCTGCGCCGCAGCGACCGGTTTCCGTTGTGACCACGGGCTTTGCACCATATGATTTTGCGCGTCAGGTTGCCGGAGATGACGCTGCGGTGACGATGCTGCTTGCACCCGGTGAAGAAAGTCACACCTTTGAGCCGACACCACAGGACATTTTACTGATTGAACAGTGTGACGTTTTTATTTACGGCGGCGGTGAATCCGACGCCTGGGTTGATGATATTCTTTCGTCCCTCAAGGGGTCGCGCATCGTGGTACGCATGATGGATGTAGTTGAGGTACAAGAGGAAGTGCTGCTTGACAGCATGGAAGGTGAAGCAGACGAAGCCGAAGACGGCGAGAAGGAATATGACGAACACGTCTGGACCTCTGTCGCAAACGCAGCACAGATCACTGAGGCGATCCGGCAGGCACTCTGCGACGCCGATCCGGCGCACGCGGTAGCTTATCAGAAACGTGCCGAAGCGTATATGGCGCAGTTGAAAGCGATGGACAAAGCTTTTTTACAGCTCGGCCGTGAAGCAGTCGGTAAATCCTTTGTTGTCGGCGATCGGTTCCCGTTTCTGTATTTTGCACAGCGGTACGGATTTACGTTTTACGCTGCGTTTCCGGGCTGTTCGGCGCAAAGCAACGCAAATCCGCGCACGATTGCCGCGTTGACGCAGCGTATCCGCCGGCAGAATCTGCCTGTGGTTTTCAAGGTTGATATGAGCAGCGGCAATGTTGCGCAGACCATCAGCCGCGCGACCGGTGCAAAGGTGCTGACGCTGTATTCAGCGCACACGATCACGGCGGAAGACTTCATGAACGGTGAGACGTATCTGTCTTTGATGCAGCGCAACCTTGATGCACTGCGGGCTGCAATGGTTTGAGTTTTATCAATTGGGATGCAGACGTTTGATAATTTTGAATTGTAAGGTTGATTTTAAGCATCGGATGTAGTATAATTACGGACACTTGAAAACCAATGGCATTTAAAAGGAGATATTCATGGCAATTAATGTGATATATAAACATCTGCCGACGGTCGCACTGCGTGGACTGGTTGTTTTTCCAGGAATGCGTCTGCATTTTGAAGTTGGTAGAACAAAATCGATTCACGCGATCCGTGCGGCTATGCAGGACAACGCTAAGATCTTTGTTGTTGCGCAGCGGGACATCTCGGTTGAGGATCCCGCGCCGGAAGATCTGTTTGTGCGCGGTGTTGTCGCTGCGGTCAAGCAGATCGTAAACGCACCGGAGGGCGACCATCTGCGTGTGGTTATCGAAGGCCTTTGCCGCGCAGATGTGACAAAAATGGACCTGATCGACAATTGTCTGGTCAGCGATGTTAAGGAACGCCGCGACACCGCCATCCATCCGCAGGATCATGATTACGCCGACGCACTGATGCGGACGGCACGAGGCATCTTTGCGGAATACGCGGAGCTGACGCAGAAGCAGGCGCCGGATGTGGCAATGGAAGTACTGCTGAGCAAAGACCCCGGACCGCTTGCGGATTTCGTTGCCGGCAACGCACTTTCCGACTTTGAACAGCGACAGCAGATCCTTGAAGAACTTGATCCCGTGCGGCGTCTGGAAACGCTTTGCTCGATTCTGTCGCACGAGATCAACATTCTGCAGCTTGAAAACGATATTGACCGTCGGGTGCAGGATGTTATGGACGACAACCAGCGCGATTATTACCTGCGTGAACAGCTCAAGATCATTGCCGACGAACTCGGCGACGGGGAGGACAGCGTCGGTGAAGCGCAGCAGTACCGTGAAAAAATCCTTGCGCTGCACCTGCCGGAACAGTCGGAAAAGAAACTGTTGAAGGAATGCAGCCGCCTTGCAAAGCTGCAGAGCAATTCACCGGACGCCAATGTCATCCGCAGCTATCTTGACACCTGCCTTGCGCTGCCGTGGAATCAATACAGTGAAGACAATTTTGATCTCGAGCGTGCTGCGCGGATTCTGGACCGCGATCATTACGGCATGAAAAAGATCAAGGAACGCTTTCTTGAACTGCTGGCGGTGCGCGGTCTGACCGATAATGTGCGCGGGCAGATCATCTGTCTTGTCGGACCGCCGGGCGTCGGTAAAACGTCCATTGTTCGTGCGGTTGCAGAAGCGATGGGCCGCAAATATGTCCGGATGTCGCTCGGCGGCGTCCGCGATGAAGCGGAAATCCGCGGACACCGTAAAACCTATATTGGTGCGATGCCCGGCCGCATTGTCGCAAGCCTCACGTCCGCCGGCACCTTCAACCCGATTTTGCTGCTCGACGAAATCGACAAGCTCGGCGCCGATTATAAAGGCGATCCTGCTTCAGCGTTGCTGGAAGCGCTCGATCCGGAACAGAATTCCGCGTTTGTGGATCATTATACGGAGATTCCGATTGACCTGAGCAAGGTGCTGTTCATCACAACGGCCAACGACAGCAGCACGATTCCAGGTCCGTTGCTTGACCGCATGGAGGTCATTGAGCTGTCAAGTTATACCGCGGAAGAAAAATTCCGTATTGCGAAAGCACACTTAATAAAAAAGCAACTGAGAATGCACGGGCTTGACGGCCGCAGTGTCCGCTTTACCGACCCGGCTGTGCGTACGTTGATCGAAGGCTATACCCGGGAAGCCGGCGTGCGGCGGCTGGAACAGCTCATTGCCGCCATTTGCCGCAAGAGTGCCGTTCTGCGGTCGAAAAACGGACAAAAACGCGTGACGGTTACACCGCAATTGATTGAAACCTTCCTCGGTCCGCAAAAGTTCAAACCGGACGCGCTGCGTAAAAAAGATACGGTCGGTGTTGTCAACGGTCTTGCATGGACGAGTGTCGGCGGCGAACTGCTGCAGGTGGAAGCGCTCGTCATGGACGGCAGCGGCAAACTGGAGTTAACAGGTTCGCTCGGCGATGTCATGAAGGAATCCGCAAAAGCGGCGCACAGCTATCTGCGGTCTGTGGCCTTAGATTACGGCATTGACAACGCGGTATTCAAAACCAAGGACATCCATGTGCATGCCCCGCAGGGCGCTGTTCCGAAAGACGGACCCTCTGCCGGCGTAACCATGGCGACAGCTGTTCTTTCGGCGCTGACCGGCCGCGCTGTACGTCACGATGTGGCAATGACGGGCGAAATTTCGCTGACCGGCCGTGTGATGCCGATCGGCGGTTTGCGTGAAAAGAGTATGGCGGCGTATAAAAATGGCATGCGGCTTGTCGTGATTCCCGAGGAGAACGAAGCCGACCTCTGGGAGGTTGAGGATGTTGTGAAGGAACACCTTGAGTTCCTGCCGGTACAACGGCTGGATGAAGTCTTTGCTGCAGCGCTGTGTGAAGCGGAACCAAAACGCAAAGTCGAAAAACCTGCGCACAGTCTTCCGCATGAACCGGCGGGACGCGAACGTAAAAACATCGCACAGTAAGCGAAAGCAGGAGGGGAGCGACAATGCGATTTGATACTGCGGTTTTCGAAACCTCGTTTGGAACAAAGGGACAGCTGACGCAAAGCGATCTGCCGGAGGTTGCGTTTTCCGGCCGCTCCAATGTCGGCAAATCATCGCTGCTGAATAAGATCCTCGGCCGAAAAGCACTTGCACGCGTCAGTGCAGTTCCCGGAAAAACGGTGACGATAAATTTCTTTCGCGTGGATGGCTGCCGGTTTGTGGATCTGCCGGGGTATGGCTACGCGAAAGTGCCGCAGA
>CACYCR010000189.1 GCA_902772935.1 Oscillospiraceae bacterium
CAAGTATTGTCAGCACTGATGAGCTTAACTGCCGTGTTCGGGATGGGAACGGGTGGACCCTCATCGCTAAAGACACCGACTGCGCAGTGCATTCCACTGCGTTTCAGTGATTGCTATTATATACGCCGGAATCGGATTTGTCAAGCCTTTTTTGAAATTTTTTCAAAATCTTTTTCAATCGCTGAAGGCGTCCTTCTTTTTGATGAACAAGACTGCGGTTGCGACGGCGAACGGTACGGGCAGGAGAAGTGTCAGACGGTACACGATAAGGTAGGAGGTGGTCACGCCGATCACGAGCGCGATCAATCCGTCGATCAGCAAAAAGGCGAGCCATCGCCAGACGCGGCACTTGTTGCTATATTCCGCAATGAGTGCTTCCGAAAAATCGGTGCCTTTGATTGAGAAGTCGAAGTTGCCCGCGGCGATCCCATTGATCAGAATGGCGGCGACGGCAAAGATTGCGGCAATCAGCGTGCACGGTGCAGCGAACCATTCATAGAGCAGAAACGCCAGCAAGCAACCAATGAATGCGGTGCAAAGCGACACCCAGAAGCCAATCTGGTATTTGTGAAAGTTCTTTTCCATCAGATAGCGCAACTGCTTTTCGCTTTTTTCCGAAAGCGTGTCAGCTGGCTCAGCGTTGGCGGAAGCCTTTTCACCGCGCAGCAGCTCGTCCACCGTCACGCCGAAGATATCGGCGAGTACGGGCAGCACACTGATGTCGGGGGCGCTCTCGTCACGCTCCCAGTGACTGACGGTTTTGTCGGAAACGCCCACACGCTCCGCGAGTTCTTTTTGCGTCATGCCCTTTGCCTTGCGCAAAACGGCAAGGAAGGAGCCGAGTGTTTTCTTTTCCATGACAGTGACCTCCCGGTGTTTTCTGTGTTCATTCTATCATGGTGCGGGTGAGAAAGGAAGGAAGCGGACGGGGAGTGACTCTCAGAAGGTGAGAATGTGCTGCGCTTTCCACGCTCAAATCTCAATTTCCAGCTCTACCGGACAATGGTCGGAGCCGAAAATCTCCGTGTGGATTTTCGCGTCTTTGATCTGCGGTGCAATGCGATTCGAAACCACAAAGTAGTCGATGCGCCAGCCGACGTTTTTGTCGCGGGCGTGAAAACGATAGCTCCACCACGAATAAGCGTCGGTCGTGTCCGGATACAGATACCGGAAGGAATCGGTGAAGCCGGCAGCGAGCAGTTCGGAGAATTTGCCGCGTTCCTCATCGGAAAAGCCGGGGTTTCCGCGGTTTGTCTTCGGATTTTTGAGGTCGATCTCTTCGTGCGCGACGTTCAGATCGCCGCAGAAAATCACCGGTTTGTTTTTATCGAGCGATTGCAGGTAGGCGCGGAAATCATCCTCCCATTGCATCCGGTAATCGATCCGCCGCAGACCGTCCTGCGCGTTCGGCGTATAGCAGGTAATGAAATAAAACGTCTCGAATTCAAGCGTGATGAGCCGGCCCTCGGTGTCGTGCGCCGGAATGTCCATACCGTTGAAGACGGCGATCGGCTGCTCCCTGGTGAAGATTGCCGTGCCGGAGTAGCCTTTCTTTTCGGCGTAGTTCCAGTAGCAGTGGTAGCCTTCGGGCGCAAGATCAATTTGCCCTTGCTGCAGTTTGGTCTCCTGCAGACAGAAAATATCGGCGTCGAGCGCGGCAAAGCTTTCCATAAACCCTTTTTGTACGCAGGCACGAATACCGTTGACATTCCACGAGATCATTTTTTTCATTTTCAAAATCTCCTCACGATTTCAACATGGTTTTTTGATAATTTTATGATAGCATAAAATCACCGGATTTTCAACAGACATTTTTCGGTTGACATCGGCAGCATTTTCAGATATAATATAGTATCTATAATTGGATATTGTACCCTCTTAAGGTTCACTTAAAGTGAGCAGGGTATGATATAATTGTTAAACTGACAATCGTCTGCCGAGATTTGCAGATGTTCCTGATTCCTGAAGTGAAGTGAGGTAATCGTCCATGAAAAAAAGAACTCTTTCCGTCCTGCTCAGCGTTGTGATGCTGCTGTCCGCGCTGCCGTTTGTGCCGGCCTCTTTCAGCCCGGTCGTGACGGCTGCCGCGGCGGATACGTCTGCCCTGAAAACGCTGGTGGACAGCCTTCCGCCGGAGTCCCAGTGGGACGCGCTCTATCTGGATACCACCGGATTGAAGGCGGCGTATGATGCAGCGAAGACAATTCTGGCCGCGCCGGATCGCTATGATGTGGAGAATGTCAGCATGGCGACGACAAATCTGCAGGTCGCAATCAACGCACTGCGGTATCACACCACGGCGATCTCCGTTGATCAGCGCGCCGTGAGTGCAGAAGTCGGAGATACGGTACGGCTGACGGCAACACTGCGTCCGTCGAATTCTTCCGATGCGATTACCTGGATGAGCAACAACACTGCCGTTTCCGTTACAGGGAACGGGACAAGCTGCACGGCTGTCGTGAAGTCGTATACTTCGTCGACGGTGCGCATCACTGCGCGTTCCTATGAGTCTTCCTCCTACTGCGATCTGACAGTGAAGAATCCGCTGGTCGAAGTCGAGCTTTCCAAAAAGACGGCAACTGCGTTCAAAGGGCAGTCCTTCTCTCTGGCGGCACAGGCCATCGGTGCGGACCGGTCTGCACCGGTAACCGACCCGGTGACCTCCGCAGCATGGAGCACAAGCAATCCGGCTGTCGCTACCGTTTCCAACGGCGTGGTTTCCGTGCGCGGTGAAGGCAGCTGCACCATTTCCGTCACCCTGACGGCTGGCGGCAGACAGGCTTCCGCAGGCTGCGCGCTGACGGTCGGGAAGATCAATGAAATCACCGATCTTAAACCGATCACTGTGCAGGAAGGCGGTACGCTGACCCTTGCGGTCGGCACAAAAGAGACTGTCCGTGTCGGCATCACGCCGAAGGACGCGAGCATCAAAGACCTCACCTGGACATTTTCCAATCCCGGCGTTGCTGAAATCGTTTCCAGCGGTGTTTCCGGCAGCGAAGCCTATGCCGAATTCCGGGCGCTGAGCGAAGGCTCGACCCGTGTGTCGTATACGGCGACCGACGGCAGCAACCAGAACGGGTACTTCAATCTGACGGTCAGCCCGGCCGTGACTTCGATTATGGTCACACCGGACAAGATTGTTCTGATGCAAAATGATATGACCAAAAAGCTCGAAGTAGCGGTCATTCCTGCGGATGCGGCGATCCAGATGGTCAACTGGACCTCGGACAACAAGGCCATCTGCGACGTTGACTATGCCGGTCGTCTGAACCCGAAGGCGTTCGGTACCTGTACGATTACGGCAACGACGACGGACGGCACGAACCTCTCCGCGTCCTGCAGCGTGCTTGTGACCGACGCGGCAAAGAGCGTCACAATCCGTCCGGCCACGCTGGAACTCGACGCAGCCGACAGCGCTTCCGCACTGAAGGCGACGGTCCGGACCGAATCCGGCTTTACCTATGACGCTGTGGAATGGGTCAGCGCCGATCCTTCAATCGCCTCGGTCGATGAGAACGGTCTTGTGACGCCGCTGCGTCCGGGCAAGACGACCATCCGTGCCATTGCGCTCGACGGCAGCGAAAAAGACGCTACCTGCGTTGTGACGGTCCGTGCTGCGCTGCGCGAACTGCAGCTTCCCGCGTTTTCCTCCATCAATGTCGGTGAAACGACCACCCTGACGCCGTCCTTCTATCCGGCGTATACAACCGAACAGGATGTCAAATGGACAACCAGCAACAAAGCTGTCGCAACCGTCAACTCTGCCGGTGTTGTTGCCGGTAAGAGCGCAGGCACCTGCGTCATCACCTGCACCTCCGCGACGCATCCGGAAATCAAGGCGGAATGTACCGTCACGGTCAATGTCGGCGTGACCGGCGTCAGACTTTCCAATACGAACATTACGATCGACGCGGGTACGACATATACATTGTACCCGACGATCTCTCCCGATAATGCAACCGATACAAGCGTACGCTGGACGTCGTCCAACACAGCCGTTGCCACTGTCAACGAAGAGGGCAAGGTCTTTGCAAATGCGGGCGGCCGCTGCACGATTACCTGCACGACGAACAACGGCAACAAAACCGCATCCTGCAATGTCGTCGTAATTGAAGGGGTGACGGGCGTTGCGTTCTCCGAACCCTCGCATACCTTATATACGACGCAGAATTATCAGCTGACGGCAACGGTGATGCCCGCCAGCGCAACCAACCGCAACCTGCTTTGGGAAAGCAGCGATCCGAAGATAGCGACTGTCAACGCCTCCGGTGTTGTGACAGCAGTCGGCGTCGGCGCCGCTGTGATCACGGTCACGACGCAGGACGGCAGCTTCCAGGATACCTGCACGATCAGTGTTGTGCAGAAGGTGGACGTTTCCGGCATCGGCATCGGCCATAAAGCCGTGACAATCGCCAAGGGCGGTTCCTATGCGGTTGACGTGACAGTGTATCCGACCAATGCATCCAATAAGACGATCCTCTGGACGTCGAACGCGCCGTCTGTTGCGACGGTGAACAGCAACGGCGTCATCAAGGCAGTCAGCGCCGGTACGGCGATCATCACCGCGGTGACCGAAGACGGCGGCCACAGCGACCGCTGCACGGTGACAGTCACCCAGGGTGCAGAAGGCGTAACCATCAGCCCGAAGAGCGCTAAAATCGCAGTCGGCGCGGCGAAAACGCTGACCGCGACCGTAACGCCCGCCAGCGCAAGCAACAAGAATGTGTCCTGGTATTCTTCCGATGAAACGATCGCGACCGTCAACCAAAAGGGTATCGTTGTCGGTGTCAAGACCGGCAAATGTACGATTACCGTCATTACCGAAGACGGGGACCACAGCGCAAGTGCACCGATCACCGTCTATGTGCCGCAGGCCGGCATTCAGATCAACAGCAAAAAAGTAACGCTCGCAAAGGGCAGCAAAACCGTTCTGACCGCAACAGTGCTTCCGGAAAGCGCAACGGATAAGACCGTGGTCTGGACCAGCAGCGATCCGACGCTTTGCTCGGTCAACGACATGGGTCAGCTGCGCGGCCTCAAGGTCGGCACAGCAGTCATTACCGCGGCAACGTCCGACGGCAAGTACAAGGCGAAGTGCTCTGTCGATGTGGTACAGCTCGCGACTGATTTGATTTTGGAATATGAAAGTCTGCAGCTTAATGTCGGCAAAACCAAGGCGCTGAAAGCGACATTGCGTCCGGGCAATGTGACCAACAATACGCTCAAATGGACAAGCTCCGACAAATCCGTTGCAACGGTCAACAGCAAAGGCGTCATCACTGCCGTCAAGGGCGGCAAGGCGACGATCACCTGTACGTCCGGCGACGGCGCGGTACAGGCAACCTGCAAAGTCACGATCATTCAGCCGGTCACACAGATTCTGTTCACCGCAAAAGCCTTCAATGTCAAGGTCGGCAAAAAGCTGACACTGACGTATAACGTGCTTCCGTCCGACGCGACGGTCGGCGGTTTCCAGTGGTCATCTTCCAATAAAAAGATTGTAAAGGTCAACCAGAACGGCCGTGTGACGGGCATTGCCAAGGGCGCGGCAGTCGTCGCTGCCAGAACCGCAGACGGCAGTGTTGCCGCAAAGGTTCGGGTCAACGTCCTGCAGGGCGTGACCGGTCTGGAACTTGCGCAGACCAGCCTGACGGTGGCGCTCGGCAAGACGGCGACGATCACGCCGATCATTCAGCCGGAAAGCGCGAGCAACAAGAACGTCACTTGGGCCAGCTCCAACAACGATGTTGCGACCGTGAACAGCAAGGGCGTTGTCACAACCAAGGGTGTCGGCTACGCCGTGATCACCGCGAAAACCGCAGACGGCGGTTACAAAAAGACCTGCCGTGTGAATGTTGTCCGCCCGGTGACGAAGGTTGCGCTTGACCATGAAACGCTGACGATGGAAGTGGACGCACGCGCAACCCTCAAGGCGACTATCACGCCGACCAACGCGACCAACAAAGATCTGAAATGGACTTCATCCGATAAGAAGATCGTCAAGGTGACACAGACCGGCGTGATGCGTGCGCTCAAGGCCGGCACCGCGACGATTACCGTGACAAGCATCGACGGCGGCAAACGCGCCAGATGCGTCGTCACCGTACGCCGTTCCGTGACCGGTGTGGAACTGAACCGCGACACAGATGTGATCGAAAAGGGCAGCACCCTTGCGCTGCGGGCGACGGTTTCACCGGCAGACGCTACGAACAAGACGCTGAAGTGGGCGTCAAGCAACACCAAGGTCGCGACCGTCAGCAAGAAGGGTATCGTGACCGCAGTTGCGCCGGGTACCGCAAAGATTGTTGTCAGGACGGTGGACGGCGGTTTCAAACAGGTTTGCAAAGTGACCGTTGTCGTCACACCGACCGGTCTGGTGCTCAATCACAGCAAAGCGGGTGTTGATGTCGGCAAAAAGCTGCGACTGACCGCACAGGTCACGCCGGATGACGCCGCGCAGACCGTGACCTGGCGGAGTGCGGACAAAAAGATCGCAACCGTCAGCAAGACCGGTGTTGTGACCGGCATCGCCGCCGGCAAGGTGAAAATCACCGCGAGTACGCCGAACGGTGTCAAGCAGACCTGCGTCGTGACCGTTTATCAGACAGTGAACAAGATCACGTTGAATACAACCAATGCGATTCTTGCACCGCAGGAGACCTTGAACCTCAAGGCAGCAGTTGCGCCGAACAATGCAGTCGGCAGTGAGATTACGTGGAAGACGAGCGACGCCGCGGTGGCGACGGTCAGCAGAACCGGTACAGTCGTTGCTGTTGCGCCGGGCACCGCAAAGATTACGGCGTTCAACGAGCGCAGCGGTGTGCAGGCGGTCTGCACGGTGCAGGTGCGCATCCGTGTGACGGCGGTTGCTCTCAGTAAAACGAGCGTCACGCTCGGTCAGGGCGAAAGCGCCGCATTGACCGCAACGGTTTTGCCGAAGAGTGCGACGGAGAAAGACGTGACATGGAAGAGTGCCGATCCGACCATTGCGACAGTCAACAGCAAAGGTGTTGTGACAGCTGTCGGCGGCGGTACGACGAAGATCATTGTCACGACTGTTGACAGCGAAAAGACCGCAGCCTGCACGGTGAAGGTTGCGATCCCGGTCACGGGCATTACGGTGCCGACCGCGACGCAGACGGTTTATACCGGCGAAAAATATCAGCCGAACTGCAGCGTCGTACCGGCGAACGCCACGAACAAAACCATTACGTACACAGTGAAAGATCCGAAGATTGCGACAGTTGCAGCGGACGGCAGCATTCTGCCGCAGGCAAACGGTACGACCACTGTGACAGCGAAGACAAAGGATGGCGGCTTTGAAAAGAGCTTTTTGATTCTCGTGGAAACCAAGGTTGCTTCCGTGAAGCTGGACAAAGCGACCGCGTCGTTGGAAGTCGGCGAAACGCTGCAGCTTACAGCAACAATCGCGCCGACAACGGCGACGCATCCGGAGCTCACCTGGAAAAGCAGCAATGAAGAAGTTGCGACGGTTGACGCAAACGGTCTTGTCAAAACGCGGACGACGCCGGGGACCGCCGTCATCACTGCAACGTCTGCTGACGGCAAGAAAACGGCAAAGTGCACGCTGTTTGTAACGGCATCGGTCAAGGGCGTTTCGCTTGATCAGATCAGCCAGCGGGTGAAGGTCGGCGAGACTGTGACGCTCAACGCGACCGTCACGCCGGACAACGCGACGAACAAGGCGCTGCAATGGACAAGCGCGGACGACAAGATCGCGTTTGTGAATGCAGACGGTGTGGTCACCGCGGTTTCGAAGGGCAATGTTGTGATTACCGTAACGACGGTTGACGGCGGCTTCAAGGCCTCCTGTGTCATTGCCGTCACTGACTGACTTCCTTTTCTTTTGGAAAAAAGAAAAGAAAGCAAAAGAAAACCACTGCAATGTGAAAATCAACGCGGCAGAAGTTTCTTTTGGTACTTTTCTTTGCCGAAAGAAAAGTACAGAAAAAAGAACCAACAGCAGAAAGTCAACCCGGCTTTCTGCTGTTTTTGTGTACGCGGGTACGTGGGCGTATTGACTTTTGCCGCGGAGATATGGTAGGATAAAAATACCAAATACTGAAAGGGGATTTAGAGATGAAAACAGGGAAACGATTACTTGCGGCAGTGCTGATTGTGCTGATGGTGATTTGTACAAATGTGCAGGTTGCTTTTGTTGTGACAGCGGCAAGCGGAACCTGTGGGTCTAATCTGACATGGAAAATTGATTCCAGCGGGACGCTGACGATCAGCGGAAAAGGGCAGATGAAAGACTTTGATGCATGGGATGCAAATTATGGAAACGAGACCACATGGAGAAACCATATTGGCTCTGTTAAGAAAATCGTCATTGGCAAAGGAATAACATCCATTGGAAATGGAGCGTTTTCTGATGCAACGAAAGTTACAAGTGTAACTATTCCAGGCAGTGTCCGGCAAATTGGTGAGAGTGCTTTTTATTACTGCTGTTCGTTATCGCGCATCAACATTCCTGAGGGAGTGAAAACAATTAAGTTTTTTGCGTTTGGCGATTGTGATTCACTTGCGACTATTTATCTTCCCAAGAGCCTTACTACAATTGAAAGAGGCGCATTCTTTGCATTTACTGTTGGCGGAGAATATTTGAAAGATCCACAGGTGTATTATGCGGGCAGCAAAGATCAATGGAAGAAAGTTTCGGGGCATGACGATTTGGATTATCTTTCAAAAGTCCATTTTAATTCAACACCTAAAGCTGAGGCTGTTGCTCCTTCAACGTCCAGTATTGCACTGAACAAGACTGCTCTTTCAATTTATAAGGATCAACAAGAAACGCTTAAGGCAAGCGTAACCGGGAAGTCTTCAAAGGTTACCTGGGAAAGCAGCAATACGAAAATTGCGACAGTGAGCAATGGCAAAATTACAGGTAAGACGCCGGGAAGCTGCACGATCACAGCCACGGCAAACGGAAAAAAAGCAACCTGCAAGGTTACTGTGTTAAAATCGACGGTTACATTGAATAAAACAAGTACGCAGATTTATAAAGATGGTACCAGAATGTTGACGGTAACCGTGAAGGGCGCGAGCAAAAAAGTGAAGTGGACTTCCAGCAATGCCAATATCGCAACGGTTGATAGCAAAGGAATGATCACAGCAAAGAAAGCAGGTACTTGTTCTGTAACCGCAACTGCAAACGGAGTTTCTGCGACTTGCAAGGTTACTGTGTTGAATCCGACAATTGAACTGAATAAAACAAGTATCCAACTTTACGAGAATATGAAAGAGACATTAACTGCAACTGTCAGAGGTGCAAGTTCCAAAGTGAAGTGGACTTCTACCAATTATGATGTTGCAGATGTAAACCAAAAGGGAATAATAACGGCATTGAGCGAGGGTACTAGTGTAATAACAGCAAAAGCAAACGGAGTTTCAGCAAGGTGTACGGTGACAGTAAAGTCTCCGACACTTACAATTAGTAAAACGAAATTGAAAATGTATCCCGGAATGCAGATAAAATTGACTGCAGAAGCAAAAGGAGCAAAAAAAGAAGTTCGGTGGAATAGTCTGACGCGAAGTTATGTTAGTGTTGATAACAGAGGATTGGTTACCGCATTAACTACCGGAACCGGATATGTTCAAGCTTCAGCAAATGGTATCAGCAAAGAATGCAAAGTGGTGATTATAGATCCTTACATTAAATTAGAGAAATCTTCAATTACTTTGTATACCACTGAAAAAGCAACTTTGAAGGTCAAAGAAATCTTTGGACCAAGTAAAGATGTTACATGGAAAAGCAATGATAAATCCATAGCAAATGTAAGCCAGACCGGTGTTATAACAGCAAAAAAAGCGGGAACCTGCACGATTAAAGCAAAAACAGAAGGTGCATCCACAGCTTGTAAAATTACGGTAAAGACACTTCCGACGTATACAATCAAATATTATTTGGACGGCGGTGTCAATTCACCGAAAAACCCGAAAACATATACGCCACTTACAGAAACAATTGTTCTGCAAGAGCCTACGAAAAAGAATTGTCGATTCATGGGATGGAAGGATAAAGACGGTAATACTCGCAAAGAAATTTCTAAAGGAACAAAAAAGAATATTGAGTTAACTGCAATTTGGTATAAATATCGCGGATTAACACCTGGCGAAGCAGAAGCAATGTATCAAAGAAGTGAAAAAATTAATATCTACGCTTGGCCAGAAAAATGTGATTGTATCGGCTGTTATTTCGTTAGAAATGATGGCTGCACATGGTATGCTGCGAGTCGTTATAAAGAAATCTATGGAAACGATTGTCCTCTGACGTTTTATGGAGATAATCGTAATGCTGGAAATTGGCACAATGTAATTGACGGAAACATTTTCTCTATAACTCCCATGAATGATGATGGAAGCAACATTGTTGCTGGTGCAATTGCTGAAAGCGATTGTGAGGATACTCATTATTTCTCAAACTATCCAAACTATACAGATCCGGGAGGGATGTTCGTCGGTGCAGGCAGCGGACACGTCTGTTTTATCGAAGCAGTTGACGATAAAAACGGGTGGGTGTATTTTACACAAGGCTCATTTGGTCGAGATGCAAGTCATTATGGATATATGATAAAAGTAACTGTTGACGAATTTGTGAGAGAATATGAATATATAATTGAGCCAAAGATTGATTGAATTATTTGCGGGTTTAAGCAAAATGTCAATCGGTTCGCACCTATAATTATTGTTTGCCCCACCACACGGTGGGGCAATATCTTCCCGTCTTCCCCCCCACACCGCCCACGTGCGGCGCGTACCGCGGAAAGTTGTGGGGCGGGAACATTATGCACAAAAAAGGCTTCGTTTTTTCAGCGGAAAAAAGATTGACACATTTCTGTAAAAGTTGTATAATAATAGGGCAATAATAGTGAGCGACGACTCACCGACATATCAAAATCCAAGAGGAGGTCTTTTTATGGACACAAGATTTGCGATCACGGAATACCTCGACGCAAAAGAAGTCAACCGCAAGCTCGATAAACTGCTGGAATCTCCGATTTATTCCATCCGGCCTGACGTGCTGAAAAAGTACGAAGAAGAATATTTTGAGAAGAAGTGCGTGAAGTCCAAGGCTATGATCGCCGAAGCGAAGCAGATCATTCCCGGTGGCGTGCAGCACAACCTTGCTTTCAACTATCCGTTCCCGATCGTTATCAACAAGGCTGACGGCGCAAAGCTGTATGACATCGACGGCAACGAATATTATGATTTCCTGCAGGCTGGCGGCCCGACCGTGCTCGGCTCCAACCCGAAGGTCGTCCGCGATCAGGTCATCGACCTGCTGAATACCTGCGGCCCGTCCACCGGTTTGTTCCATGAGTTTGAATACAAGCTTGCAAAGAAGATCTCCGATTCCGTGCCGACGGTCGATATGTTCCGTATGCTCGGTTCAGGTACGGAGGCCTGCATGGTGGCTTGCCGCGTGGCGCGTCTTGCAACCAAGAAAAAGTACATCATCAAAATGGGCGGTGCCTATCACGGCTGGTCCGATCAGCTCGGCTACGGCATCCGCATTCCCGGTACAAAGTTCACTCAGGCACACGGTGTTCCCATCCGTCTGATGCGCGATACACAGGAATTCTTCCCGGGCGATCTTGATGAACTCGAGCGCAAACTGCGCCGCAACCAGTTCTGCGGCGGTACGGCTGCCGTGTTCATTGAGCCGGTCGGTCCGGAAAGCGGCACCACACCGCTTGAAAAGGATTTCAACAAGGGCGTAGAGCGTCTTTGCCGCAAGTACGGCGCGCTGCTTGTCTTTGATGAGGTTGTTACTGGCTTCCGTATCGGTATGGCCGGCGCACAGGGCTACTATGGCGTTGAGCCCGACCTGACCGTCTTCGGTAAAGTCATTGCCGGCGGTTATCCGGGCGCAGGCGGCCTCGGCGGCAAGCGCGAATATATGAAGTACATGGGCGCAGGCCTGGACGGCGGCCAGAAGGTCAAGAAGGCATTCTGCGGCGGTACGATGGCGGCGACGCCGATTTCCTGCGTTGCAGGTTATTACACTCTTGAAGAGATCGACAAGCAGAACGCCTGCCAGCGCGCGGGTATCCTCGGCGATCGTCTGACCAAGGGCCTCAACGAGATCATTGACAAATACAACTTGCCGTTCGTGGCGTTCAACCAGGGCTCCATCTGCCACCTTGAAACGGTCGGCACGATGCACCTGTCCATCAATTGGCATAAGCCGTGGCAGATCCCCGCTGTCCTGAAGGAGAGCGACGTCCGCAAGGCCGAGATGCAGCACGTCGGCGCTGCTTACATGGCGGAAGGCATTGTCACCGTCGGCGGCTCCAGACTGTACACTTCCGCGGCGTACAACGAAGAGATGATCGACGATGCATTGAGTCGTTTCGACAAGATCTTCTCCGAGTGCGGCGTGATCGAGACTGCAAAGAAATAAGATCCGATGTTCCGGGGCAGGACACTCCTGCCCCATACTTGTTATAAAGGAGACAGTTATGGATATTCAAAAAGCAAAAGAAATCGTTGTTGAAGCCGGCAAACAGCTGGTTTCCTCCGGCTTGATTGCCCGTACCTGGGGCAATGTCAGCTGCCGGATCGACGACAAGCGCTTTGTGATTACACCGAGCGGCCGTGCTTATGAAACACTGACGCCGGACGAGATCGTTCTGGTCAACATGGATGATCTGTCCTATGACGGTGACATTAAGCCGTCGAGCGAAAAAGGCATTCATGCACAGTGCTATTTGCTGCGCCCGGAATGCAATTTTGTGATTCATACCCATCAGGCAAATGCCTCGATTGTCAGTGTGCTCGGCAGCGACATCAACAAAGTGGAAGGCAAGAGCCGCGACATCATTGGCGACAATGTGCCGCTGGCGTCCTATGGACTGCCCGGTACCGGCAAACTCCGTCAGGGCGTGGTTGACGCGCTGATCCGTTCGGATTCCAAGGCAGTGATTATGAAGCATCACGGTGCGGTTTGCCTCGGCGCTGACTATGATGAGGCGTTTGCGATTGCGAACGAGCTGGAACTGGTCTGCATGAAGGTGGTTTATGCGCGCTATAAGATGCTGACAAACAAGCCGGCGGAAACCTTTAAGGATATCTGCAAATACGCAGTGGACATCAAGCGCCGCGGTGAGATCGCAGCGACACCGCTGACGGCGTATGACAGCGAACGTGTCGGCGGCGCAATCATTCTGAAAGACAAGGCCGGCGAAAATGTACAGACGGTTGCTTTGGATGGCGGCTGCGAAGATTCCGCGCTGCCGATCGAACTGTATTTGCACAAGGCGGTTTATCAGCGCCGCAAGGATGTGAATTATATTATTCAGTCGGATGACGAAGCGGTTGTTGCGACATCGAAGTTCACAAAGCGGCTGCGTCCGTTGCTGGACGACTTTACGCAGATTGTCGGTACGACGGTACGCCGTGCAGAGTTTGACGTGAGTGATGCGGGACGTTCCGCAAAGAAGGTTGCAAAAGCGCTTGGCCGCCGCAAGAATGCGGTGCTTCTGAAGGATAATGGTGCGATTTGTGTCGGGCCGGATCAGGATGAGGCGGAAGCGGCAGAGATGGTGACGGCGAAGAACTGCAAGAGCCATGTGGCGTCGCAGATGTTCACCACGGCGAAGACGATTGGCATGGTGGATTCCCTGCTGATGAATGTGGTGTATCGTCTGAAATATTCCAAGCAGAAGAAATAAGAGCTGTTTGCACAATACACCCCGACACAATTTCTTTTTGGTTCTTTTTCTTTGAAAAGAAAAAAAACAGAAAAAAACAAATAAGTAAGAGAGTCATTGGTTTCAATGACTCTCTTATTTTTCTTCTTGGCGCGAATTGTCAGGTTAAGTACAACGAATCATTACAGATTGGATTTGTCAAGAAAAAGAATCACCGGACGATATTTGATCCGGTGATTTTGTTTTGATTTGCAGTGATTCTTTCTGCGCTCACTGTGCAGCCTTGCCTTTTATCAGGAAAGGAACAGGATCTGCTTTACAGGCAGCGCAGCTCTATTGAAAAGAAGTCAACCATCATAACACATTTCGGTCAATGTCGATCTCTTGTCATGCAGGCAACGAGTCATCATTTTTGTCGTGTATCCAGTCCATATACTCTGCAACAATGTAGTCGGAATATAAAGTTGCTTGTCTTTCTTTCCCGATGGAAGTTAACTCTAATCCATTGATCCACTGAAAATAATGAGTTAACTCGTGAGAAACAGTCTTAAAAATAGATAATGTCGCATTTTGTGTTCCCCGTTCTTGGCACAATTCTAAAAAGCCACCAACCGCAATACGAATATAAGGCTCATCGCTATACCTCTCAGGTTCAAAAAAGGTACCGCACGCGAAGTTCCCATCTAAACATTTTAAGATTCTTTTATTCTTAAAATAAATGGGAATTCTTATTGGGAAATAATACTCTTTTCTCATCCATGAGGCAAAGCTTTTGCAAGCAGAACGCAATTCAGGATGAACGTCTTTATCAAAAACAAGTCTTAGTCCTGTGCGATAATTATGGTTTTCGTAATCTAAAATATCAATCCAGTTTTCAATGGTCCAAATATGCATTCTTTCACCCGCCTTACTTCCTGTTTTCCGGCAAAAGAAAACCAGTGCATCGGCTCAGCGGCACATAACGCACCCCGGTACAGTTTCTTTTTGATTACTGTTTCTATAAAAAAGCAAAAGATCATCCGAACAGTGTTTCAAAGGGATGTTGCTAATTGAGTGCAGCGCCCTTTGTACGGGCAAACAGTCGCTGCACAGCATCGTTGAGTGGTTGATGTGCCGGCAATTGCAGCTGCGGGTCTTCCTTGATGATCTCATCTGCCGCCGCTTTGGCTTCCTTGAGCGTGGTCATATCGTCCAGAAGATCGGCAATTTTCATCTGCGGCAGACCATGCTGCCTTGCGCCGAAGAAATCACCCGGCCCGCGCAGGCGCAGGTCGGCGTCCGCAATCGCAAAGCCGTTGCTTGTCTGCTTCATGACGGCCAACCGCTCTTTTGCGGTCTCACCCTCTGCATCGCTGATGAGAATGCAAAAGGATTGTTCACTGCCGCGCCCGACACGTCCGCGCAGCTGATGCAACTGCGAAAGCCCGAAGCGCTCCGCGTTTTCAACAACCATCAGCACTGCGTTCGGTACGTCGATGCCGACTTCAATGACCGTTGTTGCAACAAGCAGCTGCGTTGCGCCGCTCGCAAAGCTTTCCATGACGCGGGCCTTGTCCTTCGGTTTCAGCTTGCCGTGCAGCAGACCGACACGATACCCGGCAAATTCGCCCTTTGCGAGTTGCTTTGAGAAATCTGTCGCTGCGTGCAGGTCGCCCTCGCCCTCTTCAACGGCAGGGCAGACGATGTATGCTTGCAGCCCTTTGTCCAGATGCTGCCGAACAAATGCCCAGACCCGGGCATGATAGCTGCTGTCCACAACATAGGTGCGGATCTGCTGCCGCCCTTTCGGCAGCTCGTCGATGACGGAAATGTCCAGATCACCGTAGATGATGAGGGAAAGCGTGCGCGGAATCGGCGTTGCGGACATGACAAGCACATGCGGCGCGCAGCCTTTTTCACTGAGCGTGCTGCGCTGGTGTACGCCGAAACGATGCTGCTCGTCGGTCACAACCAGTCCGAGCGAGGCGAACTGCACATCTTCGGTGAGCAGCGCGTGGGTGCCGACAATGATCTGCACATCACCGGCGGCGATGGCCGCTTTCACGGTTCGTTTCTCTTTAGGCGTCAGACTGCCGGTCAGCAGGACCACAGACAGCGTATCACCGAACAATTTGCAAAGGGTTTCGTAATGCTGCTTCGCGAGCAGTTCTGTCGGTGCCATCATCGCGCTCTGATGTCCGCTTTTCGCCATCAGAAAGAGAAGGGCTGCCGCAACCATGGTCTTGCCAGAACCGACGTCGCCCTGTACAAGCCGGTTCATGGCCGTCCCGCTTTGCAGGTCAGAAACGCAGTCGCCGATGGCCCGCTGCTGCGCGCCGGTCAGCGAGAAGGGGAGCAGTGCATAAAACGCTTCCAGGACGTCCGTTGCAACGCGGATGTTTGTTTTAACGCGCTCGGTGTGCCGCAGCTGTGCCATACCGCACTGCAGAACAAACAGCTCTTCAAAAATGAGCCGCCGCCGTGCCACCATGGCGTCATGCTTGCTTTTCGGAAAATGAATGTTTTTGATGGCGAAGAGCTCGTGACAAAGCGAAAAGTGGCGCCGGATCGCATCCGGGATCAGATCACCGGGAGAAGCCGCTTCCCATAGCGGAATCGCATTATGAATGATGTTTGAAAGCTGCTTCGGATAAAGCCCCGCCGTCATCGGATAAACCGGGCGGAAGGGATCGGGCAGCGTTTCCGGCTCGATCAGCGGATTCGCCATTTCAAAGCTGCCGTTGCTGTATGTAACCTTTCCGTAAAAGAGAAAGGTTTCGCCTTCGATCAGCCGCTGCGCCGCAAACTGACTGTTGAAGATGACGATGTGCATTGTACAATCGCCGTCGGTGACAATCGTTTTGTAAATTGTCATGCCCTGTCGGATGCGTGCGGCGGAAACGGCAGTGCCGACGACTGCCTTGACACAGGCAGTTTCACCCGGCTGCAGGGCGGCGATTGGAGTGAAGACGCTGAAATCGAGATAGCGCCGCGGATAAAAATGAACGGCGTCATATACCGTATAGATGCCGAGCTTGTTCAGCAGCTTTGCACGCTGCTCGCCGACGCCTTTGATAAACTGGACATCCATGTCGAAGCCGTTCATGGGATTCACCTCGGTTCAGACGCGTTGATAAACGCAGTTTTCAATCGAAATATCTGTCAGATTGCCGAAGCGCATGGCAGCTGCCAATACACGGTCCGGCTGATTGGTTTTGAGCGAAAAAAAGAAAATGTCGGCTCGCCGGTTCACCTGTACGGCGTCGCCGAGCGGCTGCAGCTTTTGCAGCAGAACATCCGGTGTGACCGGCGCTTTGGAAAGAACGGCACATGAGACTGCATAGGTGTAGCCGGCGTTGGCGCCGTGTTTGGAAAAGAGAATGTTGTTCTCCTGTACGGCATCGACGCCGTTGCTGAGAAATTCACTGACGCCGTCAAGGATCAAAGACAACCCCAGCGCACCGGGATCCGGCGGATCCTTCGGCTGCAGATATGTGTGGGTCGCGGCGGCAAGCAGCCGCCAGGCTTCCGGCAGGGTGCAGGTTTTGCAGGTTGCGGCCTGCTGTTTGCAGTGCTGCACAAGACCGAGCATTGTGCCGTCGGTCACAGGGTCGGGCAGCAGCGTGTATGCGCGCGCGGCAGCACGGGAAAACGCATCTTCGAGTCCTGCGCTGTCCAACCTGCCGCGCAGGGTAACTGCTTCGGAAAAGCCCTTGCATAACGCGGCCAAAATGGCGCCGGCGTTGCCTTTGGAAAAGCGCAGCATGGATTTTGCCGCGCGTTCAAGCAGTTCGCAGACGCTGAGCGATTCGTCCCGTTTGATGGCTTCCACACCCGCTTTCCATGTGCGGCAAAGGTTGGAGCCGGTATCAAAATCGGCGACGGGAAAGAAGTTCCAAGCGTCCAGCGCGGCACGCGCCGCGGTCAGTTTGTTGAATGCGCAAAACAACGCACGAACGGTTTTTTCACTGTCGGTCATCGACCTCACTCCTTTTTGTGCTTTCACAAAAAGAGTATGCGCCGATGCGTCCGAAAATTTTCAGACGGAACACCGATTGCAAAAATTATTTCTCCTTTATGAGATGCCCCAGGAATAGGCGTTGGCGTAAACGTCACTCTCGCTGCCGGTGCCCTCATAACTGAGGGTACGGGTGTAGAACATGACCGCGTTCCGGTAGCACAGCGGCAGGAACGGCAGCGTTTCGTCAAAGACCTTAATAAACGTCGGTACGTCAATCGTGCCGCGCCGATAATCGCGCAGCGCATCCTTGACCACCTGCAGTTCGCCGATCCCGTAGCGCAAGGCGCCGTCATCATCGAAAAAGACGGACAGATCCATGTCGGGCGTCAGCTTGACTTCGCCGAGATACATGGAAAACGCGCCGGACTGCAGTTGGGACTGATAGCTTTCAAAGGAGAGGACCTGCAGATTGATATCGATACCGAGGTCTTCGAGCGCTGACGCAATGCGGCGTGCAAGCGTGACCCGGTGTTCGTTTTCTTCATTGACCAGAAATGTCAGCGAGAGCAGTTCGTCATTCTTGCTGCGCACCGTGGAAGTGCTGTAGGCGAAGCGGTAGCCCGCTTTGTTCAGCAGATCGGCAGCAGATACCGCAGCACTTTGCGTCGGCCGTTCGGTATCGTCTGCTGGCGGCAGTTTGCTCCAATTGGGGTTGAAGGGCGTTTCGGCGACGGTGGCGTTCGTGCCGTAGATGTCGTCAATGAGCGCTGTGCGGTCAACGGCAGCGCTGATCGCACGACGCAGTGCGGGATCCTGCAGGACGGAATCCTTGCTGTTGAAACCGAGATAGACGAGGTTGTTCAACGGAATCTGTGCCGTGTGCGCGGAGATGATGCGGTTGGTCTCCGTTTCCGGGTCGCAGAACAGACAGGACAAATCGCCGATCTGCAGCAGATAGTGTTTGTTTTCGCGCATGCTGATGTCCAGCAGCGAGATGGTCTGCTGCTCCATTTCTTCGTTCGCCGCAGTGTCCTCGTTGCGGACAAGCTGCATATGGCTGCCTTTGCCCTTGAGGATATAGCGGCCGCTGCCGACAGGGTGATCATTGGTTGCAGTGCCGAATTTCACAATCGGAAAATCCAGACAGTTTGCGCAATCCACATTCGGCGAAAGCAAAACAAAGCTGACCGTGGTTTCATCGGAAACGGTGCAGTTGAAAATGTTCAGCAGCCGCGCCTTGTAAAACGGGCTTTCTTTTGCGTACCCGAAGGAATACACAACGTCGCGTGCCGTCAGCAAATCGCCGTTGGAAAAGCGGATGTCATCGCGCAGCGTCACGGTTGCGGTTGTATCGTCAAGCTGAATGTCCGTTGCGAGAGAGGGGATGGCGTTGAACATGTCATCGACCCGGAACAAGGAATCAAACAGCAATGTGGACAGATCATGATTGTGGGTGCTTTCGGTCTGAAACGGATTCAGCGTGTCAGTCGAGGTGTAGGGCAAAACGACCTTTTTGGTCGGCGTGTCAGTTGTCACGTCGGTTGCCGCGGTGGTTTCGGGCGGCGCAGAAGTTGTTTCTTCCGGCGCGGCCGGCGTTTTGCCGCAGCTGCACAGCGTGACAAGCAGCAGCGCGCAAAGCAGCGCGGAGATTCTTTTCATCGGGAGCCTCCTTTTTGGACGATGCCGCACGGAAAAGGGTGCGGATGATATGCTGTATATACAGCAGAGAGATCTGCTGCGGTGATGAATCAGGTCAGGCGGATGCGCTGTACGCTTCGGCACAGACCGCTTTTTTCATCAATGTCAAAGATGCAGCCTTCCATGCTGCAGTCTTCACTTTCTTCCGTGTCAAAGCGCACGGGCAGATGGGTGCGGAATTTTTCAATGACCAGCTCTTTTTTGACACCGAGCACCGTATTCTGCGCACCGCACATGCCGAGGTCGGTGATATACCCCGTGCCGCCGGGCAGCACCCGTTCATCCGACGTCTGTACATGGGTGTGCGTACCGACGACAGCGGAAACCTTTCCGTCGAGGTAATAGCCCATGGCGAGCTTTTCCGAGGTCGCTTCCGCATGGAAGTCCACGAGAATGATCCGGCAGCCGTCAGTCTCTTTCAAGGCGGCGTCTGCGGCGGCAAAGGGATTGCCCAGCGCTTCGAGGTACATGGTGCCCATCAGATTGATGACCGCAACGCGAAAGCGCCCGCAGTCAAGAATGCCGACGCCTTTGCCGGGCGTGCTTGCGGGAAAGTTGTATGGCCGCAGGATGGCAGGGTCGCTGTCGTAAAGATCGAACATTTCCCGCCGGCGGAACGCGTGGTTGCCTGTTGTGATGAGGTCCACGCCGGCGCTGAACAGTGTGCGTGCGACCTGTGGCGTCAGACCGTTGCCTTTGGCGGCGTTTTCGCCGTTGGCAATGCAGACGTCAATGTGCGCAAAGCGCTTGAATGCGGCCAGCTTTTTTTGCAGAAAGTCGCAGCCGCTTTGCGACACCACGTCGCCCAGTACCAGAAGTTGCATAAGCTTGCCTCACTCGTCAATATATTCGCTGATGTCAAAGTCGTCGTCTGCCGGGTAGTAATCCCAACCGTCGTAATAATTGTCTGCCGCCTCCTGGGGTGATGCGGGCAGTTCCTGAATGACTTCGGCCTTTTGTCCGGCCATCCAGAGGATCGGATCGATGCGCACCGTATAGCCGCAGCCGGAGGGCGTGAGCCAGTCGGTCGGCTTTGCCTCGGGTATGCCGAAGTTGGAAAGGATCGTCATCAGTACGCCGCCGTGCGTGATGATGCAGGCGTCTTGCGTGTTCGTCTTGAGCAACCCCTCTACGATGTGGACGAAGATGTTGCAGACGCGCTCTGCAAATTCCGCGTTACTTTCGCCAAAGGGCGGCTTCACATCCGGTTCGCCGCTGAGCCAGCGGTCAAACAGCGCCTGCTTTTTATGCAGTTCCTCTGCGCTGCGGCCTTCAAATTCACCGAAGTCGTATTCAATCAGCGCGTCCATTTCGATCGGCTTGACAGCGGGAAACAGAATTTTTGCCGTTTCAAGACACCGGGAAAGGGGACTGGAAAACACAACGCCGCAATCGGGGTAGCGATAGGTTTCCTTCATTTCTTTCAGTTGCAATCTGCCTTGTTCGCACAGCGGCAGGTCCGTGTGCCCGACATACAGCCCGTCCAGATTGCCCTGCGTCAGACCGTGGCGGATCAGATGAAGACGAATGGTATTCATAACCGGCTCCTTTGTTGTTTGCATATATAATCATTTCATTATAACACAAAATCCGTGCAGTTGCAAGTTTTGCGTGCAGATTCGCTGCAATGTGCGTGTTTCATAAGAAACAAGGCCACCCCAAAAGAGTGGCCTTGTTCTGCAATATCCTTATTCCGCACTGCAGTCACGGATGTAATTTTTGAAGAAGATCAGTGCGTCTTCCATGCAGGAGATCGGGATGCGCTCATTTGTGCCGTGGGTGCAAAGCAGCAACTCCGTGCTGGCGCGGAAGGGCGCGTAGCGATAAATGTTTTCGCAGATCGGTTCATAGTTGCATGCGTCGGTGCCACCCATCACAAGGAACGGTGCGACAATGGCGTTCGGTTCAATCTGTTTGCAAATGCGCGCGATGATGTTGAACGCGCGGGAATCCGTCGGTGAGAATGACGACGCCTCTTTGCTGTTGAGGACGTTCACTTCGATCTTTTTGTTGCGGACGACCTTTTTGATGTGCCTGACAATGTCTTCGGTCGAGACGCCGGGCATGGCGCGGAAGTTGACCGTAATGGACGCACGCTGCGGCAAAACGTTGGATTGCGGGCTGCCCTGCGTCATGGTGACGCCGGTCGTGGTGCGCACCATGCAGGCGGCCGGCGGGATCTGCTTTGCAACCTGCAGCAGCAGCGGATACAGCAGCGGCAGATTGCAGGTGATCAGGCGGATCGGATAGGTGCAGCTGCGGCCGACAGAATCGATCAGTGACTTCATATGGCCGGATAAGGAGGCTTTGAACTGATGATTCTCGAGGTCCTTGATGACGTCAGCGAGAATGCCGACAGCGGAGTGCTTCGGCGGCTGCGAAGAGTGGCCGCCTTTTGCGTTGACGGCGATCTCAATATCAGTGAAGCCTTTTTCCGCAATGCCGATGCCTGCGAGGTATTTGTTGTTCAGAACGCCGGGTACATGGACGGGCAGCATGGCGCCGCCTTCATCCAGTACGGCATCAAGATGGATGCCTTTTTTGCGCAGATAGTCCATGATGTCGTGCGCACCGTTCTGATCGTTGGCGACGATCTCTTCGTTGTCGCCGAAGAGCAGATAGACGTCGCGTTCCGGCTGATAGCCGTCTTCCAGCAGTGATTCCACCGCTTCCAGCACGCAGATCACATGGTTCTTCATGTCGAGAGCGCCGCGGCCCCAGATGAACTCTCCGTCGTCAAAACCTTCAAACGGCGGATGCTTCCAATCACCTTCCGTACCGCGGGAGACGGGGACAACGTCCTGATGTCCGAGCAGTGCGATCGGGTCAAGGTCGCTGCGGGTACCTTTCCAATGGTAGACGAGGTTTGACGGCGGAACGATCTCGCGGGTGAGATGTTCTTTGACCAGCGGATAGGCCTCATCAAAGAAGTCACGCAGCTTTTTGAATTCGTTCCAGTCGACCTGATCCGGGTCGCGGTGCGAAATTGTTTTGATCTGAATGGCGCTTGTCAGGTGCTTGCGATAACGGTCGACATGGACCTGTTCTTTCTGCAGCGGCGGCGCCTGCATCTTTTTCGGGCGGTAAAACGCAGCGTGTACGGCGTTGCCGACGGCTGCAGCGCCGAGTGCGCCGAGAACGATGTTGGATTTTTTCATGGGTTCATCTCCTTTTGATTCTGTAACATGCATATTATACTCTCTTTAACGGATAAAAGCAAATGTTTTTCTGCATATTTACGGCGAACCTTGCATTTTTTTCTTTTCTTCCTGCGCGAATTCCAGCAGTTTGATCACCTCGAGCAGTGCATCCGTTACGGTCTGGTTCTGCAGACGGACGGAAAGATACGGCTTTGTCTTGGCGGCGCTTGCCATCACGCGGCCGCGCATCCATTTGCCGAGCGTTGCAAGATAAATCGGCTCGAGCGGATCAAGAAAGACCAGCAGTGCTGCGCCGCGCTGTGTGATTTCCGTGATGCCGAGCGCGGCGGCACGGGCGCGAATCAGCGCAATGTCAATCAATCCGCGTACACTTTGCGGCGGCTCGCCGAAGCGGTCAATGAACTCATCGAGCACGTCCATGGCATCCGCATTTGTGCGGATGCAGGCGATGCGCTTGTACATGGCGATGCGGCTGCGGTTGGAATCAATATAGGTTTCCGGAATGTGTGCGTCGATCGCAACGTCAATGAGGCATTCCGGTTCCGGCGTCGGTGCATCTGCGCCGGTCTCTTCCGCAACGGCTTCCGACAACAGCTGCAGGTACATTTCATAGCCGACAGCCTCCATGTGACCGTGCTGCTGCGCGCCGAGGACGTTGCCTGCGCCGCGAATCTCCAGGTCACGCAGCGCGATACGGAATCCGGAACCGAACTCTGTGTATTCCCGGATTGCAGACAGACGACGCTGCGCTTCTTCGGAAAGCTGTTTGTCGCGCCGGTAGGTGAAATAGGCGAAGGCGCGGCGGGCGGAGCGGCCGACCCGGCCGCGGATCTGATGGAGCTGCGCAAGACCGAGACGGTCAGCGTCTTCAATGATGAGCGTGTTGGCGTTCGGCACATCCACGCCGGTTTCGATGATCGTTGTACAGACGAGAATGTCGATTTCATTTTCCAGCAGCTGCCGCCAGATTTCGCTGAGTTCGTCTTCATTCATTTTTCCGTGGGCAATGCCGATGCGCGCATCGGGCAGAAGCTGCTTGATTTTTGCGGCGGTACACTCAATGGATTCCACGCGGTTGTGCAGATAATAGACCTGTCCGCCCCGGCGCAGTTCGCGGTCCATTGCTTCGCAAAGTACACCGAGATCGTGCGGGATCACATAGGTCTGTACCGGGTGCCGGTCGGCGGGCGGCATTTCCAAAATGGACATATCGCGAATGCCGGTCATCGCCATGTTCAGCGTACGCGGAATCGGCGTTGCCGAGAGCGTCAGCACGTCCACCAGCGGAAAGCGTTCCTTGAGCTTTTCTTTTTGCGCCACACCGAACCGCTGCTCTTCATCCACGATCAGCAGCCCGAGATCTTTGAATTCGACGTTTTTGGCAATGATGGCGTGCGTGCCGACAACGATGTCGACTGTACCGGCGGCAAGACGCTTTTTGATTTTGTTGCGCTCGCTGACCGAACGAAAGCGCGAGAGCATTTCGATTTCGATCGGAAATCCGTCGAAGCGCTTTTGAATGGTCTGATAATGCTGAAACGCGAGAATCGTTGTCGGTACAAGGATGGCACACTGCTTGCCGTCGGCGACGCATTTGAAGGCCGCGCGCAGTGCAACCTCCGTTTTGCCGAAACCGACGTCGCCGCACAGCAGCCGGTCCATCGGGTGCGGGCGCTCCATGTCGCGCTTGATGTCGTTGATCGCGGCAAGCTGATCATCGGTCTCATCAAAGATGAACCGCCGTTCAAAATCGTTCTGCATATCAATGTCCGGCGA
The DNA here is from genome assembly GCA_902772935.1 of Oscillospiraceae bacterium. Lineage (GTDB taxonomy): Bacteria > Bacillota > Clostridia > Oscillospirales > Acutalibacteraceae > UBA6857. Next base: position 24,255 of record CACYCR010000189.1, read on the forward strand.
AAATGCGAAGCCGCCGGAATGCATGCGTTTGGCGTAGATCGCGGTCAGTTGTGCCGCCATGTCCTTGACTGCGGCGCGGACGCGGGATTTTGTCCGCTTCCACTCGTCACCGCCGAGCCGGTTGAGCTTGACCGGCCGGTCTGTATCTTTCGGGGAGATGTATTTGGAAAGCAGGTCCAGCTGCGTAACCGGCAGATACAACACATCCGTACCGCGGAAATTGATCTTGATGAAGTCTTTGACTTTGCCATCCACGGTCATGGTCCGGATGCCGTCGAAAATGCCGATGCCGTGCAGTGCATGGACAACGTAATCGCCGCGGGACAGTTCCTCGAGTCCGGCAATGGATTTTCCGGCTTTGAAGCGGCGACGCTGTTTTTTCGCAGCGGTGCCGCCGGTTTTGCGGTGGGAGAACAGTGTGAATCTGAGCGTCGGATAGGCGAAGCCGCCGGAGAAGACGCCGGCAATGATGCTGACGTACCCCTTCGGAAATTCCGCCGGGATCACCGGGAAATAGTGCGCCTTGAACCCTTCGGTCTCCAGATCGTACGCGAGTTCTTTTGCGTTCTTTTCGGTACCGGCGGCGACGACAACGGTGGCGTTTGCCTGATACGCGCCATGCAGGTCTTCCGTCAGATAGCTCAGTGTGCCGTCCCACGGCGCCGCCTGCATTGCCTCCATGGAGATGAGGGCTTTGACCGGCAGATCAAAGCTGCCGCGCGCAAGATTGTCAAGGAAGATTGCCCCGCTGCGTTCATATTGCTGCAGCAATTGCGGCCATTGCAGCGTAAAGCACGTGAGGTCGGCGGTCAGGCAGCCCTCTTCGAGCATACATTTCACATCTTCCTGCAGCAGTTGGTCTGCATTTTCAAAGTGCTGCTTGACGCCGGCGGACTCGCTGACAAACAGCAGCCAGTCGGCAGCGTAATCAAAAACGGTCTCCTGTGTGTTGTATGCCAGGGCAAGATAGCGGTCCACGCAGGCGAGGCGTACGCCGTTCTCGAGCTTTTCGATGTCGCCGCGCAATTGCTCTTTGACCTTGACGCTGCCCTTGCCTTTGACGGTCGCGGCGTAGGTTTTGAGCGCGCTGCACAGAGCTTCATCGCTGTCAAACAGAACTTCGGTTGCCGGCGTCAGGGAAACGGTGTCCAGCTGATCCGTGCGCCGCTGACTTTCCAAGTCGAAGCTGCTGATGCTGTCCACAGTGTCGCCCCAGAACTCCACACGCAGCGGTGCGGGCAGGTGCGGCGGAAAGAAATCGAGGATGCCGCCGCGCAAAGAAAACTGCCCGGTGCCTTCCACCTGGTCGCAGCGGACATAACCGGCAGACAGCAGCACGGAAACGGCGCTTTGCACTTCAATCTCCTGCCCGACCGTCAGGCGCAGACTGCGCTTTTTCAGTTCAGCACGCGGGATCGTTCGCTGACAGGCGGCGTCGATGCTGCAGACCACAAAGCGGCAGTCGTCTGCCTGCATACGGGAGAGGACGCCGATGCGCTGCTGCTCGTATTCATGTGAAGCGCTCTCTGTTGTCCGAAAATGAAAATCCCGGGCAGGATACAGCACGGCATTGTCGGAAAACCGGTTGAGGTCTTCGCAAAGGCGGGTTGCCGCGCCTTCATCCGCGCAAAGAATCAGCGCCTTTTTTTGCAGCGTATCGCACAGGGCGGAAATCCAATGCGCCTTGTGTACGCCGGAGAGGCCGAGCAGGCCCATCGGCAGTGCGCCGGTCTGCGCGTTCTTGCAGACGGAACGAAACTCATCGCAGGTGGTCAGTACTTTGGTAAAGCCGGTCATAGGGGTCTCCTTTGCTGTTGTCAGACACGACAAATTGCCCTGTGCCGGACAGCACAGGGGCATGCATTCTTTTTTGCCTATTTATTTTACACCGCGAAAGCCGCCTTGTCAAGTCTGAAAACGCGGGACGAGAGGGTCGGATCACGTCGCTTTTTAGGGAGAATTAAAGTTTATTTAATAAAATTTAACAGGTGATTCCGACAACGGAAAGAATTGACTTTGCCGCCGTCTTATGCTACAATATATCATCATCTTTCAAAGGGGGTATTCGCATGAAACGCCTGCAAAGGCTGGTCGCTGTGGCTCTGATGCTCGGTCTTTTGCTCTCGCTGATTTGTATCTGCGCACTGTATGCCTATCCGACGCATACACATGAAAGCGATGCCGCACATTGTGTGCTTTGCGCCATTGCCGCGAAAGCGCCGGCGCTGTTGCAGACAGCACACGCGTCTGTCAAGGCGGCTGCGCTGTTGCTGCTGCTGTTGCTGTTCGCAACGGTGACCCTTCCTGTGCGGATGCGGCAAAGCGAACAAAGAATGACCCCGATCACCCTCAAAACAAAGCTTACCACCTGAGTATGGTACTCTTTTCCAAGCATTAAATGATAAAGGAGTACTGTACTGATGAAAAAAGCAATCTGTATATTTTTGTGTCTGCTGCTGGCTGTGAGCGTGTTTGCAGCCTGCGGCAAAGTGTCGCCCGAAGGCAAAGCCCAGACGCCGACGGTGTCCGATCCGGAAAAGCCGAATGTTGTGGCGACGATCTTCCCGATTTACGACTTTTGCCGCGTTGTTGCGGGCGACAAGGTGAACCTTTCCCTGCTGCTGGATTCGAAGACGGATCTGCACAGCTACAGCCCGACAACGGACGACATCCTGCGCATCTCCAATGCGGATTTGTTCTTTTTTGTCGGCGGTGAATCCGACGACTGGGTGGAGGGCGTGCTCGCCTCCGCTGAAAATGAAGCGCTGCAGGCGATTGCGCTGATGGAAACGGTGGACGCTGCCGAAGAAGAAGCGCTGCCCGGTATGCAGGAAGAGGAAGAAGAACCGGAGACGGACGGCCCCGAACTGGACGAACATATCTGGACGTCACTCAAAAATGCGCAGGATATGGTGAATGCCATTGCCGAGGCTTTCGCGTCTGTTGACGCGGACAACGCACAGGTGTACCGTGCGAACGCTGCGGCGTATAACAAACAGCTTGCGGCGCTGGAGACGCAATACGCCGAAACGATTGCCGGCGCAAAGCGCAAGGTGCTTTTGTTTGCCGACCGGTTCCCGTTCCGCTATCTGCAGCGGGACTATGACCTGGAGTGCTATGCCGCGTTTTCCGGCTGCTCTGCGGAAACGGAGGCCAGCTTTGACACGCTCGCCATGCTTGTGCAAACAACAAAAGACAAGGCGCTGCCCTATATTCTCATGATTGAAGGCAGCGACAGCGCCGTTGCACAATCCGTCAGCGCGCAGACCGGCGCCGAGATTCGTGTGCTCAACTCCTGCCAGTCCGTCAGCGCTGACGACATCAAAAACGGCGTGACCTATCTTTCTGTTATGGAATCGAATCTGGACGTTTTGAAAGAGGTGCTGAACTGATGGAACTGCTTCGATTTGAAGATGTCGCCGTCGGCTACGAAGGCAAACCGGTTGCGGAGCATTTGTCCTTTGCTGTGCACGCGGGAGATTATCTTTGCATCGTCGGCGAAAACGGCGCAGGCAAAAGCACCTTGATGAAAACGCTGCTGTCCTTGCAGACGCCGCTGTCCGGTAAGATCACCTACGCGGGCGCCCTCAAAAAGAACGAGATCGGTTATCTGCCGCAGCAGACGGAGATTCAGCGGGACTTTCCCGCGACGGTCCGCGAGGTCGTGTTGTCCGGCTGCTTGAATCGCAGCGGTCTGCGCCCGTTTTATTCCGGCGCGCAGAAACAGACCGCGAAAAAATGGATGGAACGCCTGGACATCACAAAGCTGCAGAGCAAAAGCTATCGTGCCCTTTCCGGTGGACAGCAGCAGCGCGTGCTGCTGGCGCGGGCGCTCTGTGCAACAAAGTCGGTCATCGTGCTTGACGAGCCGGTTGCCGGTCTGGACCCGTTGGTGACGGCGGATCTGTACGCGCTCATTGGGCGGCTCAACAAAGAAGACGGGATCACGATCATCATGGTCTCGCACGATCTTTCGGCGGCGCTGACTTATGCCGATCACATTCTGCAGGTCAGCCGCGGCTCCAATTTCTTCGGCACGACGGAAGATTACCGCGCGTCGGAGCTTGGGAAGCTCTTTATCGGAAAGGCGGGTGACAGCGATGCTTAACGCACACGACACAACGGTCTCTTCCGCGCTGGAAAACATCCGCTCCGTATTTCAAAGTATGGGCGTTGCATTGGAGGCCGCGCCCGCTAAGCTGGATGCCTATTTCACCCAGTTCAAATTCGTAAAATTTGCATTGATCGTCGCGATCCTGATCGCATTGTGCGCGGCGTTGCTCGGCGTCACGCTTGTGCTCAAGCGGTATTCCATGATCGGTGACGGCTTGTCACACGTGGCGTTCGGCGCAATGACCGTTGCGATGATCTTTTCCCTTACGCCGGTGTATATTTCCATGCCGGTCACCGTGCTGACGGCGGTTTTGCTGCTGCGCGGCGGAAAACGAAAGCTGGGCGGTGACAGCGCCATTGCCATGCTTTCGGTCTCATCGCTCGCGCTCGGCTATTTGCTGCTGAATCTGTTCTCCGGGTCGTCGTCGAATCTCAGCGGTGACGTCTGCTCGATCCTGTTCGGCTCAACATCGATCCTGACGCTGCGAGAAAGCGACGTGATCCTTTGCGCAACGCTGGCAGCGGTAGTCATCTTTGTTTACATCTTTTTCCACAATCAGATCTTTGCCGTGACGTTTGACGAAGACTTTGCTAAAGCAACCGGCACAAAGGTCACCGCGTATCATCTGCTGATTGCCGTGATCACGGCGGTCGTCATCGTGATCTCGATGAACCTGGTCGGTGCGCTGCTGATCTCCGCACTGATCGTGTTCCCGGCGCTGTGTGCCATGCGGCTGTTCCGGTCGTTCCGGGGCGTGATCATCAGCGCGGCGATCATCTCCGTTTTCTGCGCGGTATTCGGCATTCTGCTTGCCATAATCTTTTCGACGCCGGTTGGCTCGACAATTGTTGCCGCCGATCTGCTGGCGTTTGTTATTTGCATCATCATTGACGCGATCAAGAGAGGTACAAAGCGATGAAAAAAATTCTTGTGATATTGCTTGCGCTGTCGCTGTTGACAACGCTTGCCGCCTGCGGTAAAAACACGCAGCCGGATACAACCGCCGCCACGGTCGGCAGTACCGACACCGGCACACCCGTTTCCACAAATACGCCCGCAGATGATGGGACGACGCTGTCCTCCATGGCGGTCAGCGAAGACGCCGCCGGCGAGGCAGCCGCTGCCGCACAGCTGGATGGCTATACAGTGGATATTGATCTTGCCGGTAAGGACAAAACCACGGTGACGACACAGATGCAGACGATTGCCAATGACCCGAAGTCATACATCGGTAAGACCATTCGTGTCTCCGGTACGTACGAGGCGTATTTTTCCGAAGCGACGCAAAAGACCTATAACAACCTGCTCGGTTTCGATACGACCGGCTGCTGCGCTGCCTGGGGCATTGAGTTTTACGGCGACGCTGTGCCGGACACCATCCCGGATTATGAGACCATCTCTGTGGTCGGCACAATTGATACCTATGACGAAGACGGACAGGCGTACACGTTCATCGACGTCTCGCATTTTGCTATGTAACACCTATAAACACCGCGGTTTTGTTGTCAAAAACCGCGGCGTTTTTTTATCGACTTCAACAATTGACAAATGGATTTTTGCGGCTTACAATGGAAGTAAACTTGCGAGAAATGAGGGAGTCATATGCCGAAAAATACACTGCAAAAAAAGCGATCCGGATTCTCCATGTGGCTGTTGGTCTGGGGTCTCGGCCTTGCCGGACAGATCTGCTGGAACATGGAAAACCAATGGTTCAACACGTTTGTTTACGCAAAGATCGGCAAGGATCCGTCCATCATCACGGGCATGCTGATCTGCTCCGCCGCCGCAACCACGTTTTCCACCTTCTTTTTCGGTACGTGGGCGGACCGCACCGGAAAACGACGCACCTTCATTTCCTGGGGCTACATCCTGTGGGGTATTTTCACGATTGCATTCGGTCTGACACAGTTCATCAGCAAAGAGTTGTATCTGCTGCTGGCAGTCAGCGTTGTCCTTGCGGATACCGTGATGAGCTTCTTCGGCTCCATGGGTAACGACGCCGGCTACAACACCTGGATGAATGACATCATGACCGACAAGAACCGCGGGCAGATCGGCGCGGCACTGGCAACACAGCCGGTGCTCGGTACCATCATCGGCACCGTAGTCGGCGGCCTGCTGGTCGGTGAGAATGACAACTATATGCTGCTGTTCGTTGTGATGGGCGTGTTCGTGATTCTGTTCGGTCTGCTTTCCATGCTGACACTGAATAAGAACGACGACGTCACACCGAACAAAGACGGCGGCTTCTGGCACCAGTTTTTCAGTGTCTTCAATTTCAAACGCTTTTTCAAGCTGAAAGAGCTTGTGCTGGTCCATGTGGCAATCGCCGTGTTCTTCATCGGCTTCAACGTGTATTTTGCCTATATCGGCAACTATCTGATTTACTATCTCGGCTATTCCGCCGATATGATGGGCATCATTGAGGCGGTGCCGCTGGTGCTTGCCATGCTGACGGCCATTCCGATCGGTATTCTGATCAACAAGAACAAGCATCCGTACATTTCGATCGCGGCTGTCCTCATCAACATCATCGGCCTGCTGATCCTCTTCCCGATCAAGGCGGCGGATGTTGATCCCACGGCAATCTTCAATCTGCGCATCTGGCTCGGCATTTTTGTTGTCGGCGTCGGTTATGTCGGCATTCTGCAAACGACAAAGGTTTGGGCAAAGCAGCTCTATCCCGCCAATGCCAAAGGCCAGTTCGAGGGCATTTGGATTTTGTTCTTCGTACTGATTCCGATGATCGGCGGTTCCCTCATCGGTCAGGCCGTTGTCAAAACGAGCGGAGAGACCTTCCTGGAGGAGGCGAGTGGACAGATGCAATATGTGCCGAACGGCAACATTTTCATCGTCGGTGCGGCAGTGGTTCTGCTGTCGCTCATTCCGATCATTCTGACGATCAAACATCACAAAGCACGCAGCAAAACAGTTGACAAGTAAGCTGCGCGGGTATATAATAAACATAGCTCAGAAACGGAGGTGCTTGACAATGGAAGAAGAAAAAACCATGAAAGAAAACATGAAGGAAATGAGTTTGCTTGATTTTTGGAAGGATATCACACATCTGCTTGAAAAAATCGCGAACTTCTTTAAATCCCTGTTCAACAAAGCGGAAGATTAAGGAACCACTGATCTTCGGGCCATAGATCAGTGTGATCTGAAGTGCAAGGAGTCGTTGCGGGGCAGCGGCTCTTTTGTTTCTGTGAGGAGGTGTTGTTATGTCCAGAACGACGTATCGTTATCTGCGCGATCTGATCCGGAATACCTACCGCGCCAATCGTTCGATTCTGCGTCTGCTGTTCTTCTGGTTGTAAGCGATATTTTATTTGACTAAAGGGTTGACTTTTCTTTGCGGCGGGTGTATAATCCAATAAACCTATCGAACAAGTAGGCAGAAAAGGAGGAGATGTCCCTTGCAAAGAATCTTTGTTCTTCTTGTTCGTCAGAACTATCGTTTCGGACGAACACACCTGATTTCCTGAAACATCATTTTTCGGAAAGGAAATCAAGAACTCATGAAAAATCAAAATCTGACCCGGTTGTCGTTTGCCGGCTTATTTGCGGCATTGACGGCAATCTTTATCTATCTCATTCACATTCCGTATGGGCAGACCGGCTACATCCACCTCGGTGACGCGGTGATCTTTCTGTGTGCCGTTCTGCTGCCGGAACCGTACGCTGCGGCTGCGGCTGCGGTCGGTGGGGGACTGGCAGATCTCATCAGCGGTTTCCCGATCTATATCTTGCCGACCGTACTCATCAAAGCATGCATGGCATTGCTGCTCTCATCCAAGACACCGAAGCTGCTTTGTAAGCGCAACGTTATCGGTGTCCTTCTTGCCGCGGCGCTGAATCTGCTGCTGTATGCAGTTACGGAATTCGTTCTCGGCGTTACGGCGTACGGCATGCCGGCGGCGGGCGCACTCGCGACGGCGGTGTCCACGCTGTTGCAGAACGGGATTCAGGGCGCAGCGAATGTTGTTGTATTTCTGCCGCTTGCGGCAGCGTCGGACCGTTTTCATATCAAATCAAAATTTCATCTGTAATCTCGGAGGCGCATTTTCCATGACGGAAATTACCAACGCGGCAGCAGCCGCAACAAAAGAACTGATCGAAGCAGCGGGGCTGCAGGCAGGACAATTGCTTGTGGTCGGCTGTTCGTCCAGTGAAATTGTCGGCGGAAAAATCGGACATGATTCTTCCCTCGAAGCGGCCGCAGCCGCCTTTGCCGGCATTTATCCCGTACTCAAAGACCGGGGGATCGACCTCGCCGCACAGTGCTGCGAGCATCTCAACCGCGCGCTGATCATGGAACGCGCAGCGGCAGAGCGCCGCGGATACGAAATCGTCAGCGTCGTTCCGCAGCCCAAAGCCGGCGGCTCATTCGCCACGACGGCATGGAACCGATTCAGCGATCCCGTTGCTGTGGAGTACATCAAAGCGGATGCCGGACTGGACATCGGTCTGACGCTCATCGGAATGCACCTCAAGCACGTTGCCGTGCCGCTCCGCCTTTCGGTGGACCACATCGGTGAGGCACGCATCACGGCCGCCCGTACCCGCCCGAAGTACATCGGCGGTGAACGTGCGCACTACGAATAACAGCAATGCCCGGTGCAAAACTGTACCGGGCAGATTTTTTTGGAAAAATACGCGCAAACGGTTGACAAGTCGCGCGGAATCTGTTAAAATTTTTGGGCAATGGAGAGTTGTCCGAGTGGTCGAAGGTGCAGCACTCGAAATGCTGTGTACGAAAGTACCTAGGGTTCGAATCCCTAA
>CACYCR010000190.1 GCA_902772935.1 Oscillospiraceae bacterium
AAATAGAAATGGTTTGTTGATTATAATTGCAAATTAGGCGCGTTCTCGCCCTCTCGCGGTACCCACGTACAGCTTCGGGGCGAGAAACGCACCTTCTGGCTGCCTTTCTCGACGTCTGCCAGCTTGCCTGGCAAACGCGGGTGCTGCGAAGGCAGCCGGGGCGCACGTTATCGTACCGCCGGCGGCTGCTGAAAATGATATCGATTTTTGCTTGACAAATGCCGAAAGTGTGCTATAATAAACATGTCTTCAGGGCGAGGTGAAATTCCTCACCGGCAGTGACGCGGCAAAATGCCGCCAAGCCTGCGAGCCGGCGAAAGCCGGTCGATTCGGTGCGATTCCGAAGCCGACGGTGCCTGCAGAGATTCTGCAGCGATAGTCCGGATGGAAGAAGAACTCAAAATGCATGAGTTTTCTGCCCGTGGAGAAATCCGCGGGCATTCTTCTTTCCCTGATCTCGACAATTATTTTTTGAAAGGTCGGATCAAATATGAAAGAACAAACCGCCAACACTGCAAAGTCCACCCCGAAAAGCAACATCACGAAACTTGTCATTCTCGCCATGCTGTCCGCTGTCGCTGTTGTTTTGCAATATCTGGAGTTCGGCATTCCGATTGTGCCGTCGTTTCTGAAAATGGATTTCTCCGATATTCCGGAATTGATCGCCGCGTTTATCGTCGGACCGACCGGCGGTGTGATCGTCGCGTTTGTCAAAAACCTCGTGCATATGCTGGTATCGCAGTCCGGCTTTGTCGGTGAACTGTCAAACTTCATTCTCGGTGCAGCGTTTGCGTTTACTGCCGGTATGATTTATAAGCATCACAAGACCAAAGGCGGCGCGCTTGCAGCTTGTCTTCTCGGCTCGCTTGTGATGGCTGCGGTCAGCTTCCCGACGAATTATTTCATTATTTATCCCATTTATGCACAACTCTTCGGCGGCATGGAAACCATTCTTGGCATATACAAGGCACTGCTGCCGATGGCTGATACGCTCTGGAAAGCGCTGGTGATTTTCAATATCCCGTTTACCATTGCAAAGGGGCTGTTCTGTACACTGATCACGATGCTGATCTATAAGCCGTTGTCCCGGATGTTCGTGCAGATGAACAACGCAATCAACCGTCGCCGCGGTGTTTGAGCTGTACGCAACGCGCTTCTTCTGCGGAAGGACTTGACAAAGCGGAAAAACCGTGTATAATAGCAATGTAAAAATAATTGAATATTTCCTTATTCAGAGTAGCGGAGGGAACAGGCCCTGTGAAGCTCGGCAACCTGCCGGAAGGAACGTGCTGACGCGTGTCCGACTGCGCAAGGTGCTAAATCCTGCGGCAACGGCCGAAAGATAAGGTTTCTTTCTGCGGTTCCGTAGGCGGGACCGCGTTTTTTATGGATGACTTTGGATGAAACGTAAGGAATGTGCAAAGGAGAAAGTATTATGGCAAAACATCTTTTTACATCGGAATCCGTTACAGAGGGACATCCCGATAAGATCTGCGATCAGATTTCTGACGCGGTGCTGGACGCAATTCTTGAAAAAGACCCGATGGGCCGTGTAGCCTGTGAAACAACCGTAACAACCGGACAGGTGCTGATTATGGGCGAAATCAGCACGACGGCGAAGCCGGACGTTGCCGCCATTGCGCGTAAAGTGATCTGCGACATCGGTTATGACAGCGGCGAAAAAGGCTTTGACGGCAACACCTGTGCGGTGCTGGTTGCACTGGATGAACAGTCCGGTGACATCGCGCTCGGTGTGGACAATTCCATGGAACGCAAGGGCGGCGAGGACGATGATTATAATCTCAACGGCGCCGGCGACCAGGGCATGATGTTCGGTTACGCCTGCAATGAGACGCCGGAGCTGATGCCGCTGCCGATTTCCCTGGCGCACAAGCTGTCGAAAAAGCTCACCGAGGTCCGCAAAAACGGTACGCTGCCGTATCTGCGGCCGGACGGAAAAAGCCAGGTTACTGTGGAATATGACGATGGCAAGCCTGTAGCGGTAACTGCGGTTGTTGTTTCTTCGCAGCACAGCGCTGATGTGTCGCTTGAACAGATTCGCGCGGATATTGAGAAGTACGTTATCCGCCCGGTGATTCCGGCAGAATTGATGCGCGACGACACAAAAATTTACATCAACCCGACCGGCCGCTTTGTGGTCGGCGGCCCGCAAGGCGACAGCGGCCTGACCGGCAGAAAGATCATCGTCGACACCTACGGCGGTTATGCCCGGCACGGCGGCGGTGCATTCAGCGGCAAAGACCCGACCAAGGTGGACCGCAGCGCGGCGTACGCGGCACGGTATGTGGCAAAGAACATTGTTGCAGCCGGTCTTGCCGACAAATGCGAAGTGCAGCTGGCCTACGCCATCGGCGTTGCAAAGCCGGTGTCCATCATGGTGGATTGCTTCGGTACGGCAAAAATTGACGAGGACAAACTCGAAGCGATCGTTGAACAGGTGTTTGATCTGCGCCCCGCAGCAATCATTGATACGTTGAAATTGCGCGCACCGATCTACCGGCAGCTTGCCGCCTATGGTCATGTCGGCAGAGAAGATCTCGGCGTACAATGGGAAAAGATCGACATGGCCGACGAACTGCGTCGGGTGGCGGCAGTTTAAACACCGACAATTATGAAAAGAGCAGCCAAACGGGCTGCTCTTTGGTTTTCTATCATTATTTATGCTTCAGCAAAAGCGTCTTTGCCGAGACCGCAGATCGGGCAGACCCAATCTTCCGGGATATCTTCCCATTTGGTGCCCGGTGCAATGCCGCCGTCGGGATCGCCGACTGCCGGATCATAAACATAGCCGCAGGGACATTCGTACATGATACAAGGCTCCTTTCTTTCTTTATATTGTCTGCATTATACCACAGCAGGGGAGCGCTTGTCAATATTCGTGAGGAAGGCCGCGCTTTGCGGGCGGTGATTTCAACCATTTTATCGGCATTTTCAACAACTGCGATAATAATAATTCGTTCAATCTGTCTTGATTTCACAAAGTTTTTAAAAAAAGATTTCACGAAAAGAAAAGGATTGACAAAATCGAATCTTTGTTGTAAAATACTCGAGTATGCGGTGTATTCCGGCGTGAATCCGCCCATAACATTTATAAGAAAGGAGATGCCATCCCTTGCCGACTTTTAACCAGTTAGTTCGCAACGGCAGAGAAACGCTTGTCAAGAAGCCGAAGGCGCCCGCTCTTCTGAAGGGTCTCAACTCCAAGAAGAACGTCATGACCGACCACAATTCCCCGCAAAAGCGCGGTGTTTGCACGGCAGTCAAAACGGCGACCCCGAAAAAGCCGAACTCCGCACTTCGTAAGATCGCCAGAGTTCGTCTGACCAACGGAATCGAAGTTTCCGCTTATATTCCGGGCGTGGGTCACAACCTTCAGGAACACAGCGTTGTTCTGATCCGCGGCGGCCGTGTTAAGGATCTTCCCGGTGTACGTTACCACATCGTCCGCGGTACCCTCGATACCCAGGGCGTGAGCGGAAGAATGCAGGCTCGTTCCAAGTACGGTGCCAAGCGTCCGAAGGCTGCCAAGAAATAATCGCCTGTGCGGTTATGAAAAACGCTTTTTAAGCGTGCTTTTCGTGAGAACGAAAAACTGAAACTGACAAAATCTTCTTGCACCTCTGACGAACGTCAGATGCAGTGTATATATATTGATATATGCCTCTGCATTGGTGCCGACGGGAATTTGTCACTCGAGTACCTATGATATCATTACTATGAAGGAGGGAA